>NZ_JBVFTR010000004.1:2608888-2935000 GCF_055693285.1 Roseobacter sp. S87
TCAAAATTGACCGGTCGTTTGTCATGAAGTCCGACCGCGACCCGGACCAGCAGCGCATGATCAGCGCCATACTGACGATGGCCGAGCGCCTTGGTGTTGAAACGCTGGCGGAAGGTGTCGAAAGCACGGGTGAGCACGCGCTGCTTGCTCAGCTCGGCTGCGACCACGTGCAGGGTTTTGGTATCGGGAAGCCAATGCCCTTTGACCAGACGGTCGCCTGGATCGAAGCCCACAACGCAAAACTCCAGGATCCGCCGCGCATAATGGGTGACCGGTCAGGCTGACCGCCTCTCCCGCGATGCCATCACAGCCGCAGCCCCCTGTGCGGCACCGAATCCACTTGACCTTTGCCCCGACACTCTGTTGAACCCTCGCTGATATCAAACAGATCAGGTGGCAGTCCCGATGGACGATCAGAACAAGAATCTCATTCTGGCAACAGCGCTCAGTTTCCTCGTGATCCTCGTTTGGTTTGTCCTGTTCCCGCCGCCCGAACCCGAAATCCCGGCAGAAGTCACCGCGTCCAGCGATCTGATACCGGAAAGCCCTGTTGCATCCGCACCGACCGCTGCCGCCCCGGCCGGTGAGACCGCGACCGCCACGACTGCTGACACCGGCGCCGATGCTGTCAGCGATGCCCCCCGCGTACCGGTGTCCACCAACCGCATTGAAGGCTCGATTTCGCTGCTGGGTGGTCGCATCGACGATCTATCGCTCCGGGATTACCGCGTCTCTCTCGACGATGATGCAGAAATCGTCAAAATGCTCTCCCCGGTCGGCACCGAAAACGCCTATTACGCGCTTTACGGATGGGCAGCAGGCGCAGGCCTCAATCCGACCTCCGTTCCCGGACCCAACACGCTCTGGGAACTCGCCGAAGGCGATACCCTGAGCGCGGATGCGCCGGTCACACTGACCTGGGACAACGGAGCAGGTCTGACCTTTCAGCGCCAGATCGCGGTTGATGACGACTACCTGTTTACGATCACCCAGTCGGTCACCAACACCGGCGATGCAACTGTCAGCATGGCACCCTACGGCATCCTTGCACGGCACGGCGAACCCACTGATCTGATGAATTTTTTCATCCTGCACGAGGGTGTTGTCGCCATGGCGGATGGTGAGCTGACCGAGACGGACTGGTCAGATATGCCTGACTTCGCCTTCTCCGAGCGGGAAGGTGCCCGGGCGGAAACCACGCAGGTCGCCGAAAACGGCTGGATCGGGTTCACCGATCACTACTGGATGTCCACTCTGATCCCTGCCCCCGGCAGCGCGTTCAAATCAGTGGCCAAATACGATGACCGCCGCGACATCTATCAGGCCGAAGTCGTGTTGCCGACGCAGACACTGGCCCCCGGCGCGACTGTTTCCGCGCAGAGCAGTCTGTTTGCCGGTGCCAAGGAATGGGAAGCCATCCGCACCTACCAGAGTGCCGGCGTGGACCGCTTTATCGACAGCATTGACTGGGGCTGGTTCTTCTTCCTGACCAAACCGATTTTCTGGCTGCTGCACGAACTGAACCTTCTGATCGGCAACATGGGCTGGGCCATCATCGGCCTGACTCTGATCATCAAGGCGATCCTCTTCCCGCTGGCCTACAAGTCCTACGTCTCCATGGCGAAGATGAAAGAACTGCAGCCGCAGATGGAGAAGCTGAAGGAAGAGGCCGGCGAAGACCGGCAGAAAATGCAGCAGGGCATGATGGAGCTCTACAAGCGTGAAAAGGTGAACCCGGCCGCGGGCTGCCTGCCGATCCTTCTGCAGATCCCGATCTTCTTCTCGCTCTACAAAGTGATTTTTGTGACGATCGAACTGCGTCACGCACCCTTCTTTGGCCCGTTCCAGGATCTCAGCGCGCCTGACCCGACGTCGATCATGAACTTCTTCGGCCTCTTCCCCTTTGCAGGTCCCGAGCCAGGATCGCTGATGGCGCTGGTCTTTATCGGCATCCTGCCGCTGCTGCTGGGTATCTCCATGTGGCTGCAGCAGAAACTGAACCCGGCGCCCACCGATCCGACGCAGCAGATGATCTTTGCCTGGATGCCCTGGGTCTTCATGTTCATGCTGGGTGGTTTTGCCAGCGGCCTGGTTGTGTACTGGATTGCGAACAACACAATCACGTTCACACAGCAGTACATCATCATGCGCAGTCAGGGATACACGCCGGACGTCTTTGGGAACATCAAAGGCAGTTTCAAAAGGAAACCCGGTCCGGACAGCGAATGAGCCGTATCACTGAAATCCTGCGCTATCCGCTCAAAGCCCATGGCCGCGAGCGCATCGCGGAGGTAACCCTCGAAGCCGGCAATGCCATGCCCTGGGACAGGGTGTGGGCGGTGACGCACGAGGCGACGCGTCATGCTGAAGGGTGGCTCAGATGCTCCAATTTCACACGGGCCGCCAAAGCGCCGCAGATCATGGCGATCACGGCGGAGCTGTCTGAAGACACCGGTACCCTGACACTGCGCCATCCTCAGCGGCCGGATCTGACGTTCCGGCCGGATCACGACACGGAAGCGTTTCTGGAGTGGGTCAGACCTCTGGTGCCGGCTGACAGAGCTGCCTCCAACGGCATTCTGCGTCTTGACGGTCGTGGATACACAGACAGCGATTTCCCTTCCGTTTCGCTGAGCAGCCTTGCGTCGCATGCCGCCGTCGAACAGCAGTTGGGGCAATCTCTGTCCCACCACCGCTGGCGGAGCAACTTCTGGCTGGAAGACCTGTCTGCCTGGAAGGAATTCAACCTGGTCGGCAAACGCGTTTCACTGGGTGGTGCCGTGCTGGAGGTTCGCGAACGCATCACGAGATGCCGTGCCACCACTGCCAATCCCGACACAGGACAGCGGGATGCCGATACGCTGGGGGCGCTGGACCAGTTTGGCCATCAGGAATTTGGCGTCTGTGCCTATGTCCTGCAGGGTGGCCTGGTGCGGACAAGCGACCGGCTGGAGGTGCTCTGATGCTGCCCTTTCCCATCGCAGAGGCACCCGACACTGCCACAGAGGAAAAGGGCCGCCTGCTTTTTGCAGGTGAGACCGAATTCGTAAAAGGCGTTGTTGCCATGTCGGGCCTGCCCCCCGCAGGACCGATGGAGGTGTGTTTTGCCGGTCGTTCAAACGTTGGCAAATCTTCTCTGATCAACGCGCTGACCGGCCGCAAGGGCCTTGCCCGGGCATCAAACACGCCCGGCCGGACACAGGAAATCAACTATTTCACGGCGGGCGACGACCACTACCTGGTGGACCTGCCGGGATATGGCTATGCCAATGCGCCCGTTGCCGTCGTTGAGAAATGGCAGCGCCTGCTGCGCCAGTATCTCTCAGGCCGCCAGACCCTGCGCCGCGCCTTTGTTCTTATCGATTCACGCCACGGCGTGAAAAAAGTCGACGAGGAAATCCTGTCACTGCTCGACAGCGCCGCCGTGACGTTCCAGGTGGTGATGACCAAAGCAGACAAGGTCAAGGAAGCCGAACGGGCAAAAGTGCTGGACCAGGTCCGCAGCGCGCTCAGCAAACATCCCGCGGCCTTTCCGGAACTCATCGTGACCTCCAGCGAAAAAGGCTGGGGCATTCCGTCATTGCGCGCCATAATCGCGACACTGGAATAGCCCCTTGCAGTGCAGGCAGGGTGCACCCATAACCATCGGACCACGGCGCTGATATGAAGACCCAGGATATGAACCGCGACTGGATTGCCACCGCAAGCACGCTGAACAAGGCCCTGCCCTTTCTGCAGCGCTATACCAATGCAACTGTTGTCATCAAGCTCGGCGGTCACGCCATGGGCAGTGACGAAGCGATGGATGAGTTCGCGCGCGATGTGGTGCTGATGCGGCAGGTGGGTGTGAACCCTGTGGTCGTGCATGGCGGCGGACCGATGATCAACGCGATGCTCGACCGGCTGCAGATACAGTCAGAATTCGTGGGCGGCAAACGGGTGACCGATGCGGCGACCATGGAGGTCGTGGAAATGGTGCTCAGCGGTGTCGTGAACAAGCGCATTGTTCAGGCCATCAACCGTCAGGGGGGCGCGCTGTGGGCCTGTCCGGCAAGGATGGCGGCATGATCACCTGTGCGCAGACGGATGCAGCACTTGGCTTTGTCGGCACACCCGAAGAGGTCAATCCGCGGCTGCTGCGCGACCTGACGGACAAAGAGTACATTCCCGTGATCGCCCCGCTCGGATCAGGGCGGGATGGCGAAACGTTCAATATCAATGGTGACACCGCCGCCGGTGCGGTGGCTGCCGCGCTCCGGGCGGACCGGCTGCTGCTGCTGACCGACGTGGCCGGGGTGAAGAACGCGGAAGGCGAGGTTGTTACAGAGCTGAGCGCGGGCCAGATCCGTGATCTGACCCGTGACGGCGTCATTGCAGGTGGCATGATCCCGAAAACCGAAACCGCGCTGCAGGCGATCGAAGGCGGCGTGCGCGCTGCTGTTATCCTAGACGGGCGTGCCCCCAACGCCTGCCTGCTGGAACTCTTCACCGAGCATGGTGCCGGATCGATTATCCGCGCGGACTAACGCAGATGTGTCAGCCTGTCGCTTGTGCGCAGACACCTTCGGGTTAAGTTCAGGGTCATGGAAAACGAAGCTCTCATCCGCCTGGGCGTATTCTTAGGTCTGTTTGCAGTTCTGGCGCTGCTGGAAAAACTGGCCCCCCGCAGGGTGCGCAGCCAGCCGCGGTCGCGGCGCTGGGTCACAAACTGGGGCGTAACGATCGTCAATACGCTGACGCTCCGCGCCATGGCCTTTGCCCTGCCCCTGCTGGCCGTTGGTGCCGCCATAGACGCGGAGGCTCAGGGATGGGGCCTCTTTAATGCGCTGACCCTACCGCTGTGGCTGGAGGTGATCGTCTGTGTGCTCATGCTCGATTTCGCGATCTGGCTTCAGCACCTGATCACGCACAAGGTGCCGCTTCTGTGGCGTCTGCACCGGGTGCACCATGCGGATGTGGATATGGATGTGACCACAGCCATCCGGTTTCACCCGGTCGAGATCGCGCTGTCCATGCTGCTCAAGATCGGCCTTGTTTACCTGCTTGGTCCGGCGGCGATTGCCGTTGTGCTGTTTGAGATCATCCTGAACGGGACAGCCATGTTCAACCACTCAAACCTGCGGTTGCCGCTTTGGCTGGATTCTGTTGTGCGGCGTGTTCTGGTGACGCCTGATATGCACCGGGTGCACCATTCCGTTCACCGCCACGAGCACGACAGCAACTACGGGTTTTCACTGTCCATCTGGGACCGGATGTTCGGCACCTATATCGCGCAGCCCGAGGCCGGGCATGACGACATGCAGGTCGGCCTCGAATGGCAGGACGACCGCCCCGCACGGTTCGGGTGGTCCATGGCCCTGCCCTTTTCGCGCAAGTGACCTGGGACCAGCTGGAGCAGAGCGCGCAGGCGCGCCACCTGACCCTGCTGGGGGATTTCACCCGGAACCGGATGACGGAGCACCGGCAGGCTGCCAGACGCTGCTGTTGCTGGGGCCATCGGCGCCGGGCTTCTGGCCCGCATATCAGCAGTCACCCGAAGCACAGGACGGCCAGCCGGACCCGATGGACCGCTGGTCTGAACGCGTGATCGGCGGCTGGGCGCGCGACCTGGACGCCACCGCTCTGTTTCCGTTCGGCGGACCACCCTGGCTGCCCTTTTTCAGCTGGGCACAGCGTACAGGCCGCATTCACGCCTCGCCGATCATGCTGCTTGTGCACGACACCGCAGGGCTGTTCGTCTCGTTCCGGGGTGCGCTGGCACTCCGGGAACATATCGAACTGCCAGAGCCGCCGCCCTCCCCCTGTGCCACCTGCGCGGACAAGCCCTGCACCAGCACCTGCCCGGTCAGCGCGTTCGACGGCACCGGTTACAATGTGGATGCCTGCAAGTCCTGGCTGCACAGCACATCCGGTGCGGACTGTATGACATCCGGATGCCGCGCCCGCCGCGCCTGTCCGGTGTCACAGAGCCACCCCCGGCAGCCGGAACAATCCGCCTATCACATGCAGGTATTCAGAGGTCCGGCATGCGCAGACTGATCCTGATGCGCCATGCCAAATCTGACTGGTCTGCGGGATACCCGGATCATGAGAGGCCGCTGAACAAACGCGGGCGCATGTCTGCAGATGCCACGGGACACTGGCTCAGAGAGACAGGCTACCTGCCGGACCAGGTGCTGTGTTCCACCGCAGAGCGGACCAGAGAGACGCTTCAAAGACTCCGCCTCGGAACAGACACCGGAGTGACCTTTCACCGCGATCTTTACCTTGCTGAGGCGGCCCAGATGCTCAAAGTGCTGCAACAGGCCCATGGCCGCTGTGTTCTGATCTTGGGACATAATCATGGGATCGCGGATATGGCGCACAACCTGGTCAGCGCGCGCCCTGTGCATGACCGGTTCGACGATTATCCCACGGCGGCCACGCTGGTCTGCGATTTCGACGGTGACAGCTGGAAAAAAACCGGCTGGCACGAAGGCCAGCCGGTTGCATTTGTCGTCCCGCGGGAACTGACCTGAAGATCAGTGGCCGAGGATCTGGCTCAGGAAGAGCTGTGTCCGTGGGCTCTGCGGGTTGTTGAAGAACGCCTCAGGCTCGTTCTGCTCCACGATCTGACCCGCATCCATAAAGATCACACGGTTCGCCACCTGGCGTGCAAAACCCATCTCGTGCGTCACGCAGAGCATGGTCATGCCCTCTTCGGCCAGTTCGATCATAGTGTCGAGCACCTCTTTGATCATCTCCGGGTCAAGTGCCGAGGTCGGCTCGTCAAAGAGCATGATCCGCGGACGCATGCAGAGCGAACGGGCAATCGCCACACGCTGCTGCTGACCACCCGAAAGCTGGCCCGGGTATTTGTTCGCCTGATCCGGGATCTTCACTTTTTCAAGGAAATGCATCGCGGTTTCTTCGGCTTCCTTCTTGGGCGTTTTGCGTACCCAGATCGGTGCCAGCGTGCAGTTCTCAAGGATCGTCAGATGCGGAAAGAGGTTGAAGTGCTGAAAGCACATGCCGACCTCTGAGCGGATCTTGTCGATGTTCTTGAGGTCGGACGACAGCAGCGTGCCGTCCACCTCAATTGAGCCCTGCTGGTGCTCTTCGAGCGCGTTGATGCAGCGGATCAGCGTGGATTTACCCGAGCCCGAGGGGCCACAGATAACGATCCGCTCGCCCCGGTTCACCGTCAGATCAATGTCGCGCAGCACGTGGAACGCGCCGTACCACTTGTTCATCTTGGAGATGGTGATCGCAATCTCGTCAGAGACCTGCATTTGTATTGCTTGTTCAGCCATTGTTCAGGCCTCCTTACTTGTGGTCTGTCGCCAGCTGACGTTCCAGCCACTGAGAATATTGAGAGATTGAGTAGCACACGACGAAGAAGACCAGCGCCGCAAAGAGGTAGACCTCCCAGTAGATGCTGATCCAGTCTGTCGACTGCTGAATCGGGCCGCGGATCATCCCCACGATGTCGAACATCGAGATGACCGATACCAGCGTGGTGTCCTTGAACAGACCCACCGCGACGTTCACGATCCCCGGAATGGAGATCTTCAGCGCCTGCGGCAGAATGATCAGACGGATGGCCTGCGTGTAGTTAAGGCCAAGGCTGTCAGCCGCTTCGTACTGGCCCTTGGGCAGAGCAGCGAGGCCGCCCCGGATCACCTCGGCGATATAGGCCGCCGAGAACATCGTGATCATGATGATCACCCGCAGGATCAGGTCAAAGTTGGATTGTGGCGGCATGAAATACGCCAGCATCACGTTGGCCACGAAAAGCAGCGTGATCAGCGGAACGCCCCGCACAAACTCGATGAAGACGACGCAGACACCTTTGATCAGCGGCATGTTCGACTGACGGCCCAGCGCCAGCACAATGCCCAGCGGGATCGACAGTGACACACAGACGGTCCCGAGGATCAGACAGAGCATATAGCCGCCCATGTCCCGCGATGGCACGGCCTGCAGCTCGATCGGGATAATCGAGTTCAGTGCACCGGAGACCGGTGTCAGCAGGAAGGCCAGCATCACGTAGATTGCAAAGAGCGCGGTTACCACGGTCACCAGTCCGCCGTCTTCGGCATCGTTGTAGATCGCGTAACCGATAAAGATGCCCATCGGGATGAAGAAGACGAACATGAAGATCGACGCGGCCTTGAACAGCAGACCCGCGACGGTGCCGAGGGCACCACCGGCGCCTACCTGATTCGAGATGAACCACAGTTCGGTCGCCCCCTGGAAGAGCAGGTAGGCAAGACCCGCACCCGCCGCCAGACCGACAATCCCCGCAAGGATCGTCCGCATGCCCACATCAAGGCCTTCGACAACACGGAAAACATATCCGGTGGCGATGATTGCCGCGAGTATGGTCAGCGGCACCCAGAGCGATCCACCCCAGACCAGCCAGAAGGCAATGAAAGGGTAGAGCGCTGTGAACAGCAGGAATTTGCGCGGGACATACTGCGCGAACAATGCCGGTGCGGCTGCAAAGAGCAGCAGGATGAACGCCAGTGTCGGACGCCAGTAGCCCTCTGGCGGGTATTTAAACCCAAACAGCAGGTGGTCCCAGCGGTCCACGAGCACCGCAAAACAGGCCCCCGTGGTCTTGCCCGCCGCTGTCAGGATATCGCGGCACTCCTTGATGGAGCCGGCGTCCCAGACGCCGTTCCAGAACCAGGGAAAGGCAAACACGGCAAAACGTGCGATGAAGTAGATGGCAATGACGGTCAGCAGTGTATTGAACCATCCCGCGAACAGGTTCTCGCGCATCCATTTGACCAGACCTGCCTCTGAGGCGGGTGGCGGGGATGGCGGGATTTCCTGGGTGCGCACAAATGCGATTTCAGTATCAGACATCTCAGCGCTCCTGCAGTTTCATTTTGTTGTTGAACACGTTCATCACGGCGGAAATCAGCAGCGAAATCGTGAGATAGAACAGCATCAGCAGCAGGATGGTCTCGATCGCGCGACCGGTCTGCAACAGTGTGATCCCGCCCAGCGTACCGGTTACATCCATGTAGCCCACCGCAATCGCCAGCGACGAGTTTTTCGTGATGTTGAGATACTGCGAGATGAGCGGTGGGATGATAACCCGCAGCGCCTGCGGCAGCACCACCAGCGACATGATCAGGTTCGGGCGCAGGCCAAGCGCGCCGGCGGCCTCTGTCTGGCCTTTGGAAACAGCCATGATACCCGCCCGCACGTTCTCTGCGATAAAGGCGCCGGTATAGATGGCCAGTGCAAACCAAAGCGCAATCAGCGAACCACGGATCTGCATCCCGCCCTGGAAATTGAAACCTTTGAGCGCCGGAACATCCCAGGTCAGGCCGAGGAACGCCAGCACGATACCAACCGGAACCACCCAGATGCCGAGCAGCATGTGCCAGGTCGCAGGCCGGACGCCGGTCTCTTCCTGCGTGCGTGTGGCCCAGGAACTGACAGCGCGGGCAACAAAGAAGGACAGGACGAGAGCGCCGATCACCAGCAGCCAGTCCAGCCCGGTGCTGGTGACCGGTACGTCAGCGGTAGCGCCGAAACTGTTGGTGAACTGCGGCGCGGGTCCATAGATGCCCCGGTTCGTAAACGCCATCGTATCAAAGAATGCCATTGACGCAGACGGGGTGTCACCTCGGAACTCCCGTGGCCCCGGCAGCGCGTTGATCATGATCGAGAAGATGATCAGGATCCAGATGAGTACCGGCACGTTGCGGAAGATCTCAACGTAAAAGCTCATCACTTTGGACACGAGCCAGTTGTTGGACAGCCGCAGAACCCCGGCCACAACGCCGATGACCGTCGCGGTCATACAGGCCAGAAATGCCACAATCAGCGTGTTGAGGAGACCGACAACGGCAGCCCGGCCGTGCGACGACTGTGAGTCGTATTCGATGGGCCGCTGGTTGATGTCGTAGCCCGCGGGCTCTCCCAGGAATGTGTATGAAATGTTCAGACCGGCTTCGGCCAGGTTCCGCACAAGGTTGCCGCCCACAAAGGCCATAAAGGCGATGATGGCGACGAGCGCAATGAACTGGAATGTAAGCGATCTGTAGCGAGTGTCGTTCAACAGCATAGACAGCCGGAACGACTCATTCGGTGTGCTTGCCACCGGTGCGTCGGCTAGTGTCGTCATTTATGACGTTCCCCGTCGTTGGATACTGGACTTTTTTTGAGCACTCTTAGCGGTGCAGGACCAGGTGTTGCAGGCTTTTCGCCTGGCTGAAAAAGAAAGAGCGCAGAATTTCTGCGCTCTTTCCAGGGTTTTGCTTAACGGAAGGGCGGCGAGTAGATCAGGCCACCATCGGTCCACTGAGCGTTCAGGCCGCGGGCCAGACCGATCGGTGTGGATTCACCGATGTTCTTCTCGAAGACTTCACCGTAGTTACCGGCAACGCCGATGGCGCGCTTGGCCCACTCTTTGTCGAGGCCGAGCATGGCGCCGAGGTCACCTTCGGAGCCCAGAAGGCGGTTGACTTCGGGGTTGTCGGAACCGCTGCTGAGTTCTGCCAGGTTCACGGATGTGACGCCCAGTTCTTCAGCTGTTACCAGCGCGTTCAGGGTCCAGCGGACAATGTCCGCCCATTCGTTGTCGCCGTGGCGGACAAGCGGACCCAGAGGCTCTTTGGATACGATTTCCGGCAGGATCACGTGCGCCGACGGATCTTCGAAGTTTGCACGCTGTGCCGCCAGAGCGGAGGCGTCAGTTGTGTAAACGTCGCATGCACCGGCATTGTACTGCTGTACCGCTTCCGCACCTGTTTCGATCGGCACCGGCTCATAGCTGATGTTGTTCGCGCGGAAGAAGTCCGCGAGGTTCAGCTCGGTTGTTGTACCTGTCTGGATGCAGACTGTCGCGCCGTCGAGCTCTTTTGCGGATGTGACACCCAGCTCTTTCGGGACCATGAAGCCCTGACCGTCGTAGTAGTTCACACCGGTGAATTCGAACTTCAGGTCAACGTCACGGGAGAATGTCCACGTGGTGTTACGTGCCAGCATGTCGATTTCGCCGGACGCCAGCGCTGTGAAGCGTGTTTTACCGGTTGTCGGAACGAATTCGACGGCTGCCGGGTCGCTCAGCACGGCGGCGGCGACTGCGCGGCATACTGCAACGTCAAAGCCCTGCCAGACACCGTTCGCATCGGGCTCAGCAAAGCCGGGAACGCCGGTTGTCACACCGCAGTTCAGCTTGCCGCGCGCTTTGACGTCATCCAGTGTACCGGCGGCTGCCGCACCTGCGGCAAGGCCGGCGACTGTCAGTGCGCCGAGAAATACTGATTTTTTCATTTTTACCTCTTCCTGATTTTCCACCCCTCACCCGGGGCGGTTTCGACCGGCCTTCAGGCCGGTGGCGATAATGAAGGCTCTCCCCTCCAAGTGGGCATCATTCTGGTCCCATTCACCGGAAAACGTCAAGGGTGACGTGCCTGAAAAACGGTCTCTTTCTGCGTTGCGCGCCTGATTTGCAGGCACAGGACCCCGGCTCAGGGCTGAACGAGGTCAAACACCTGTTTCGCATGAAGAAAATCGGCGCGTTTGATCGCTGCAACGGCCTCTGCCTCTTCGTCCCTGCCCCATTCTTCGGCCTGCCAGTTCTCGTCGAGCCGGGAAATCTCCCAGATCTCTTCAGCCGGACGTTGTCCGAGAGCAGCACCGAAACCCAGAATCAACGAACCCGAAAGGCTGACGAGATCATGGAAAGCGGCCAGTTCAAAGGATGTAAGCCCGTACACCCTGGCGCCAAGCCGTTCCAGCGCCGCGGGATCCTGTGGCGCGTGCATCACGCCCGTACGCGGGGCCAGCCGGGCGCCGAGCGTGTCTTCGGCCCAGTCGAGCCAGGGATCCCATTCTGCCGATTGCTGTGCGACCAGGCTTTCCGGACTGTCTGCGCGGTAGCACAGCAGATCACTGTCGCCATATCCCGCCAGCATCTGCGCCACTTCGGCGTGCTGAGCCGCGACCTTGTCCACGGCCGCATTTGCCGTGCGGGTAAAGGGCATTGTCCGGGGGTCAATGGCCTCTTCCTGAGCATTCCACTCGTCGGCGATGGCCTGCGCCATAGCGGCGGTTGGCACTGTAAGCGCCTGTTTTGCTGGTGTTTTAACAGGGCGGGTGTCCAGCAGAATACTGAACCCACCGTCCTGTTCCGCAACATCCGCCGAGGTCCAGAACCGTTTGGCTTTCCATTCACTCACCGCCTGCTCTCCCACATTTCGGCAACAGCGCCCGGCAGCGCTGCGAAGTCATCCAGCACCCGATGCGCGGCCACCAGCCGGTCAACCGGGTGATACCCCCAGCTGACGCCAAGCGCGCCGACACCTGCCGCCTGCGCCATTTCCATATCAAAGCTGGTGTCGCCGACCATAACCGTAGCATCCGCCCCGGTTCCGGCATCCGCCATGGCCTGCAGCACCATTGAGGGATGCGGTTTGGACGGGTGAAAATCAGCAACCTGCCGGGTCACAAAGAACCGCTCCAGCCCGTGGGCTTCGATCAGTTTGTCGAGGCCACGCTTCGATTTTCCTGTTGCAACGCCCAGCAGGATGTCCGGCGATCTGTGCAGGTTTTCCAACACCTCAAGCGCTCCGGGATAGAGCGGTGAGGACTGCGCGGCTCCGACGCGCGCCCGGATGGCCACGTAGGCGTCCTTGTAGGCCTCCACCATGCCGGCAAGGGTTCCGGAATCTGCATCCGGTGCCAGCCGTTCCATCGCCCTGTCGAGCGACAGCCCCACAATGCCGAGGATCTCTGCACGGGCAGGCACCGGCCGGCCCGTCGTTTCAAACGCTGCCGACATTGCCGACAGGATATCCGCCTGGCTGTCGACGAGCGTCCCATCGACGTCAAAGATGACCAGTTTCAGTCCGCCGGACATGTCACAGCGCCTCAAACGGGTCTTCGGCCGCCAGGTCCTCTGTCCAGCCGAACGTGTCCCAGCTGCGGGCCATATGATCGGGCATAGGCGCCGTAACGGTGATCACATCCCGGGTGACCGGGTGCTCAAAGCGCATCATCCTGGCGTGCAGGTGCAGTTTCTTAGAGATCACACCGCCGAGCTGCGCGCCCCATCCATCGCCCATGTTTTCCTGGCCCGAGCCGCCGTATTTGCCGTCACCGGCAATCGGGTGGCCGATCTCTGCCATATGTGCGCGCAGCTGATGCGTGCGTCCCGTGACCGGCTCCATCGCCACCCAGGCCGCGCGCGAGCCAACCCGGTAGAGCGTCGCGTAAAGCGTATGCGCCCGCTTAGCGCCCGGCGTGTCGTCCATGTCGCGCGGATGCACAGCGATCATCTTTTCGCCTTCGCCGCCACGCCCGCGGCCCGGGGCCTTGACCAGACCATACCGGATTTCGCCCAGATACGGCGTCGGCACCCCAGCGACGAGTGCCCAGTAGATTTTGCGCGTCTCCTTGTGCCGCATGGCGGCGGTCAGGCCCTTTGCGGCCATGCGGTTGCGCGCCAGCAGCAAAACGCCCGAGGTGTCCTTGTCCAGCCGGTGCACGAGGCGTGGTTTGTCCTCCAGCCCGAATTTCAGCGCCTCAGAGAGGCCGTCCACGTGCCGTGTCTGGCCCGACCCGCCCTGTGTCGGCAGACCGCTGGGTTTGTTGATCGCGATCACGTCGTCATCTTTGTAGATCACGCAGGACCGGATCAGTTTTGCATCAGCCTCGCTGACTTTCGTGCGCGGGGCCGGCGGCGGCGCGTCCTTGTCCGGCAGGGGGGAATCCGGACCTGCTGGCCAGCTTCCAGCCGTGTCGAGCCTTTGACACGGCCGCCGTCCACCCGGATTTCGCCTTTGCGGCACATTTTCTCGATGCGGCCCTGACTGATCTGCGGAAACTGCTGGCGGAACCAGCGGTCGAGACGCTGGTCCGCATCATCGGGGGCAACTGTACGTGTCTGGACCCTGCTCACAGCATCACCCCCCGCATCACCGCAAGCCCGGCCATCAGACCCGCGACCGACAGGCCGACAGACAACAGCACATAGAGGGCCGCGGGCCCGAATGCACCCCGTTCCATCAGTGTCACCGTTTCCAGGGAAAAGGCCGAGAAGGTCGTGAACCCGCCCAGCAACCCGGTCATGACAAAGGGGCTCAGATGCGTCAGCCCCTTGTGCGCGGCCAGCACGACAAAGGCGCCCATAAGAAAGGAGCCCAGCACATTCGCGCCGATGATCGCCACGGGAAACTCCCCCGGACCACCGGTCAGACGGTAGACGGAGACACCCCACAAAAAGCGCAGTGCAGCGCCCAGCGCACCGCCAAGAGCAACAAGAGACAGAGTTTTTATCATCCGCGGTCTGTCACGCGTCCGCCCGGAAATGTCAAGTTTCGCGCTTTGCACGCAGCCGTGCAAAGTAGTCGAGCCGTTTTTTCAGATCCCGTTCGAAACCACGCTCCACGGGCTGGTAGAGCGATGGCCGCTCCATCCCGTCGGGGAAGTAGTTCTGGCCGGAAAATCCGTCCTCGGCATCGTGATCATAGGCGTATCCCTCCCCATAGCCCTGATCCTTCATCAGCGAGGTCGGCGCATTCAGGATGTGTTTCGGCGGTGGCTCTGAGCCTGTGCGTTTCGCAGCCGCGCGTGCGCCTTTGTAAGCGACATAGGCGGCGTTGGATTTAGGGGCCAGTGCGAGATAGGCCAGCGCCTGGGCCAGTGCGAGCTCCCCCTCGGGGCTGCCCAGACGCTCGTAGGTTTCCCAGCTCTGCAGACAGACCGCCTGGGCCTGCGGATCGGCAAGGCCGATGTCCTCGACCGCCATCCGGGTGATCCGGCGCGCAAGGTATCGCGGGTCCTCGCCACCCTCCAGCATCCGTGCAAACCAGTAGAGTGCTGCATCCGGGTCGGACCCGCGCACCGATTTATGCAGTGCGGAGATGAGGTTGTAATGCGCGTCCCCGCCTTTGTCGTACTGGGCTGCCCGTTTCATCAGGCGCGCCGCCAGGGCATCTGTGTCCAGCGGCGCGTCGGTTTTCCAGGCCGCCACCTGTTCCACGAGGTTCAGCAATGCGCGTCCGTCACCGTCTGCCATCTCCAGCAGGCCGGCGCGGGCTCCCGCATCGAGCGGCAGCCCGCGCCCCAGCGTGCCTTCGGCCCGCTGCAGGAGCGCCTCAAGATCTGCCGTATCCAGCCGTTCCAGCACCATGACCTGCGCGCGGCTGAGCACAGCTGCGTTCAGTTCAAACGACGGGTTCTCTGTTGTTGCCCCCACGAGCAGGATTGTGCCGTCCTCCATGTGCGGCAGAAAGCCGTCCTGCTGCGCCTTGTTGAAGCGGTGGATTTCATCCACGAACAGCAGGGTGCCCTGCCCGTTGTCCCGACGGATTCTGGCCGCCTCAAAGACCTTGCGCAGGTCGGGCACACCGGTGAAAATCGCGCTGATCTGGACAAATTGCAGATCCGTTTCATGCGCCAGCAGCCGCGCAATTGTGGTTTTGCCCACTCCCGGCGGCCCCCAGAAGATCAGTGAGGACAACGCGCCTGATGCCAGCATCACGGTCAGAGGTCCCTCGGGTCCGAGAACCTGCCGCTGCCCGATCACTTCCGCGAGGGTTTGCGGCCGCAGGCGGTCGGCCAGTGGACGGTGCGCCGATGGTTCAGGGGCCGCGGGATCAGAGGAAAAGAGGTCCGCCACAGCTCAGACCCGGAACTGCAGAACGATGCGGCGTGCGCCACGCAGAACGACAAGTTCATAGCGTCGCGCCCGTTCGGCAAGCAGCGCACGCACATCATCCGGGTGCGACACCACCACATTATTCAGACCCATGATCACATCGCCCCGCGCCAGCCCCACGCGGCGGCCAAGCCTGCCCGTTTCCGCGACCAGCACGCCTTCGGCCTCAAGCGGGAGATTGTACTCGGCGATCACCGCGGGATTAACACGCTCGAGCACCAGCCCCTCCAGCACATCCCGTGCCCGCAGGGTTGTCCGGTCGCGGGCAGGTGTGTCAGGCGCTTCGATCATCTTCACGGAGGCGTCCCGCGCGGTACCATCACGCAGCCGGGTCACGCGCGCCTCACCACCAAGGCCGGTCACGCTCATCCGGTAGATCATCTCGGACGGCGTGTTCACCGGCTGACCATCCACCGCCACGATAACGTCCCCCACAGCGATATCCGCATCCGCAAACGGACTTGCGGGATGCATCCCGGACACGATGATGCCGCCGGGCCGGTCAAAGCCAAAGGCTTCGGCCATCTCCGCATCCACCATCTGCCCGCTGAGGCCCGCCCAGGGGCGCGCAAAGCTTTCCCGCCCCTCCTCAGCCTGAGCAACAAAGGCCGCCACAAGATCTGAAGGGATCGCAAATCCAATGCCATTGGACCCACCCGACCGGGTAAGGATCGAGGTGTTGATACCGATCAGCTGGCCCGACACATCGATAAGCGCACCGCCGGAATTACCTGGATTGATCGGCGCATCGGTCTGAATGAAATACCCCCGCCCACTGCCCGTCGCAGCACCGGACCGCGCCAGACCGGAAACGATACCGCTGCTGACAGTCTGGCCAACACCAAACGGGTTGCCAATGGCCAGAACCAGTTCACCGACTTCGACCGTGTCGGATGGGCGCAACGGCAGGAACGGCAGGTCTTCAGCATCCCGAAGCCGGAGAATAGCCAGATCGCTCTGCGCATCCCCCAGCAGAACGTCCGCCGTAAACTCGCGACGGTCTGCCAGAACGACCCTGATGTCGGTGGCATTGCCCACAACATGATAGTTGGACACAACGATACCATCCGCACTCAGAATAACCCCGGAACCCAGCGAATTCTGCACCCGCGGCCGCTCCCGCAGACTGTCCCGGAAGAAACGCTCAAAGAACGGATCACCGTCAAACGGACTGCTGCGCCCCGGGCGGATAATCCTGGCATAGATGTTCACAACTGCGGGCGTCGCCTGTTTCACCAGCGGCACAAAACTCAGCTGCATCTGAGCGGCAGACTGTGGCACCTGTTGGGTCAGAGCCGCGCTGCCCCAGAAAGCCACCAGCAGTAGTGTCAGAAAAAAACGCATGCCCGCTCCACCAGCCCAAAGAGCGCAACGCGCACCCTTCTCCGGCTTTAAATATCCCCGCCGGAGGCATAAAAAAAGCCCTTGTCCGGTGACGGACAAGGGCCACTCCGGCAAAGAAGCGCCGGGTTTATTCTTCTGCAGCTTCCTCAGCCGCCAGACGGGCCTTGTCGCCGGCGCCTTTTGCATCGCGGTCACGGTCAACAAATTCGATGATCGCCATCGGTGCCATGTCGCCATACCGGAAGCCGGCTTTCAGGACGCGGACGTAACCGCCCTGACGGTCCTTGTAGCGGGGGCCCAGCACGTCAAAGAGCTTGGCAACATACTGGTCCTGCTTCAGCTTTGCGGCCGCCTGACGACGCGCGTGAAGGTCACCGCGTTTCGCCAGCGTGATCATCTTTTCGATGATCGGGCGCAGTTCTTTTGCCTTGGGCAGAGTTGTTTTGATCTGTTCATGCTCAATGAGCGAGCCCGCCATGTTGGCCCAGAGCGCCTTGCGGTGCTCATGTGTGCGGTTCAGGCGGCGGTATCCACGTGCGTGACGCATTGTTTATCTCCTATGTGCCCCTCAGGGGCTGTTTTGCTTTGTCTGACCGGGTGATGCGTGTCACCCGGCTCTCCTTGGGGCAGATGCCCTGATTTCCCCGCACCACGCGGGCATTCGGGTGAGGATTCTCAGAAAGAATCCTCAAATTTTTTGGCCAGATCCTCGATGTTGTCAGGCGGCCAGTCTTCGACATCCATGCCGAGGTGCAGACCCATGCCGGACAGCACTTCCTTGATCTCGTTGAGCGACTTGCGGCCGAAGTTCGGCGTGCGCAGCATCTCTGCTTCGGTTTTCTGGATGAGATCCCCGATATAGACGATGTTGTCGTTCTTGAGACAGTTTGCCGACCGTACAGACAGCTCCAGCTCGTCGACTTTCTTGAGCAGCAGCGGGTTGAACTCCAGACCATCGTCCTCATCGGCGCGCGACGCAGATTCCGGCTCGTCAAAGTTCACAAAGATGCCCAGCTGGTCCTGCAGAATGCGTGCGGCGAAAGCCACTGCGTCATCCGGCGTGATCGACCCGTCGGTTTCGACCTTCATTGTCAGCTTGTCGTAATCCAGTACCTGACCTTCGCGGGTCGGCTGTACGTCGTAGCTGACTTTCTTGACCGGCGAATAGATCGCGTCGATCGGGATCAGACCGATGGGCGCATCTTCGGGCTTGTTCTTCTCGGCAGAAACGTAGCCTTTGCCCTGATTGACGGTCAGTTCCATATAGAGGTCCGCGCCATCGTCCAGGTGGCAGATCACGTGATCGCGGTTCAGCACTTCGATGCCGGCGCTTTCAGAGATGTCACCCGCAGTCACAACGCCCGGGCCTTTTGCAGATACGGACAGACGCTTGGGGCCTTCGACCTCCATGCGCAGGCTCACACCCTTCAGGTTCAGGATGATGTCGGTTACGTCCTCACGCACACCGGCAACGCTGGAAAACTCATGCAGAACATTGTCGATCTGTACGGAAGTGATCGCTGCACCCTGCAGCGAGCTCATCAGCACGCGGCGCAGCGCGTTGCCCATTGTCAGACCAAAACCACGCTCCAGCGGCTCTGCCATAACGGTGGCCTGGCGTGCGGGATCGTTGCCCGGTTTCACGTCAAGCTGTTGCGGCTTGATCAGTTCAGCCCAGTTCTTGTGGATCATGCGTCCCTCCATTCCTGTCAGCGCCCCCATGTCCCAGGGCTGCGACTCTCGAGGTTTCAAAAAAGCGGATTGGGGCCGCGCAGAATACGCAGCCCCGAATGGTCTCTGGCAATTATACCCGGCGGCGTTTCGGCGGGCGGCAGCCGTTGTGGGCCATCGGCGTTACGTCGCGGATGGATGTAATGTTGAAACCGGCAGCCGCCAGCGCGCGCAGCGCACTCTCACGACCCGAACCAGGGCCCTGAACTTCGACTTCCAGCGTCTTGACACCGTGTTCCTGCGCTTTGCGGCCTGCATCCTCAGCCGCCATCTGAGCAGCGTAAGGCGTGGATTTCCGCGAGCCTTTGAAGCCCATGGTGCCGGCGGACGACCAGGAGATCGCGTTGCCCTGCACGTCAGAGATCAGGATTTTGGTGTTGTTGAAGGACGAATTCACATGCGCAACGCCAGCTGCGATGTTCTTGGAGACCTTGCGTTTTGTGCGTGTCTTATCACGTGCCATTGATCAGACCTCCTTATTTCTTCTTGCCGGCAATGGCCTTTGCGGGGCCTTTGCGGGTGCGTGCGTTGGTGTGGGTACGCTGGCCGCGGACCGGCAGGTTGCGGCGGTGGCGCAGGCCACGGTAGCAGCCGAGGTCCATCAGGCGCTTGACGTTCATCTGCACCTCACGGCGCAGGTCGCCTTCAACGGTGTAGTTTGCGTCGATGTGCTCGCGCACGGCCAGGACTTCTGCGTCCGACAGTTCGTTGACCCGGCGGGTCGCGTCGATACCAACAGCTTCGCAGATTGCTTTTGCAGAAGCGTTGCCGATACCGGTGATGTAGGTGAGGGCGATCGGAACCCGCTTTGCAGTCGGGATGTTTACGCCGGCGATACGTGCCACGTGTGCTATTCCTTTTCGTTGCGGGTCCGTAGCTCCAGACCCTTTTTTCACAACGTAAGCCCGAAGCTTTTCACGGCATCGGGCGTCAGCTGATCAGGTGATCCTGTCCGCAGGGAGCGACCCTTTGGACAAATTTGATTCTCTGTCGAGATAGCGCGTGTTATGGGGTTTTGGCGCAGGCGTCAACCCGCCAGTAAAAGCCTGCGGGCAGGCGCAGCCGAAGACTTGATCCCCAGCGTCCTTTCTACCTATGGTGGCACGACCTGACGCGCAGCACCGGACAGGAGGCCGCCCTGCCAATACGGACAATTAAACCTGCGGGCAAGCCCCCTCAACAGCCTGCGACGCGGGCTGCAGCCGGTCGCAGTCCGGACGGTGCCCCACTGGCTGCACTGCAGCGCCACGCAGATACCAGCCCCGGCGCCAGATCGCTGGCAGTCCTGCAACAGAAAGCAGATAACGTTGCACAACGCGCGGGTGACGAAGACGGGGACGCGGCGCCGGAACAGGAAACCGTCATTGTCAGCATGGATGGCGGCAAGATCGGCAGCATCTATTTTGACGATGGCCGCATCCGTACCACCCACGGCAGCGGGCCGGAGGACGACCGGGGCAAGCAGCGGAACATCAGGCGCTTCAACATCGACCGCGAGGGCGCAGAGGAAGATTTCAAACGTGCTAAAGCCGCAAAGACCACCAGACAGACAAAGCTCAACTGGTTTATCCGCGAGCAGTTAGAAGCCGGAACGCCCGACTGGGCACAGGGCGGCGAGGTCACCGATCCGGCAAGCGCCCCGGCGAACGCCCCTGCGGACCGCAAGCTGATGGAATACTACGAGGTGGACCCCGTAAGCGCGAAGGACTCGGGCCGGAGGGTACACCCCTCGCGCGGTGCGGCCGTTCAGATCACGCGCGACAAATCCGAGATCGACAGCATCAAAGCCGCCGTTGCGCTTATCGACGAAGATGCGACCGCCTCCGCAAACAACCGGACCTTTTTCCGCAAACTGCTGGATGATGGTGCCGCCATGCGCGCCGAAGTACGCATGCCCGAAGAGGTGGATGCCGGCACAGCCGAGAAGGCGGTAAAGCAACTGAAAAGATGCGCAAAGATTATTAAGCGAGCCCTGATCTGGGACCTGAGCGGAGACACGCAGGAAAAATTTGATGAACTGACAACCTACATCCAGAAAACGGCAGACGTCGGGCGTGAGGCCATGCGCACGCTGCAGCAGGCCGCAGACAACGCCCGGGATGTCAGTTACCGTGCGGGTCTGTCACCGGAGGTGAAGCTGGAAATCCGCGCCCGGAATGCCGCAGATGCCGCTGGGAAAGCCGAAGAGGAAGGGCGCGCTGTGCACACGGCCCTCCTGAAAGATTTTGCAACTTTCTGGGGCGACTGGGTCGCCTGAGGTCAGATCCGCCGTCGGGAACGGTTTTTATCCCGACCTGCCCGACCTGAAAAAAGCCGGGCTTTTCGTAGCGCTGCGGTGGGTATGGTAAGAGGTTCGGTCCGCTGCTGTTTCTGCGCTACCTGTCAGCCAGTGCTGCGCCGCCCTGTGTTTGGTAATTTTCCACTACAGGAACTTCTGCCGCGACGGTCTGGACGGACACGCATGGGCGGATCTGGCCGTTTACCGCATCCGGACTGGATCGTCGAACGCGGCAGGCTCGCTGTTATTCTCTTCCTGGCAATTTCCTGATTTTTCTTTGCCCAAGTCTATCTGCAGAAGAGGTCAAAGCCGAGGCTGGGGTCTATTATCCTGAACCGTTTTTCGAGGCTCTGCCCGCTGCATTTTGTGACACTGGTCTATATCGCCGTGCTGCAGCTGGTGGCGACGCGGGCCTGTCATTCAATCGTGCGATCCGGTCAGTATCCGTGGAAATCGTGATCTATATGGTTTTCATTGGTGTCCTGATGGTGGCAGGGACGGGCCGGATCGTTTCGCTGGTCGCGCTTTTGGGCTTTCCCGGACTGATGGCAGTCCCGGACAATCTGATCCTGGCTTGTGGCGCCTGCTTTATCTTTGGCTGTATCGCCTCTGCCGTCTTCGGCGCGCTGGCCCGCCTTCCGGGGCGCTCCCGGACAACCGTCGCTGCCCGGTGCGCCTGCGGCGGCGCTGTACCATTGATCTTTGCGTGGCAGCTGATGCCGGGACTGCCACTCACGCTGCAACTGGCGCCCCTGTTTGCCGGTGTTCTGGTGCTGACCGGCCAGCTTAAGGTCACACAGGCAGAGAAATTCCGCTTCCTGAAACCAGCAGGCGACCTGACCTATTCAATACACCTGCTGTTGATGTCGCTGTTGCAGGTCGGGTCCTGAGGACTGTTCGCACATGAGCTGATCACCACCAACGGATTTGCAATCGCCTCTTTTGCGATCCTTATCTTCATCAGCAGATGGGCATACAGATCAGTTGAACGCCCAGCTCAGAGCGCGCTCCGTTCCCTTGGAAAAAGACACAGCCGGGCCGGCTAATGATCTGTCAGCTGTCGAGGACGGCTTTGATCTCGCCCTGCACCGCGTCGATGGCACCCAGTCCGTCCACGCGGCTCAGCATACCCTTGGCATAGTAATACCCGATCAGTGGTGACGTCTGTTTGTAGTATTCCATCAGACGGGTCTTGAGGCTTTCCTCATTGTCATCCGCCCGACGTTTGAATTCAGTGCCGCCACAGTTGGTGCATTTGCCGTCCGCCGGGATGGGTTTGGTGTTGTCGTTGTAAACCTCACCGCACATGCCGCAGGTTGACCGCGCCACGATCCGGGCGACCAGTGCTTCGTCGTCCACGCGCATCTCAACCACTTTGTCGAGCGTCTGCCCTTCGGCCTCGAGCAGCTCACCCAGTGCATCTGCCTGCGCCAGTGTGCGCGGGAAGCCGTCAAAGATGAAACCATTAGCCTTCACGGTTTCAAGTTTCTCGCGGATCAGACCGATGACAATCTCGTCCGTGACCAGCGCGCCGCGGGCCATCACATCGGCCACGACCTTACCCATCTCGGTGCCGCTGTCCTTGGCTTCGCGCAGCATGTCGCCGGTGCTCAGCTGAACCATGCCACGTTCTTCGACCAGATGGCGGGCCTGGGTTCCTTTGCCCGCTCCGGGCGGTCCGAGAAGGATAATGTTCATCGGCGTACAGGGCTCCGTTTCTTGCGGCCTTTTCCACCGGCAGACTTGCCACGCAGCTGAGACTTCTCAAGCAGACCTTCGTATTGATGTGCCAGCAGGTGGCTCTGTACCTGCTGAATGGTGTCCATCGTTACCGAGACCACAATCAAAACCGACGTTCCCCCGAAATAGAACGGGATCGCAAACTGTCCGCGCAGGATTTCCGGCAACAGGCAGACTGCAGCCAGATAGCCTGAGCCCAGAACCAGAAGGCGGTTGACCACATACTCAAGGTATTCAGCCGTGCGCTTACCCGGGCGGATCCCCGGAATGAAACCGTTCTGGTTCTTCAGGTTGTCCGCGACGTCATCCGGTTTGAACGACACATTGAACGTGTAAAAATACGTAAAGAAGACGATCATAACGACGAAGAACGTCAGATACAGCGGCTGACCGGGACCAAAGTTCGCCAGCAGCCAGGACATCACCGGATTGGTGGAATTGCCCGAGAATGTGCTGATCGTGATCGGCAGCAGCAGCAGCGAGGACGCGAAGATCGCCGGAATAACGCCCGCCGGGTTCACTTTGACCGGCAAGTGGCTGGAACCGCCATCATAGACTTTCATGCCGACCTGGCGGCGGGGATACTGTATGTGGATCTTCCGCAGCGCGCGTTCCATGAATACCACGAACATAATGGTCGCCACGACCATCACCAGCACGCCGATGATCACCGCAGGGCTGATCGCGCCGGAGCGGCCAGAGGCAAAGAACTGCGCAATTGCGGCCGGAATTTCAGCGATAATACCAACGAAGATGATCAGCGAGATACCGTTGCCGATACCACGCGCCGTGATCTGTTCGCCGAGCCACATCAGGAACATTGTGCCACCCACAAGGGTGATCACGCAGGACATGCGGAAGAACATGCCGGGATCGGTGACAATATCGCCGGCTTCCAGACTGACCGCGAGGCCATATGCCTGCACGGTTGCCAGTGCCACGGTGCCGAACCGCGTGTACTGGTTGATTTTTTTGCGGCCCTGTTCGCCCTCTTTCTTCAGCTGCTCAAGCTTCGGCACCATGGCCGTAAGCAGCTGTACGATAATCGAGGCCGAAATGTAGGGCATGATGCCCAGAGCGAAGATACCCATCCGCCCCAGAGCGCCGCCGGTAAACATGGAGACCATGCCGCCGATACCCTGGCCTGCCTGTTCCATGAATTCGCGCAGAGCGACGCCATCGATGCCCGGCACGGGGATAAACGTCCCCAGACGGTACACGATCAGAAGTCCAAGGGTAAAAAGGATACGGTTGCGAAGGTCGGTTGCCTTACCCAGCGCGGACCAGCTGGTGTTGGCGGCCATGTTTTCGACAGCAGAAACCATTAAGGGCTCTCTTTCGTAACAAATACGCCGCCCGGGCCGTTTTCCGGCGGGCGGCGTCAGGGAAAACTCTCCGGACTATGTAAGCGGCGACGTCGCCGCCCACAAGTCCGTTCTGGGGGCTTACGCCTCTGACGTTTCCGCGACCGGTGCCGCAACTGTCAGCGACCCGCCGGCCTTTTCGACCGCGGCAACGGCGGATTTCGACGCGCCGGTCACTTCGATGGACAGTTTTGCGGTTACTTCACCCTTGGCCAGAACGCGGATTCCATCGCGCTTACGGCGCACCAGGCCGCTTTCGACCAGGACGTCTTCGGTGATCGCTTTTTTGGCGTCGATCTTCTTGGCGTCCACGAATTTCTGGATCAGGCCAAGGTTTACAACGGCAAAAGACTTGCGGTTCGGCTTGTTGAAGCCGCGCTTCGGCAAACGCTGGTAGAGCGGCATCTGGCCACCCTCGTAGCCGTTAATCGCCACACCCGAACGGGATTTCTGACCTTTGATACCACGGCCACCCATTTTACCGGTGCCGGAACCCGGGCCACGGCCAACGCGCTTGCGTTTTTTGGTGGCGCCGTCGTTATCGCGCAGTTCATTGAGTTTCATTGTCGCTTCTCCTCTTGCCGGATGCGACCCCCAGCGACGGGAGTGGCCGACCACGGCGTTTCATGATTCTGGCGCCCGGACGGACCCAGTCGTGCGCTCTTACGGACAGACGGTGAGTTTTTCAAGTGCCCGGGCGCATCAAATCCCGATTTTCAACAGCAAAAGCCCGCTTCCGGACGGCGGGCGGTTATGCGCGACGGCGCAGCGCGCCAAAGAGCCCCAGCGACAGCACGCCATAAAGCAGCCCCGTGGCCGGCAGCGGTACCATCGACACACCATCATCGTTCACAACCCGCCAGCTGCCTGATGCATCTGTGGATGCCTCTGACGCCTCAGCGGTAAAGAAATCCCCAAAGCGCGAGGCCCGCGCAAAGGTGAGGGTTTCCGGCGCGAGGCGCTGATACTCGTAATAATACTCGGCGCGCGCGCCGACACCGGATTCCACAACCAGCAGGTCCAGATCAACAGAACCGCGCGTGGCGACAAAGTACCATCCGGTGATCCGGGCGGCGGAATCGGTGACAAAACTGCCGAACAGCTCGTCCTGGCCGAATACGTTGATGCCGTCATGCGCCGACATCGACGTGATGGTGGGCCCATCCCAGCCATGGGTTGAGTATTCCGTGTCCGCCAGCAGCGGGCCGTCCAGATCGAATGTCAGTGTCGCATGCATATCCGTCCCGTAGGAGTGCCGCAGAGGCCTGCTCATAGCAGGACGATCCGGTTCTCGATAGCTGACGTCGGAGTACTGCGCACCGGTGTAGATCACGGTCACCGCCTCTGCGGCCGGGGTCATCATCAAAAAACACGCCAGAAAAAGCGCGGCAAACCGGGAAAAACGCATCAAAATAACTCCGTCGCAAAGCAATTTATTAACAAAGTGTTAATATGCGAGCGGGGAGCGCAGAGTCAAATGATGCCGGTGACCTGGTTAACCATGCGGCCCACAACCCCAACGGGAAAACGCGTCAAGCGTTTGATAAAAAGCGTTTTTCATGCTCATCAGCATACGGTCTTCACAAAAAAACCGCCCCCGGCAGGGGCGGCCTTGTTCTCGATCCGTTAACAAAAAAGTTAACGCAGGGCGATTAGCCCTTTTCCTCGATAATCTCCACCATATGCGGAATCGAATTGATCATACCACGCACCGAAGGTGTATCTTCGAGTTCGCGGGTCTTGTGCATCTTGTTCAGGCCCAGACCGATCAGCGTAGCACGCTGTTTGGCGGGGCGGCGGATCGGGGAACCGATCTGCTTGATCACGATTGTCTTGGCCATGGGTTATACCTCCTCAGCCACCTGAGCGGAGGACTCTACGTTGTCTTCACGCTTGGGCAGAATGTCGGCCACTTTCTTGCCACGACGCTGCGCGACCGAACGGGGGCTGGATTCTTTTTCAGACCGTCCATGGTGGCTCGGATCATGTTGTAAGGGTTCTGCGAGCCGATGGACTTGGACACAACGTCCTTGACGCCGAGCATCTCGAAGACGGCACGCATCGGACCACCTGCGATGATCCCGGTACCTTCAGGTGCTGTGCGCATAACCACTTTACCGGCGCCGTGACGACCTTCCATGTCGTGGTGCAGGGTGCGGCCTTCGCGCAGCTGAACACGGATCATCTGACGCTTGGCCTGCTCAGTTGCCTTGCGGATCGCCTCAGGCACCTCTTTCGCTTTACCTTTGCCAAAGCCTACGCGGCCTTTCTGGTCGCCAACGACGACGAGGGCGGCGAAGCCAAAGCGCTTACCACCTTTAACGGTTTTGGAAACGCGGTTGATCGCGACCAAACGGTCTGCGAATTCCGGTGCCTCATCGCGATCGCGACGGCCCCGCTGGTTTGGTTCTCTGGCCATGCAGGCCTCCTTTGGAATGCGGGCACGCGGCCCATTGTCTCAATCCTGGTGGGCAACAGCCCCCGGATCATCGGGAGGGCCGCAAAGCCCTCCTCAGGTCTTCAGATCTTCAGACCACCTTCACGCGCGGCGTCGGCAACTGCCTTGACCTTGCCGTGAAAGAGGAAACCACCACGGTCGAAGTAAGCTTCTTCAACACCAGCCTTTTTGGCGCGCTCGGCAATGGCCGTGCCCACTTTGGTGGCTGCTTCGATGTTGTTTTTGCCGACAACACCCAGTTCTTTCTCGAGTGTCGATGCGGAGGCGAGTGTTTTGCCCGCCACGTCGTCGATGAGCTGAACGGAGATGTTCTTGTTCGAGCGGTGAACCGAAAGGCGCACGCGACCTGCGTTGACCTTGCGGAGTTTGTTCCGGACGCGAAGACGGCGCTTGAGGAACAGGTCTCTTTTGCTGTTTGCCATTTTTGCGGTCCTTACTTCTTCTTGCCTTCTTTGCGGAAGATGAACTCGCCCTTATAGCGGATGCCCTTGCCTTTGTACGGCTCGGGCTTACGCCATGCGCGGATGTTCGCGGCAACCTGACCAACAAGCTGTTCGTCAATGCCTTCCACCACAACTTCGGTTTGCTTCGGAGCAGTTACAGTCACACCCTCGGGTGCGGTGTAATCCACATCATGGGACAGGCCGAGGTTCAGCTTCAGGGTGTTTCCCTGCATCTGCGCCCGGTAACCCACACCCTGGATCTCCAGCTCTTTTTTGAAGCCTTCAGTCACGCCTGTAACAAGGTTCTGCACCATCGTGCGGGACATGCCCCACTGCTGGCGCGCGCGCTTGGATTTACCGCGCGGTTCAATTGTCACAACGTTGTCCGCAACCGTCAGGGTCACGTCGTCCGTTGCGCTGAACGAGCGTGTGCCCTTGGGGCCTTTGACTTCGATGGTCTGGCCGCTGACAGAAGCAGATACGCCGCTGGGCAGTTCGACCGGTTTTTTACCAATACGAGACATCTTGCGCTCCTTAGAATACGGTGCAGAGCACTTCGCCGCCGACATTGGCGCTGCGTGCAGCCTGGTCCGACATCACACCCTTGGGGGTGGAGACAATCGACACGCCGAGGCCCTGACGGACAACGGGGATGTCATTGACGCCCATGTAAACGCGACGACCGGGTTTGGAGACCCGCTTCAGTTCGCGAATAACAGGTTCGCCCTCGTAGTACTTCAGGCTGATTTCGATGGCCGGGTGGCCGTCGGCGCCTGTGGTTTTCTCATAGCCGCGGATGTAGCCTTCGTCTGCGAGCACATCCAGAACCCATGCACGCAGCTTGGAAGCCGGTGTCATGACTGTGGATTTGCCGCGCATCTGAGAGTTACGGATACGGGTGAGCATATCAGCGATAGGATCGTTCATCTCATGCTCTCCTTACCAGCTCGACTTGACCATGCCGGGGATCTGGCCTGTGGAGCCCAGGTCCCGCAGCGCGATCCGCGAAATTTTCAGTTTACGATAGTAAGCGTGCGGACGGCCCGTCAGCTGGCAGCGGTTGTGCAGACGCACAGCGCTGGAGTTGCGGGGCAGTTTCGCCAGCTTGAGAGACGCGCGGAAACGCTCCTGCGTGTCTTTGCTCTCGTCGTTGATGATCTCTTTGAGAGCTGCGCGCTTGGCGGCGTATTTCGCAACCAGACGCTCACGCTTCTTCTCACGTGCGATCATAGATTTCTTAGCCATATCTCTAATCCTTCCCGCGCTTAACTGTTGAAGGGCATGTTGAAAGCTTTCAACAGCGCCTTGGCTTCAGCGTCGGTTTTCGCCGTTGTGGCGATGACGATGTCCATTCCCCAGTTCTCATCGATCTTGTCGAAGTTGATTTCCGGGAACACGAGGTGCTCTTTGAGCCCCATGGCATAGTTGCCACGGCCATCAAAGGATTTGCCCGAAACGCCGCGGAAGTCGCGGATACGGGGCATAGCAATCGTGATCAGACGATCAAGGAATTCGTACATACGGTCACCGCGCAGGGTCACTTTTGCACCCAGCGGCATGTCCTCACGAACCCGGAAGCCCGCGATGGACTTCTTGGCGGTCGTGGTCAGTGCCTTCTGGCCGGCGATCAGCGTCAGGTCCTCAACCGCGGACTTGGCTTTTTTGCTGTCACGAACGGCTTCAGCACCACAGCCGATGTTCAGAACGATTTTGTCGAGACGCGGGATCTGCATGTCGTTCTTGTAGCCGAACTCTTCTTTGAGTGCGGCGCGGATGGTGTCTTTGTATGAAACCTTCAGACGGGGTGTGTAGTTTGCAGAATCAAGCATCGATCACGTCCCCTGTGGTCTTGGCGAAGCGTACCTTTTTGTCACCTTCCATGCGGAAGCCAACGCGGGTTGCTTTGCCGTTCTTGTCAACAATTGCCAGGTTGCTCAGATCGACGGGCATTGCCTTGGGCAGGCGGCCACCCTGAGATGTCTGGGACTGGCGGGTTGCGCGGATTGCGATGTTGATGCCATCCACAACGGCCTTGCCGGATTTCGGGTCAACAGACGAAATGTTGCCTGTCTTACCCTTGTCCTTGCCGGCCAGCACGATGACCTTGTCACCTTTGCGAAGTTTAGCAGCCATGATTACAGCACCTCCGGAGCAAGCGAGATGATTTTCATGAAGTTCTTCGCGCGCAGCTCACGGACAACCGGGCCAAAGATACGTGTACCGATCGGCTCGTTGTTGTTGTTGAGGATAACGGCGGCGTTCCGGTCAAAGCGGATCGCTGTGCCGTCTTCGCGACGGACTTCTTTGGCAGTGCGAACAACGACGGCCTTACGGACGTCGCCCTTTTTCACACGACCGCGCGGGATGGCTTCCTTGACCGACACGACAATGATGTCGCCGACGGATGCGTATTTACGCTTGGAACCACCCAGTACCTTGATGCACTGAACACGGCGTGCGCCGCTGTTGTCAGCAACATCCAGGTTGGTCTGCATCTGGATCATTTGGTTTCTCCCGACCTTTGGGGGGCCGATGCGTGGCCTTACCCCCAGGGTTTCGAATAATCAGGTCGTGATCAGGCCTCAGCGGCCGTCAGCACTTCCCAGCGTTTGGTCTTGGACTTCGGTGCACATTCAATGATGCGGACAGTGTCGCCCACTTTGAATGTGTTATTCTCATCGTGCGCCCGGTACTTTTTGGACTTACGGATGGTCTTTTTCAGAACCGGGTGCGTAAAGCGGCGCTCGACGTTCACGGTGACTGTTTGTGCGTTGGCATCAGAAGTAACGACGCCCTGCAGGATACGCTTCGGCATGAGGGCTCTCCTTACTCAGATGCAGCAGCTGCGGCTGCTTTTTGGTTCAGAACGGTTTTGACACGGGCCGCGTTACGGCGGGCCGTGCGCAGCTGTGACGGGTTTTCCAGCTGGCCGGTGGCCTGCTGGAAGCGCAGGTTGAACTGCTCTTTCTTCAGGTTTGCCAGCTCTTCACGCAGCTGGTCAGGCGTTTTGTCATGCAATTCCTTGGCGTTCATCGCCTTTTTCCTTTCAACATCACAGGCAGGCCGCACAAAAGCGTCACCCTGATTCCCGTGGAGTTCATGATGAAGGGGCCGTATAGGAGGGTTGCGCAGCCTTGGCAACCCTTTATTTCCTTGGGCATCGGGCGCTTTGAGCACTCTCAGGACGGAGCCGCCACCCAGTGCTTTGCAAGTGGTGCACGGTCAACTGCTCCGGGCCGGCGACCTGACCCGCCCGGCCCCCCTGCCCTATGACCATTGCGCCCAACCGGAACGGCATCATGACACACCGGTATGCCGCGCGGATGGCTGCCGGTGCAGCACCGCCCTTTTGCCGTATTCAAACCGGATTTCGCAAGCCAGCCCATCCCGTGCTATGCATATTGTATGACAGGGCCATCGAAGAAAAAGACCGCAACGCCACCGCGCAGTGTCGATCTACGTTGTTTTGCCATCGTGCTGATGCCGGTCCTCATTTTCCTGACTCACAAATTCATCGGCACGCACCTGATGCCCCGGGACCTGGGTGTGTCGGACGGCATCGTCAAACCAGGCCAGGACTGGCTGGAAGCTGCCGGGCGTTACCGCTTTCTGGCAGCCTCGTGGCTCTTTGGCGCGCTCTCCGTGCTCGCGGCCGCGATGCTGGGTATGACACTCCTGCGCCCTTTGGCACCTGCCACGCGCATTGCCGCCATTCTGACCTTTCTTTTTGTTGTATTGCTTGCGGCGCTGCCAACCCTGCGCGATTTCGGCGATGCCGGCGGTTCGCTGGTCTACGACCGCCTCGGCAAGGATGTTTTCGAAAACGTCCTGTCCCGCGGCACGCTGAAGGGCTGCGCCCATGCGGCGGATACCTGGCTTATGGGGACCTGCGGTGACACGCCGGTCATCTCCATGTTCGCCGTCGTGGTGGATATGATGAACATTTTTGCCGGGCTGGCACTGGGGTCCATCATTGTCGGCATGATCCTGTGCCTGAACGACCGGGATACCCGGGACATTGAGGAAGAAGCCGCTCTGCTTGCCGAGAACCTGCGCCACATGCGGCAGCAGCTTTACCTGTCGGGCCTCGTGCTGTCCTTTGGCATGCTCTACGCGGCCAGCTGGATCTACTGGCCTCTGCCGCTGATCGCGGACGCCGAAAGATCCGCCTACAGCGCGGTTCTGTTGTCAGCCTCACTCTATACAGGCACTTATTTCAGCCTGCTGATGCTGAGCTTTTATCTGCCCGTTGCCTTCATCCTCGACGCCCGCATCAAAAGGCTCGCCAGCCGGGCCGACCATGCAGAACTGACCGGCGAGCCGCCGGACTCACAATCTTGGCGGTCTGAGCGCGGGCTTAAGGAAGGCGTGGCAGAATACCTGCGCGCCGGTTTTGCGCTGACCTCGCCAATCCTCGCGGCGTTTGCGGGGGGCATCTCGCCCCTGGCGCTGTGATCTGCCGCGCCTGTGGTTCTATCCCGGGGCATTATCAGCCGTCAGCCCATCAGCTAAGCCGCCGACCACCCGAAGCTTCCGGTGACCGCGCCCTGTGCGTCCGCCAGTGATGCGCGTAGTCCCGGGGTACCCGCCGAAAAGGACAGGTGCGGGACCGGAGCAAACAGGGCCCCGACCGGTTCAGGATCGGGCAGCGTGATCTCAACCTGGGCCAGTGTCCTAAATTCCGGTGCCTGCCGCGCTCCGACAAGACCGTCAGTTCGCCGGACCGGCGGGACACCTCCGGGCGTTCGGAACATGAACGGCAAACTCAGATCGCGGCTCGCCCTCGCAACCGGGATGGTAGTCCCGTCCGGCAGAAACGGGGCCGCATAGGGATCACAGTCCAGACCCGCATCGCCACGCCACGAAATCCCCAGCGGCGACCCAAGCCCCTGGCTGCGGGCTTCCAGCCCGATCGCCTGACTTGCTGGTGAAACTGCTGATCCATCCCCCCAGAGAAGTTCAAAGAACATATCATCCAGACAGGCACACAGGTTGGTTGTGCCCTGGCCTGGGTGATGCCGGGTGTAGTTCACGCGCAACCTTGCATCCGCCATCATCCGGCGGGCGGTTTCCTCGTTCCGCACGAACAGGAATATGTGGTCCAGTTCCATCCGCAGGCTCTCTGTCCGGTCCGCCCGACACCAGGCGGGCATGCCTGAACATCAGGTCCCAGCGGGATCGTCAGGTCAACAGCCTTTCAAGCGTCCCGCACTTTGCCCGACCGCCTGCCTTCAGCGAACCCAGCGAGGCTCAGACGACGCAGCGGCGCCCGGTCCGTTCACGCGTGCGCCGGAACGGAGGGCGCACCTTGTCACTCTCATAGGCCTCGGGTCGGTCGGGCAGTTCGACAAGCTGCACAGACAGCGCACCGCCGGGTGTGCGGCGAAAGAAATACCGCATGGGCACGTGAAACAGCGGCCGGCCGTTAGCATCCTCGTGCGCCCAGGACACCCAGACCGAGAAATGCTGACGGCCATGCAGACTTTGCGCCACGATTTTCGGGGACACCCGGCGTGTGCCGAGCAGGAAGTTTGCCTCGCAATGGCTGCGAAGGGTCTCGATCAGCGAGTCTGTATCGTTGTACACAATAATGTCGTCTTCGACATAGACGGCCCCGGGTGTATCAAACCCTTCGGCTACTCTTGCAAAATCACCGTCGGCATAGGCGGCGGCCATCGAATTAAAAAAGTCTTCCGGTCTTGAATGTCGCATAGCGCACTCCGCGGCCCGGCCAGATTACCGGGCAGTTCAGAACAAATTTTCAGGTATTTTTTTGACCAGGAGGTCAATTCATATTGATGCAGGTGCCTTGCACCCGCGCGCGGGGACTCAGTTGTGGAAAAACGACATCTGAGGGTACACGCGCGACACGCATTGGTTGTTACGCGACGTAACAATGCAACCATGCGCCGGGGTGGCTTTTCTGGCAGCGCCTGATACCCCTGTAACACCCGTTCCCAATTCCAGAGACGAAACCGATGCCAGAAATCCGCTCTCTTTTCGTAACACGCCTGTACCGCGCCCTGCTGTCCGAACAGGGCAAGCCGATTGATGGTAATGAACTCGAAGCGTCCTGCTGGTCCATCGCGGAAGATGACGAGGCGGGACAGAACTGGTGCGAGGAAAACGGGTATCCGGGCTACACCAGCTATGCGTCCCTCACGGATCTGCCCTATCGCTTTCCGGTTTTCAAAGACCTTGTGAAGATCCTGGATCAGCATGTGAGTGCCTTTGCGAAGGATGCTGAATTTGACCTCGACGGACGCGGGCTGGAGCTCGAAGACATCTGGATCAATATTCTGCCGCCCGGCGGCATCCACACCTCCCATATCCATCCTCATTCGGTGGTCAGCGGCACCACCTATGTTGCCGTGCCGGACGGTGCCAGCGCGATCAAATTTGAGGATCCGCGCCATACGATGATGATGGCGGCACCACCGCGTCTGCCCGATGCCCGTGACGAGCTGCGCGCGTTCAGCTATGTGGCACCGAAAGCCGGGGAAGTCCTGCTGTGGGAAAGCTGGCTGCGCCATGAGGTACCGCTGAACATGGCAGACGAAGAACGGATCAGCGTCAGCTTCAACTATAAATGGAGCTGACAGCCCGAAATCGCGCCCGCAAAAGTGTAGTCCACGGGCGCGATTCCATCCTGGCGAGAAGTCAGGCGGAAAAACACTGAAATCAGGCGGGTATTTCACCAGAAGCTTGAAACAAAACAACTTTCACCACAGGCTGAGCTCATATTTTTTTAAGATGAGTACGGTGGCTCAGCCCGCCGTCGGATGAATGCAGCAGAATTTCAAGACCGCAAAAGAAGTGTCTGAGCACCTCCTGGAGCTGACCGGGACGGCCTTCATGTCGGGTGACTTCGAGCTCTTTCTGTCGTGTTTTCACCTTCCGTATGAGCTGGAGACATTTGAGGGTCACAGGACAATCAAAGACGTCGACGATCTGAAGGAAGTCTATCTGGCCGTGCGCGCGCATTACGCCAGAAACGGTGTAAGTCAGATGTACAGGCATTGCGTCGAGGCGCGCTTCCGCGACAGCGACACGGTTATTGCCACGCACGAAACCAGACTGCTGAGTGGAAATGTGATCACCCAGGCCCCTTTTGCGGTTTATTCGGAGCTGCGGTTTACCGGAGGCAAATGGGTGATCGTCAGCAGTTCGTATGCCATTGGCGACCGTGATGACCATAACAAGGCGCTGCTGGGCCGAGCCTCTGCCGTCTGACAAAAAAAGCCCCGCCTGTTCGGGGCGGGGCTTTCAGTGTTCTCCGGATCAGAAACGACGCGGTTACCAGTCCTCGCGGACAACCACACGTGTTTTGATCGGCAGTTTCATCGCAGCAAGGCGAAGCGCCTCACGGGCAATGTCATCATTGACGCCGTCGATCTCGAACATGATACGGCCAGGCTTGACCTTGGCCGCCCAACGGTCGACCGAACCCTTACCTTTACCCATACGGACTTCGATGGGTTTGGCTGTGACAGGCACATCCGGGAAGATGCGGATCCAGACACGGCCCTGACGTTTCATGTGACGCGTCATCGCGCGGCGTGCCGCCTCGATCTGACGCGCTGTGACCCGCTCGGGTTCAAGAGCTTTAAGACCATAGGTGCCGAAGTTCAGGTCAGACCCGCCCTTCGCCAGTCCCTTGATCGAGCCCTTAAACTGTTTGCGGAATTTAGTACGCTTTGGCTGAAGCATTGATCATTCCTCCTCAGCGACGACCGCCGGCACCACGCGGTGCAGGGCCATCCTGGAGTTCCTGTGCTTTACGGTCACGCGCGGACGGATCGTGCTCCATGATCTCCCCTTTGAAGATCCAGGTTTTGATCCCGATGATGCCATAGGCAGTCGTCGCTTCCACGTGTGCGTAATCGATGTCGGCGCGCAGCGTGTGCAGCGGCACACGGCCTTCACGGTACCATTCAGTACGCGCGATTTCGGCACCGCCCAAACGGCCGGCCACGTTCACACGGATACCCAGGGCACCCATGCGCATCGCGTTCTGAACCGCACGCTTCATGGCGCGGCGGAAAGACACCCGGCGCTCCAGCTGCTGTGCAATGCTCTCACCAACGAGGGCCGCGTCCAACTCGGGCTTGCGCACTTCAACGATGTTGAGGTGCAGCTCGCTCTCGGTCATTTTGGCGATCTTCTGACGCAGCGTTTCGATATCTGCGCCTTTCTTGCCAATGATGACACCGGGGCGTGCTGTGTGGATCGTTACGCGGCACTTTTTGTGCGGACGCTCGATGATCACACGGGCCACACCGGCCTGCTTACATTCTTCTTTGATGAATTCACGGATCGCGAGGTCTTCGAGAAGAAGATCACCATAATCCTTGGTGTCGGCGTACCAGCGGCTGTCCCAGGTGCGGTTCACCTGCAGGCGCATGCCGATCGGATTGACTTTGTTACCCATCAGGCTTGCTCCTCAACTTGACGTACGACGATCGTGATTTCCGAAAACGGCTTGATGATCTTGCCGAAACGGCCACGGGCCCGCGGGCGACCGCGCTTCATTGTCAGGTTCTTGCCAACATAGGCTTCTGCAACGATCAGCTCGTCCACGTCGAGGTTGTGGTTGTTTTCGCCGTTTGCAATCGCGGACTGAAGACATTTCTTCACGTCCTGAGCGATCCGCTTTTTGGAGAAAGTCAGATCGGTCAGAGCACGGTCCACTTTCTTGCCACGGATCATTGCGGCGACGAGGTTCAGTTTCTGCGGGCTTGTACGCAGCATGCGCAGCTTGGCGCGCGCTTCGTTGTCGGCCACGCGGCGGGGATTCTTATCCTTGCTCATTTGCGCTTCGCCTTCTTGTCAGCGGCGTGACCGTAGTAGGTCCGCGTCGGCGAATACTCACCGAATTTCTGACCAATCATATCCTCGGTCACATTGACCGGGATGTGCTTGTGGCCATTGTAAACGCCGAATGTCAGACCCACGAACTGGGGCAGAATTGTCGAGCGGCGCGACCAGATCTTGATCACTTCGTTGCGGCCGCTTTCGCGGGACGCCTCGGCCTTTTTCAACACATAAGAGTCGACAAAAGGACCTTTCCATACAGAGCGTGCCATCTATCAGCGCCCCTTCTTCTTGGCGTGACGCGAGCGGATGATCAGCTTGCTGGACGCTTTTTTGGAATTACGGGTCTTGGCACCTTTGGTCGGTTTGCCCCAGGGGGTAACCGGGTGACGACCACCGGATGTACGGCCTTCACCACCACCGTGCGGGTGGTCGATCGGGTTCATAACAACACCACGGACCGACGGGCGCACGCCTTTGTGGCGCATACGACCGGCTTTACCGTAGTTCTGGTTGGAGTTGTCCGGGTTGGACACGGCACCAACAGTCGCCATGCATTCCTGACGCACGAGGCGCAGTTCGCCCGAACTCAGACGGATCTGAGCGTAACCACCGTCGCGGCCAACGAACTGGGCGTAGGTGCCGGCGGCACGTGCGATCTGACCGCCCTTGCCGGGCTTCATCTCGATGTTGTGCACGATTGTACCGATCGGCATGCCGGAGAAGGGCATCGCGTTACCGGGTTTGATATCCGCTTTCGCGCTTGCGACCACGCTGTCACCTACGGCGAGACGCTGCGGCGCCAGGATGTAGGCCTGCTCACCGTCTTCGTATTTCACGAGTGCGATGAAAGCTGTGCGGTTGGGGTCGTATTCGATGCGCTCGACCGTGGCCGCCACATCCATTTTGTTCCGTTTGAAGTCAACGATCCGGTAGAGGCGTTTTGCCCCGCCGCCTTTGCGGCGCATCGTGATCCGTCCGGTGTTGTTCCGTCCGCCATTCTTGGTCAGACCCTCTGTGAGGGACTTGACCGGGCGGCCTTTCCAGAGCTCCGAACGGTCGATCAGTACCAGCCCACGCTGGCCCGGCGTCGTCGGTTTGTACGACTTGAGTGCCATGTTGTCTGTCTTCCGTTTTGCTGTACGGCAGGTTGCCCTGCCTATGGTATGAAGGCCCCCGTAGGTGCCCGATGTGTTCGTCCTTTCGGACAACAACGAAGCCCCGGACGAATCCGGGGCCTTGCCGATGGCGTCTGATAGGGGAGACCGGGCAGCGGGTCAAGGAGTTACCGGGGATAACCCGCGTTTATTCCCCGCAGCCGTGGGGCAGGTCAGGCAACCGTGCTGCGCATCTGCTCAACCGCGACGCGCGACTGCTGGGAAAGCTCCTTGATCTCAGAGGCGATCACAGCAAACCCCTTGCCCACGTCGCCGACACGCGCGGCTTCAACGGACGCGTTTACGGCAATGAAATTGATCTTGCGGGAGATCGTATCAATCTGAGAAAGAGCAGACGAATCCACGTCTTTGGCCAGCCTTGCGCTGGCCTTTTCCCAGGCGACCACGCTGTCAAACAATGCACTCAGAAAGGAAGTCACCGCTGGTGCCAGGCTGTCCTCAACCTCTGCCTTCAGATCCTCCAGCAGCCCGGACGATGCGTCGCTCTGATCCGCGGGCAGCTTCTGACAGACACTGTCGACGGCGTCCCGGAGCATGCGCAGCGCCGCTTTCAGTTCATCAGACAGGTCGCCGTCTGCTGCGCGGAAGGACTGCTGAAACTCATCCTTGAGAAAACGGAGCGCCTGCCGGAGATACTCCTGCTCGCTGGCACGCTCTTTGTCGCGCTTCCCGCATGACTCCTCGGACATGGCGCACAGCGCATAGCAGAGCAGCAAAGACGTCGCGCGCTGAGGCAATGAGACGACCGTTGTCTCTGCTTTGTTGGCAATGTCGCGGGGTGTTGTAACGGATTTCTGGTCGGGCACAGGTGGAGTCTCCTTTTCTTGGAGACAGGGATACGCACAAGACCTTAAACGTTACTGAACAACGAAAGAACGTTGCCGAACGATGCCTTGTTCGACGCGCATTGCTCCGAGGCAATCCACCTTATCGCCTGCCTGCCAGCCGCACAAAAAAAGCCCCGGTCCGTCGTGGACCGGGGCTCTTTCTTCAGACGCAGTCAGTCTCAGAGACCGGTGGATACGTCGATTGTGTTGCCCTCTTCGAGCGTCACATAGGCTTTCTTCACGTCTTTACGCTTGCCGAGCTGGCCGCGGAAACGCTTCACTTTGCCCTTTGTGATAGTGGTGTTGACCGCTTTGACCTTCACACCAAAGAGTGCCTCAACAGCCTCCTTGATCTGAGGTTTGTTGCTGTCCATCGCCACTTCGAAAACAACGGCGTTGTTCTCGGAGCTCATGGTGGCTTTTTCGGTGATGACCGGCTTGCGGATCACATCGTAGTGTTCTGCCTTGGCACTCATTTCAGACGAGCCTCCAGTGCTTCGACACCCGCCTTGGTGATCACCAGCGTGTCACGCTTGAGGATGTCATATACGTTTGCGCCCATTGTCGGCAGGATATCCAGACCGTCAATGTTGCGCGCTGCCTTTGCAAAGCCTTCATCCACGGATGCACCGTCGATGACCAGTGCACGCTTCCAGCCCAGGTCAGCAACCTGTTTTGCAAGTGCTGCTGTTTTGCCTTCGCTTGCGGCGGCGTCGATGATGACCAGCTCACCCGCTTTGGCTTTCGCCGACAGCGCGTGGCACAGACCCAGTTTGCGGAACTTCTTGGTCAGATCGTGACCGTGGCTGCGCGGGGTCGGACCCTTGTAGATACCACCTTTGCGGAAGATCGGCGCATTACGGTCACCATGGCGTGCGCCACCGGTGCCCTTCTGGCGGTAGATCTTCTTGGTCGAGTAGCTGGTTTCAGAACGGGTCTTGACCTTGTGCGTACCGGCCTGCGCATTGTTACGCTGCCAGCGGACGACACGGTGCAGGATGTCCGCGCGCGGCTCCAGACCGAAAAGCGCCTCGTCCAGCTCTACCGAGCCGGCTTTGCCGCCGTCGAGTTTGATGACATCGAGTTTCATGCGTCACCTTCTTTCTTCTCTTCGCCGGCATCCGCTTCGTCAGCTTTGTCGGCTTCGATTTCGGCTTCGGCTGCTTTCAGCGCTTCGGCTTCAGCTGCGGCCTGCTCTTCGGCGAGACGCTTGGCTTCGGCTTCGGCTTCGGCAGCAGCTGCAGCAGCGGCTTCCTCGGCAGCTTTGGCTGCAGCCTCGGCCGCAGATTTCAGCGCCGCGGGCAGGATCGCGTTTTCAGGGAACGGCTTTTTGACCGCGTCCTTGACGGTGACCCAGCCACCCTTGGAGCCGGGAACAGCGCCTTTGACCATGATCAGGCCACGGTCGGCATCAGTGCGGACAACCTGCAGGTTCTGCGTGGTGACACGGGCAGCGCCCATGTGACCGGCCATCTTCTTGCCTTTGAAAACCTTACCCGGGTCCTGACACTGGCCTGTGGAACCATGCGAACGGTGCGAAATGGAAACACCGTGCGACGCGCGCAGACCACCGAAGTTGTGCCGCTTCATCGCACCGGCAAAACCTTTACCGATCGAGGTGCCGGCCACGTCAACGAACTGGCCCTCAAAGTAGTGGTTCGCGGTGATTTCTTCACCCACACCGATCAGGTTCTCGGCATCCACACGGAACTCAGCAACCTTGCGCTTGGGTTCCACTTTCGCTGCTGCGAAATGGCCGCGCATGGCCTGGGATGTCCGCTTGGCTTTGGCCGTACCTGCGCCGAGCTGAACAGCGGAATAGCCGTCTTTCTCAGCAGTGCGCTGTGCCACAACCTGAAGCTTGTCGAGCTGGAGAACGGTCACAGGGATCTGCTTGCCGTCTTCCATGAACAGCCGGGTCATCCCGACTTTTTTTGCAATAACGCCTGAGCGCAACATAACAATTACCCTCCTAGGCTTATGACTGCAGTTTGATCTCGACGTCCACGCCAGCAGCGAGATCGAGCTTCATCAGCGCGTCCACTGTCTGGGGTGTCGGATCAACGATATCCAGCAGACGCTTGTGCGTGCGGATTTCGAACTGGTCACGGGATTTCTTGTCAACGTGCGGGCCACGCAGAACGGTGAACTTCTCGATTTTGTTCGGCAGCGGGATCGGGCCGCGAACGGAAGCACCTGTACGCTTGGCAGTATTGACGATTTCTTGTGTGGAAGCATCCAGCACGCGGTAGTCAAACGCCTTGAGGCGGATGCGGATGTTTTGGCTTTGAACGGCCATGTGCATCACCCTTTATATCAGGGTCCAGATCGGAGAGGAGGACGGGCGCTCATCGCACACCCTCATCGCGTCTTTTGGTCCAACGGAAAAGGGCGCGGCCTGCCGCACCCTCATTGGATTGGGGTCGTTTAGGGGGAGTCGCGCAGGGATGCAATGGTGTTTTTGCCCGGAAAGCGGATTTTCCGGACAAAGCAGCTCTGTGCGCTCAGACCTCAGAAGCGCCCGCTGCCATCAAGCCCGGCGTCGGCTGAGAGAACGTTCCGCTTCCGGAAGGGCTTTGCGGGCCAGCATTCCCTGAAATGCCGCAAAGATTCTCTGCACATGAGCACTCTTGTAGGGAAACACTGTTTCAGGGTCCATATCATGCACAATCAGCGCGTTGTCGGCTTCGAACACCAGCAGGTTGCCCTCTTTATTCTCAGCGCAATCGATCCCGAAATAGTCAAGGCCGATGCTGGATGCGACGGCTTTAAGCGCTGTTTCGTGCTTGCGGGCAAAATCATCCGGGAAAGCGGCCATGAACTCCTCCTCTTCCTGGCGTTTGCTTTCGCTCAGGTGCATGCCGGCGTTCAGGTACCAGACGTCCCACTGATCAGCGATCGCCATGTGGCAGGGGAAGGGCTGACCATTAACAAAGATGATGCGGTATTTCCGGTGCAGGGAATCCGCGGCAGAAGAGTAGTCAATAAACTCGGAAACATTGAAGGCAGCGTCAGACTGCCTGGTCAGGTACCCGGCAAGCTCACTGCGCGACACAACCCGCTCCAGACCGGCTCCGGCGTGAGAGCCAACGGGCCGGATGAGAACCGGCCACGGCAGATCAGGGTCATGCCCCCCGGTTACCGATACTGACTGGCACAACTCTTCCAGCATTCGGCGGCTCAACCGGAGTGTTTTCGGCACTGTGACGCCCGGCGCGCCGGCGAGCTGGCGTTCCAGAAGATGCCGTTCAAGATGGATCGTCCTGTCCGGGAGGTTCACGACCGGAGCCGGTGACCTGGCAGCGATCTGGCGGACACGGGAAAAGAATTCACGCGCATCTCCGCCATCTGTCGGAGCTGCACAGAACGCGACGTCATGCGGCGGCAACGAAACCTCAGCTGATGCATCGGGATCGGGATAGAAGATAACGGTCTGGATCCTCGATCCCTCCAGCAGAAATTCGACGGGTGTGTTAGCGCCGATGTTTGCAGGAGTGGCGTAGACCAGCAGTGTCGTACCGCAGGCCGCGTCGCGGTGCGTCCGGTACATCCGGCATAATTTCAGTGCTTCATCCTGCCAGCGCAGACCGGTTTCTGCATTGCCGGACAACTGATCAATTGCGGAAAGATCCATCATGAACCCCGGCGCGGGATCCGGGCACGCCACCTGCCTGAGCAGTTCCGATCTGAGGGGGGACAGGTCGACACCTGAAAATGCGAGTTTCGTCAGCTCGGCGATGCCGATCCGTTCCTGAGGTTCCATTCTGGCTCCTGTTCATTGTCAGAGCCGAGTGAACCACCAATTGATTGTCAAAGTATGGACAGAACCGGATTTTCGCCTGCAGTCAGCAAAAAGGTTTGCTGCTTCAAATACCCCCCGCACAAAAAACGGCACCCGGGGATACCGGGTGCCGCTTGTCAGTTCTGACACGGCAGAGACCCTGCCGCGCACACAGGGTTATTCTGTGATCCTGGACACGCTTTTCTTTGCGCGTCCGTGGATCACTCCGTGATCTTGGACACAACGCCCGCGCCAACGGTGCGGCCGCCTTCGCGGATCGCAAAGCGCAGACCGTTTTCCATCGCGATCGGCGCGATCAGCTCAACGCCAAAGGAAACGTTGTCGCCCGGCATGACCATCTCGGTGCCTTCGCCCAGCTGAACCGTGCCGGTCACGTCGGTGGTCCGGAAGTAGAACTGCGGACGGTAGTTCGCGAAGAACGGCGTGTGACGGCCACCCTCTTCCTTGGTCAGGATATAGGCTTCCGCCTCAAACTTGGTGTGCGGCGTCACGGAACCCGGCTTGCACAGAACCTGACCACGCTCAACGCCGTCACGGTCGATGCCGCGCAGCAGTGCGCCGATGTTGTCGCCCGCTTCACCACGGTCCAGCAGCTTGCGGAACATCTCAACACCTGTGCAGGTGGTCTTTTTGGTGTCGCGGATACCAACGATTTCAATTTCGTCGCCCACGTTGATCACGCCACGCTCAACACGACCGGTCACAACAGTACCACGGCCGGAGATCGAGAACACGTCCTCAACCGGCATCAGGAACGGCTGGTCAACCGCACGCTCAGGCGTCGGGATGTAATCATCCACAGCTGCCATCAGCTTTTTGATCGACTCTTCACCGATCTCAGGGTTGTTGCCTTCCATCGCCGCCAGCGCGGAACCCGGGATCACCGGAATGTCGTCGCCCGGGTACTCGTAAGAGGACAGCAGCTCGCGGATTTCCATTTCCACCAGCTCCAGCAGCTCTTCGTCGTCAACCTGGTCAACCTTGTTCATGTAAACAACGATCTGCGGGATGCCGACCTGACGGCCCAGCAGGATGTGCTCGCGCGTCTGCGGCATCGGGCCGTCCGCTGCGTTCACAACCAGGATCGCGCCGTCCATCTGCGCCGCACCGGTGATCATGTTCTTCACGTAGTCCGCGTGACCCGGGCAGTCCACGTGCGCGTAGTGACGGTTCTCCGTCTCATACTCAACGTGCGCCGTCGAAATGGTGATCCCGCGGGCTTTCTCTTCGGGCGCGCCGTCAATCTGGTCGTACGCCTGGAAATCGCCGAAATACTTCGTGATCGCAGCCGTCAGCGTCGTCTTGCCGTGGTCAACGTGACCAATCGTGCCGATGTTTACGTGCGGTTTCGTCCGTTCAAACTTTGCCTTTGCCATGATGGCCTCCTTAGGTGTTCTGTTTGGCAGCATCCGCCGCCGGAATGGTTGGCTGCCCCTGGCGGGGCAGCAGGTTTATGCGAATTTTGCCTGGATCTCGTCGGAGATGTTTTGCGGCACCGGCTCGTAGTGGTCGAACTGCATGGTGAAGTTCGCCCGGCCGCTCGACATTGAACGCAGTGTGTTGATGTAGCCGAACATGTTCGCCAGCGGTACAAAAGCGTCAATGGCAATCGCGTTGCCGCGGGTGTCCTGACCCTGCACCTGACCACGACGGGATGTGAGATCGCCGATGATACCACCGGTGTACTCTTCAGGTGTGACCACCTCGACCTTCATGATCGGCTCAAGCAGTTTCGCGCCGGCTTTCTTCATGCCTTCGCGCATACCCATACGTGCTGCGATCTCGAACGCCAGGACGCTGGAGTCAACGTCGTGGAATTTACCGTCGATCAGCGCGACCTTGAAGTCGATCACGGGGAAGCCCGCCAGCGGACCGGAGTCCATCACCGACTGGATACCCTTTTCAACGCCCGGGATGTATTCTTTCGGAACAGCACCACCAACGATGCGGCTCTCGAAGGAATACCCTTCGCCCGGCTCGGTCGGCATGAGGATCATCTTGACCTCAGCGAACTGACCCGAACCACCCGACTGCTTCTTGTGCGTGTAGGTGATCTCTGCCTCTTTCGAGATCGTCTCGCGATAGGCAACCTGCGGCGCACCGATGTTCGCCTCAACCTTGAATTCACGCTTCAGACGGTCAACGAGGATGTCGAGGTGAAGTTCACCCATGCCCTTCATGATCGTCTGACCGGATTCGAGATCTGTCTCAACACGGAAGGACGGGTCTTCTGCCGCCAGACGCGCCAGACCTGTGGACATTTTCTCCTGGTCGGCTTTGGTTTTCGGCTCAACCGCGATCTCGATCACCGGATCCGGGAAGGTCATGGTTTCCAGAACGACCGGGTCGTTGACAGCACAGAGCGTGTCACCGGTTGTCGTGTCCTTCAGACCTGCCAGCGCGATAATGTCGCCCGCGAATGCTTCTGTGATTTCCTCACGGTCATTCGAGTGCATCATCATCATCCGGCCAACACGCTCTTTGCGCTCTTTGGTCGAGTTCAGCAGCGTGTCGCCCTTGTTGAGAACACCGGAGTAGATCCGTGTGAACGTCAGCGTCCCAACGAACGGGTCGTTCATGATTTTGAACGCCAGCGCGGAGAAAGCCATTTCGTCGTCCGCGCGGCGGGCGATGTCACGTGTTTCCGTTTCGTCACCGGGTTTGAAGCCCATGTAATCAACAACGTCGAGCGGGCTCGGCAGGTAGTCGATCACAGCGTTCAGCAGCGGCTGGACACCTTTGTTTTTGAACGCCGAACCACACAGAACCGGGATGAAGGCGATTTCAAGCGTGCCTTTGCGGATCAGCTTGCGCAGTGTTTCCACGTCAGGCTCGTTGCCTTCGAGGTATTCCATCATCGCATCGTCGTCCATTTCGACGGCGACTTCGATCATCTTACCGCGCCACTCTTCGGCCTGCTCTTTCAGGCTGTCACGGACAGGGCGTTTCTCCCAGGACGCACCAAGGTCTTCACCGGCCCAGACCCACTCTTCCATGGTGATCAGGTCAACCATGCCTTCGAGCTCGTTCTCAGCACCGATCGGAATCTGAATCGGACAGGGTGTTGCGCCTGTACGGTCCTGGATCATGTGAACGCAGTTGAAGAAGTCCGCACCGATCTTGTCCATCTTGTTGACGAACACGATACGCGGCACCTTGTAGCGGTCGGCCTGACGCCAGACAGTTTCTGTCTGCGGCTCAACACCGGCGTTTGCGTCCAGAACGGCAACCGCGCCGTCGAGAACGGCAAGCGAACGCTCAACTTCAATGGTGAAGTCAACGTGGCCGGGGGTGTCGATGATGTTCATGCGGTGCTTGGGAGTGTCCGCAGTGGAGCCGTCTTCGGTACGCTCCCAGAACGTGGTTGTCGCCGCAGAAGTAATCGTGATGCCACGCTCCTGCTCCTGCTCCATCCAGTCCATGGTGGCCGCACCATCGTGCACCTCACCGATGTTGTGGGATTTACCTGTGTAATACAGGATACGTTCCGAACAGGTCGTTTTGCCGGCATCAATGTGCGCCATGATGCCGAAGTTGCGGTAGCGGTCGAGCGGATAGTCGCGTGCCATGGGGCTGCTTCCTCAGGATATCTAAAAACGGATAATCGCGCCCCCGGGGGGCGCGACGTGTTTACCAGCGGTAGTGGCTGAACGCTTTGTTGGCGTCTGCCATTTTGTGGGTGTCTTCGCGCTTTTTCACCGCGGTGCCGCGGGACTGAACAGCGTCCAGAAGCTCGCCTGCGAGGCGCTCTTCCATGGTGTTCTCGTTGCGCGCGCGGGAGGCTTTTATCAGCCAGCGGATTGCCAGGGCTTCGCGACGCTCGGGGCGCACTTCGACAGGAACCTGGTATGTCGCACCACCAACCCGGCGCGAACGGACTTCGACGGAAGGTTTGATGTTGTCGAGCGCTTCGTGGAAGACTTCGACAGGGGCGCGTTTGATTTTTGTCTCAACGCGTGTGAGGGCGTTGTATACGATACGTTCTGCGACCGACTTCTTGCCGTCGATCATCAGGTTGTTCATGAATTTTGTCAGAACCAGATCGCCATATTTGGCGTCGGGCAGGACTTCGCGTTTTTCGGCTGCGTGGCGACGGGACATCTTGGTCTCTCCTTACTTCGGACGCTTCGCGCCGTATTTCGAACGACGTTGCTTACGGTCTTTGACGCCCTGTGTATCAAGCACACCGCGCAGGATGTGGTAACGCACACCAGGAAGGTCTTTGACACGGCCGCCACGGATCAGAACCACAGAGTGTTCCTGAAGGTTGTGGCTTTCGCCCGGGATGTAGCTGATGACTTCGAAGCCGTTTGTCAGGCGTACCTTGGCAACCTTCCGCATCGCCGAGTTCGGCTTTTTCGGTGTGGTTGTGTAGACACGTGTACAGACGCCACGCTTCTGCGGGCATTCCTGCAGGTGCATGGACTTCGAACGTTTGATTTTCGGCTGCCGCGGTTTGCGGATCAGCTGCTGGATCGTTGGCATTCCGGTTCTTTCCCCGTTTAGCTCATAATACGTGCACAGGGACGACCCCATGCGGGTTTCAGTTTCGACAGATCACGCGTCCATGACCCGGGCTTGCGCAGAAAGCGCGTTTATTTCTCGCCGCATATCCATACGACAACAAAAAAACCGCTTCCGTTTCCGTACCGGGGAAAACGACGCGGCGAGGCTACAGAGGATCGGGTCAGCATTAGACCGGATCGTGACCACTGCATTTTGATTTCAGAGAACAGAGCGACCCCTGTCTCCGGGATGCCGCGCGTATAAAAGGAGTCGGATCAGGTGTCAACAGGGCGTGCTGCCCTCTGATACCGGGTCAAAAGTATGTGGAACGGCAGGCGTTCTCTCCTGCCCGGCCGCATTGTTTCAGCCGCGCATCAGGCTGCGTTCGCGGTAGAGTGTGAAGAGGCCGGTTGCAACGATGATTGCCGCACCAGCCAGTGTCATCCCGGACGGCCAGTCGCCGAAGACAACCCACCCCAGCAGAAGCGCCCAGATCAGACCGGTGTATCGGAATGGTGCAATAAACGACACATCCCCGGCCCGCATGACCTGCACCGAGAAGAAATACCCCCCCACAATGAACACCGACGATCCCCCCAGCAGCCAGGCCAGTGTTGGCGTCACAGGGGCCCATTCAGTGGTCAGCGAGGCGAGACCCGATGCCACCAGAACCGTGACGGAGGCGGACAGCGTGACCAGCAAAGACGGCACATCACCGGACAACCTCCGCGTCGACAGATCCCTGACCGTCACGCAAAGCACTGCAATCAATGCGTAAACCGACCACAGCGTAAACCCATCGCTGCCAGGGCGTACGATCATCAGCATGCCGGCGAACCCGATGACAATTGCCAGCATCCGGCGCCAGCCGACGGCTTCGCGGAAAAACAGAGCTGACCCCAGCGTCACGGTCAGCGGCAGGATCTGCAGAATAGCCGTCACATTAGCCAGCGGCATATTAAGCAGCGCAGAGATAAAGAAATAGGCGGCACCCACCTCGGACAGGGACCTGACAGCGATCATCATGCGGTCCATCGGAGCGACCGGGCCACGCAAGGCTCCCCGCGCCCGGGCCATCAGAAAGATCAGCAGGCTGGCCAGAATGCCCCGCAGGAACAGCAGCTGAAACAGAGGCAACGCGCCATCCGTCATCTTGATTAGCGCATCGTTGAACGTAAAACAGGCCATTGAGGCCATCATCAGAAGTGCACCGATGAGATTGGGTGACACGGTCAGCGCATCCTCATGCCATGGAGGACGGGGCCGGAACCGTTGATCCGGACGGAAGCCCGCATCAAGCCCGCTATATTTATTCGCACCGTCATGACCTGCCTTCGTTCCTGCACTGCGCGTACAAAACACCGCACACCGCCCAAAGAAAAGCCCCCGCAGGATATTCCCGCGGGGGCTTTCCGTTTTCATTTTATGCGATCTCAGTCGCGGCTGTCTTCATCCGCCGGAATGATCGTGTCGAACACATCGCCGCCCACCATGTCGTCTTCCATCACCGGTGCTGCAAGCGCTGCTGCAGCTTCGGCTTCTTCACGACGGGCTTCGATGACAACATTGTCACGGTCCTGAGCCACACGGCGGACTTTCATGGTCGCGCCACCGGTACCGGCCGGGATCAGGCGGCCCACGATGACGTTTTCTTTGAGACCAACAAGCTTGTCCTTCTTACCCTGCACGGAGGCTTCGGTAAGAACGCGGGTGGTCTCCTGGAAGGACGCCGCCGAGATGAAGCTGCGTGTCTGCAGCGACGCCTTGGTGATGCCAAGCAGGATCGGTTCGCCCTGAGCGGGACGGCCGCCTTTCGACAGGGCCTTTTCGTTGGCCTGATCGAACTCCTGCTTGTCCACGTGTTCGCCCTTGAGCAGCGTGGTGTCTCCGCTGTCCTGGATTTCCCACTTCTGCAGCATCTGACGCACGATGACTTCGATGTGCTTGTCGTTGATCTTCACACCCTGCAGGCGATAGACGTCCTGAACCTCGTCGATCATGTAGTCCGCCAGCGCCTCGACACCCATAATGGCCAGGATGTCGTGCGGTGCCGGATTACCGTCCATGATGTAGTCACCCTTCTGGACAAAATCACCTTCCGCAACCGGGATGTGTTTGCCCTTGGGCACCATGTACTCGACCTTGTGATCCGGATCCTCGGAGCTTTCGATCGCGATACGACGCTTGTTCTTGTAGTCCTTGCCGTAGCGGACATAGCCGTCGATTTCCGCGATGATGGCGTGATCTTTGGGACGACGTGCCTCAAATAGCTCGGCCACACGCGGCAGACCACCGGTGATGTCCTTGGTTTTGGCACCCTCACGCGGGATACGCGCGACAACGTCACCGGCCTGCACTTCGGCACCGTCCTCAACGGACAGAACCGCGTCCACAGACATCGGATAGGTTACAGGGTTGCCCGCATCGTTGCGCACGGGCTCGCCGTCACCATCCACCAGGATGATTTCGGGCTTGAGCTCGTTGCCCTTCGGTGCCGCACGCCAGTCGATCACGATCTTCTGGGTCATCCCTGTCGCGTCATCGGTCTCGTCCCGTACAGCGATACCGCTGACAAGGTCAACGAACTTCGATGTACCGGATTTCTCCGCGATGATCGGCAGCGTGTAGGGATCCCACTCAAAGAGCTTGTCGCCCCGTGCAATGTCCTGGCCATCCTTCACAAAGAGCTTGGAGCCATAGCCGACCTTGTGGCTGGCACGTTCCTCGCCGTTCTCATCCTGAATGATGAGCTTCATGTTGCGGCCCATGACCATGGTCTCGCCGGCAGTGTTCTCAAGCGTCTGCGCGTTCTCGAACACGACTTTGCCGTCATGGCTTGCCTCAAGGAAGGACTGCTGACCACCCTGCGCAACACCGCCGATGTGGAAGGTCCGCATGGTCAGCTGTGTACCAGGCTCACCGATGGACTGTGCCGCGATGATACCGACAGCCTCACCGGTGTTCACCATCGTACCGCGCGCCAGGTCACGGCCGTAGCACATGGCACAGACGCCCTCTTCGGCCTCACAGGTCAGCGGGCTGCGGATACGTGCAGATGCCACACCGGCCTCTTCGATTGCGTCCGCCATCCGTTCATCCACCAGCGTACCGGCAGCAACCATCACCTCATCCGAACCCGGACGCATGATGTCCTCGGCCACAACGCGGCCCAGAATGCGCTCGGAGAGCGAGGCTACAACCTCACCATCGTTGACCGCTGCAACGGCGGTGATCGATGTCTCCGTGCCGCAGTCGTTCATACGCACGATGCAGTCCTGCGCAACGTCAACCAGACGGCGTGTCAGGTAACCGGAGTTCGCTGTTTTCAGAGCGGTATCCGACAGACCTTTACGGGCGCCGTGGGTGGAGTTGAAGTACTCAAGAACGGTCAGACCTTCCTTGAAGTTCGAGATGATCGGTGTCTCGATGATGTCGCCGTTCGGCTTGGCCATCAGGCCGCGCATCCCGCCGAGCTGTTTCATCTGGGTAACCGACCCACGGGCACCGGAGTGCGCCATCATGTAGACTGAGTTCGGTTCCTGTTCGGCACCGGCCTCGTCCCGCTGGCTGGCGGAGATCGAGCCCATCATCGCGTCGGTTACCTTGTCGTTACACTTCGACCAGGCATCGACAACCTTGTTGTACTTTTCGCCCTGAGTGATCAGGCCGTCCATGTACTGCTGTTCGAAATCCTTCACCTGCTCGCGCGTCTCTTCGACGATCGGCCATTTGGTGTCAGGGATCAGCATGTCGTCCTTGCCGAAGGAAATCCCGGCTTTGAACGCTTCACGGAAACCCATGGTCATGATCTGGTCACAGAAGATGACGGATTCCTTCTGACCGCAGTAACGGTAGACGGTGTCGATGACCTGCTGCACTTCTTTCTTGCGCAGCAGACGGTTCACCAGCTCGAACGGCGCCTTGGCGTTCAGCGGCAGCAGAGCGCCGAGACGGATACGGCCCGGTGTGGTCTCAAACCGCTTCATCACTTCCATGCCGTTCTCGTCGATCTGCATGATCCGCGCTGTGATTTTGGAGTGCAAGTGCACCATACCGGCATCAAGGGCGTGCTGTACCTCTTCGACAGAGCCAAAGACCATGCCTTCGCCCGGCATGCCCTCACGCTCAAGGGTCGTATAGTAGAGACCAAGGATCATATCCTGCGACGGCACGATGATCGGCGCACCGTTTGCAGGCGACAGAACGTTGTTCGTGGACATCATCAGAACACGCGCTTCCAGCTGCGCCTCAAGGCTCAGCGGGACGTGCACGGCCATCTGGTCACCGTCGAAGTCGGCGTTAAACGCAGAACATACGAGCGGGTGCAGCTGGATCGCCTTACCTTCGATCAGAACCGGCTCAAACGCCTGAATGCCAAGACGGTGCAGCGTCGGCGCACGGTTCAGCATCACCGGGTGTTCGCGGATCACCTCATCGAGGATGTCCCAGACTTCCGGGCGCTCCTTCTCAACCAGCTTCTTGGCCTGCTTGACCGTCGAGGACAGCCCCTTGGCCTCCAGCCGCGAGTAGATGAACGGCTTGAAGAGTTCGAGCGCCATCTTCTTGGGCAGACCACACTGGTGCAGCTTCAGCTCCGGACCGGTCACAATAACCGAACGGCCCGAGAAGTCGACGCGTTTACCCAGAAGGTTCTGACGGAAACGACCCTGCTTGCCTTTCAGCATGTCAGACAGCGATTTCAGCGGGCGCTTGTTGGCGCCTGTAATCACGCGACCACGGCGGCCATTGTCGAACAGCGCGTCCACAGATTCCTGCAGCATCCGCTTTTCGTTCCGCACGATGATGTCAGGCGCACGCAGTTCGATCAGACGCTTCAGACGGTTATTCCGGTTAATCACCCGACGATAGAGATCGTTCAGATCGGACGTCGCGAAACGACCACCATCGAGCGGCACCAGCGGGCGCAGTTCCGGCGGGATCACGGGGATCACGGTCAGAACCATCCACTCCGGACGGTTGCCGGATTCCAGGAAGCTCTCAACCACCTTCAGGCGCTTGATGATCTTCTTGGGCTTCAGCTCGCCTGTGGCTTCTTTGAGCTCTTCGCGGAGCTGGTCCGCTTCGGCTTCGAGATCGATGGCAGCCAGCATTTCGCGGATCGCTTCGGCGCCAATGTTAGCGGTAAACGCGTCCATGCCGTATGCGTCCTGCGCATCCATGTACTCTTCTTCGGTCATCATCTGACCGTACTGAAGATCCGTCAGGCCGGGTTCGATCACCACGTAGTTCTCGAAGTACAGAACCCGCTCCAGATCGCGCAGCGTCATGTCCAGCATCAGACCGATGCGGGACGGCAGCGATTTCAGGAACCAGATGTGCGCGACGGGAGAGGCCAGCTCGATGTGGCCCATGCGCTCGCGGCGGACCTTCTGCAGCGTGACTTCCACACCGCATTTCTCGCAGACAACGCCGCGATACTTCATGCGTTTGTACTTGCCGCAAAGGCATTCGTAGTCCTTGATCGGACCAAAGATACGCGCACAGAAGAGACCATCACGCTCGGGCTTGAATGTCCGGTAGTTGATGGTCTCGGGCTTTTTGATCTCCCCGAAGGACCAGCTAAGGATTCGCTCGGGCGAGGCCAGAGACACCTTGATTTCGTCAAACACCTTGGGCGGCGTGAGCGGGTTAAACGGGTTGTTTGTCAGTTCCTGGTTCATTTTCAAATCCTTGAAAGGGGTGCGTTGGGAGTGAAGTGACGGGGATCAGCCCGTCACTCATCTTCCTCCGCATCCAGGAGTTCCATGTTGAGGCCGAGACCCCGGACTTCTTTGACGAGAACGTTGAACGATTCCGGTACACCGGCCTCGAAATTGTCCTCGCCCTTGACGATGCTTTCATAGACTTTCGTCCGTCCGGCTACGTCGTCCGACTTCACGGTCAGCATTTCCTGCAGGGTGTAGGCGGCGCCGTAAGCTTCCAGAGCCCAGACCTCCATCTCCCCGAAGCGCTGGCCACCGAACTGCGCTTTACCGCCCAGCGGCTGCTGGGTGACGAGGCTGTACGGCCCGGTCGAGCGCGCGTGGATTTTGTCATCCACCAAGTGGTGCAGTTTCAGCAGGTACTTGACGCCAACGGTCACAGGCCGCGCGAACTGCTCGCCTGTGCGGCCATCAAAGAGGATCGACTGACCGCTCTCGTTAAAGCCGGCACGCTTGAGTGCATCGTTCACGTCGCCTTCTTTTGCACCGTCAAAGACCGGCGTTGCAATCGGCACACCGCGTGTAACATTGCCCGCCGCCTCGATCAGCGTCTCTTCGTCCATGCCCGCGATACCCTCGTCATAGACGTTTTCGCCGTAGGCGTGGTGCAGCGCATCACGCACTGGCGTCAGGTCGCCGGACCGACGGTATTCCTGCAGCGCCTCGTCCACGTTGATGCCGAGACCGCGCGCGGCCCAGCCCATGTGTGTCTCGAGGATCTGACCGACGTTCATACGCGACGGCACGCCCAGCGGGTTCAGACAGAAATCAACCGGTGTACCATCCGCAAGGAAGGGCATGTCTTCCATGGGAACCACTTTGGAGATCACCCCTTTGTTCCCGTGACGACCGGCCATCTTGTCGCCCGGCTGCAGCTTGCGCTTCACCGCGACAAAGACCTTGACCATCTTCATGACGCCCGGGGGCAGATCGTCGCCACGACGGACTTTCTCGACCTTGTCCTCAAAGCGCGCATCAAGAGCACGTTTCTGGATCTCGTACTGCTCGTTCAGGGCTTCAACCACCTGAGCGTCAGCCTCGTCCTTGAGCGCCAGCTGCCACCACTGACCGCGGGTCAGCATTTCGAGCAGATCCTCGGTGATCTCGGAGTTCGCGGGCACACCCTTCGGGCCTTTGACAGCGACTTTGCCGAGGATCATCGACTTCAGACGCGCGTAGATGTTGCGGTCAAGGATCGCGAGTTCGTCGTCCCGGTCGCGGGCCAGACGTTCGACTTCCTCACGCTCGATCTGCAGCGCACGTTCGTCTTTTTCCACACCGTGGCGGTTAAAGACCCGTACTTCCACAACCGTACCGAAGTCGCCTGGTTTCACACGCAGCGAGGTGTCGCGCACATCGGAGGCTTTCTCACCGAAGATGGCACGCAGAAGTTTTTCTTCCGGTGTCATCGGGCTCTCGCCCTTCGGAGTGATTTTACCCACGAGGATATCGCCCGGCTCGACGTCTGCGCCGATATAAACGATGCCCGCTTCGTCGAGGTTGCGCAGGGCTTCCTCGCCAACGTTCGGGATGTCGCGGGTGATCTCTTCCGGCCCGAGCTTGGTGTCACGGGCAGCGACTTCGAATTCCTCGATGTGGATCGAGGTGAAGACGTCGTCACGGGCAATCCGCTCAGAAATCAGGATCGAGTCCTCATAGTTGTAGCCGTTCCAGGGCATGAAGGCGACGACGACGTTCTTGCCGAGCGCCAGTTCCCCCATATCCGTTGACGGACCATCTGCGACCACCTGACCTTTGGAAACCCGGTCACCCACTTTGACCAGCGGACGCTGGTTGATGCAGGTGTTCTGGTTCGACCGCTGGAACTTGCGCATGCGGTAGATGTCCACGCCCGCGTCGCCCAGCTCCAGATCTTCGGTGGCCCGGATCACGATACGGCTGGCATCGACCTGGTCGATGACACCGGCACGTTTCGCCATGATGGCAGCACCGGAATCCCTTGCGACCACTTCTTCGATACCGGTGCCGACAAGCGGCGCCTCGGCCTGCAGGAGCGGCACAGCCTGACGTTGCATGTTCGAGCCCATAAGAGCGCGGTTCGCGTCGTCGTTTTCGAGGAACGGGATCAGTGATGCCGCTACCGAAACCAACTGCTTGGGCGAAACGTCGATCAGGTCCACACTTTCGGACGGCGCAAGCGTGTAGTCCCCGGACTGGCGCGTCGACACCAGCTCGTTCACGAACTTCATGTTTTCATCGAGGTTCGCGTTCGCCTGAGCCACCGTGTGGCGCATTTCCTCGGTTGCGGACATGTAGTGGACTTCGTCCGTCACCTGACCGTTTTCAACCTTGCGGTAGGGCGTTTCAATGAAACCGTATTTGTTCACTCGTGCGAAGGTCGCCAGCGAGTTGATCAGACCGATGTTCGGGCCTTCCGGCGTTTCAATCGGACACATCCGGCCATAGTGCGTGGGGTGTACGTCGCGGACCTCAAAGCCTGCGCGCTCGCGGGTCAGACCACCCGGCCCAAGCGCCGACAGACGACGTTTGTGCGTCACTTCGGAAAGCGGGTTGGTCTGGTCCATGAACTGCGACAACTGGCTGGAGCCAAAGAACTCGCGCACGGCTGCTGCCGCCGGTTTGGCGTTGATCAGATCCTGCGGCATCACCGTGTCGATCTCGACCGACGACATCCGTTCTTTGATTGCACGCTCCATGCGCAGCAGGCCAACGCGGTACTGGTTTTCCATCAGTTCGCCAACCGAACGCACCCGGCGGTTCCCGAGGTGGTCGATGTCGTCGATATCACCACGACCGTCGCGCAGATCCACCAGCGCCTTGATGCAGGCCACGATGTCTTCGCGGCGCAGGGTGCGCTGCGTGTCTTCGGCGTCAAGCGCCAGACGCATGTTCATTTTCACGCGGCCAACCGCCGACAGGTCATAACGCTCGCTGTCAAAGAACAGCGTGTCAAAAAGCGCAGAAGCGGCTTCGACGGTGGGCGGTTCGCCCGGGCGCATGACGCGGTAGATATCCATGAGCGCGGTGTCGCGGTTCATGTTCTTGTCCTGCGCCATGGTGTTGCGCATGTAGGGACCAACGTTAACGTTGTCGATGTCGAGGACCGGAATCTCGGTGATACCCGCGTCGACCAACTCCTTGGCTGTGCCGCCAATGAGTGTGCCGTCCTTGTCGTATTCGAGCGTCAGTTCGTCACCGGCCTCAACGTAGATTGCACCGTTTTCTTCGTTGATGATGTCTTTGGCGACAAATTTGCCGGCAATGTGATCATAGGGCAGCAACAGTTCAGTGACTGTGCCTTCGTCGATCAGTTTCTTGACCGCGCGCGGCGTGACCTTCTTGCCTTTTTCAAACAGGACTTCGCCGGACGCCGCATCTACTAGATCGTATGTCGGGCGGGTCCCGCGCACACGATCAGGGAAGAACGGGGCGACCCAGCCTTTGTTCTTCTCGAGACGGTAGGTGACTGTTTTGTAGTAGGCATCCATGATGCCTTCCTGATCGAGCCCCAGCGCATAAAGCAGCGTCGTGACCGGCAGCTTCCGGCGACGGTCGATGCGTGCAAAGACGATGTCTTTGGCGTCGAACTCAAAGTCCAGCCAGGAGCCGCGGTACGGGATGATCCGGCAGGCGAAAAGCAGCTTGCCCGAGGAATGGGTTTTGCCTTTGTCGTGGTCAAAGAACACGCCCGGCGAGCGGTGCATCTGGGAAACGATCACACGCTCAGTACCGTTCACAACGAAGGTGCCGTTAGGCGTCATCAGGGGCATATCGCCCATGAATACGTCCTGTTCCTTGATATCCTTGACGGACTTCGCACCTGTGTCTTCGTCCACATCAAACACAATGAGACGCAGCGTCACCTTCAGCGGCGCGCTGTAGGTCATGTCACGCTGCTGACATTCCTCAACATCGTATTTCGGCTTCTCGAGATCGTACTTGACGTACTCAAGCGTCGCCGTTTCGTTGAAGTCCTTAATCGGGAAAACAGAATCGAAAACGCTGGCAATGCCTTCGTCGATGCTGGGTGTTTCCCCGTCGCCGGAGTTCAGGAAAAGGTCATAGGAAGATTTCTGCACCTCGATGAGGTTCGGCATATCCAGAACTTCACGGATTTTGCCATAATATTTACGAAGACGTTTCTGGCCAAGGAACGATTGCGCCATGTCTGCTGTCACCTTTCAGTGTTCTCACCGGTCGGAGCTGCCGTCGGGCCACGGCTCTCCGCCCATACGAGAAGATACGTTTCGGTCCATTCTGGCTGCCGTCCCACCGGCAACCTCCCGACCATTGAACCGCATCCGGGAAAAAGCCTTCTTCGAAAGGCCCTTGCCAGGACGGGTTGAGCCGGACCCGGAAAACTCCGGGTCCAGCTCATTTTTCTGGCGGGGTATTCAGACGGAAATCGTCTGCTCCCCTGAAAACCGGATCAGGCCAGTTCGACCTCGGCGCCAGCTGCTTCCAGCTTGCCCTTGATCTCTTCTGCTTCTGCCTTGTCGCAGCCTTCTTTGATCTTGCCGCCGGCTTCGACCAGGTCTTTGGCTTCTTTGAGGCCCAGACCGGTGATGCCGCGAACTTCTTTGATCACGTTGATTTTCGATGCGCCTGCGTTTTTCAGGACAACGTCGAATTCCGACTTTTCTTCCTCTGCGCCACCAGCGTCGCCGGCAGGACCAGCCATCATCACTGCGCCGCCTGCTGCGGGCTCGATGCCGTACTCGTCCTTGAGGATTGTTTTCAGTTCTTGTGCTTCAAGCAGGGTCAGACCAACGATCTCTTCTGCCAGTTTTTTCAGATCAGCCATGTTCAGCTCTTTCCGTTAACGATATGTGTGTTCCAACGTCGCGTTTTCAACCCGACGCCGGTTTGACGATGCCTTATGCAGCCGCCTTGTCCTCAATGGTGGACAGGATGGATGCGATGTTGCTTGCAGGTGCGCCAATGGCCCCGGCGATGTTCGATGCAGGTGCGCCCAGCATGCCAGCGATGGTAGCAATAAGCTCCTCGCGAGACGGCATTTTGGACACGGCTTCGACACCGGCGACGTCCAGTGTGTTCTCACCCATTGCACCGCCGAGGATGACGAACTTGTCGTTTCCTTTGGCGAAGTCCTGAGCAACCTTGGCCGCGGCCACAGGATCCTCAGAATAGGTCAGAACGGTCATACCCGTCAGAAGGTCAGCGATGCTTGCGCATGGCTTGCCCTCAAGGGCGATCTTGGCGAGCCTGTTTTTGGCAACACGCACAGACCCACCCGCTTCGCGTGCTTTGGCGCGCAGGTCCTGCATTTCAGCAACTGTCAGACCGGCGTAGTGGCTAACCACAACGACGCCAGAGCTTTCAAAGATCTGGCCGAGCTCTTCGACCAGCTGTTCTTTTTGTGCTCTATCCACAGTTTCACTCCAGTATTGGGCAGGTTCCCCTGCCCGGCTCAGTTCAGGGTGCGATGGTCTGCACCCGTTTCGGGTCCAATTCAGGGTCCCGAGACCAAAACCGCCCGAAGGCCGGAATTTTCTCGTTTCCCATCTCAGGAAGGAATTATGCGGGGCGCGAACCCCGGACCCTCCGTCTCGGACAGAAGCAGGACCAGTATATCGGCCCTGCCTATCTGGCGGGTCACCCCGCCAAATCTGGTTACTCAGTTACGGCGTTATCGACCGAAACGGAGACGCCGGGGCCCATTGTGGAGCTCAGCGCGATTTTTTTCATGTAAGCACCCTTGGCACCTGTCGGCTTGGCCCGGGACACCGCGCTCACAAACGCACGGATGTTCTCGACCAGCTTGGCTTCATCAAAGGACAGTTTGCCAACACCGGCGTGCACAACGCCGCCTTTTTCAGCCTTGAACTGAACCTCACCGCCTTTGGCTGCCTTGACGGCGGCCTCAACGTCCATGGTCACAGTGCCAACCTTGGGGTTCGGCATCAGGTTACGGGGGCCGAGCACTTTACCCAGACGGCCAACGATCGGCATCATGTCCGGGGTTGCGATGCAGCGGTCAAATTCGATTTTGCCGCCCTGAACAGTTTCCATCAGGTCTTCGGCACCAACGATGTCTGCACCTGCAGCCTGAGCTTCTTCAGCTTTCGGGCCGCGTGCAAAAACAGCAACGCGAACAGATTTGCCTGTGCCATTGGGCAGACCGACCACACCACGGACCATCTGGTCCGCGTGACGCGGGTCAACGCCGAGGTTCATCGCAATTTCGACAGTCTCATCGAATTTCACATTCGAATTGCCTTTGATCAGCGCGACAGCCTCTTCAACAGTCACATTCTCTTTGCCTGCAAAGGCTTCACGTGCTGCGCGGGTTCTTTTACCGAGTTTCGCCATTTTACTTCACCTCGATGCCCATAGAGCGGGCGGAGCCCAGGATGATCTGCATCGCGGCTTCAACAGAATTCGCGTTCAGATCTTTCATTTTCGCTTCTGCGATCTCACGGACCTGCTTGGATGTCACAGTGCCCACAGTCTCGCGGCTGGGGTTGTTTGCACCGGATTTCACCTTGGCAGCCTTCTTAAGATAATAGGACGCGGGCGGCGTCTTGATATCCATCGTGAAGGATTTGTCCTGGTAATACTGGATCACGGTCGGGCAAGGAGCGCCGGGCTCCATGTCTGCAGTCTTGGCATTGAATGCCTTGCAGAATTCCATGATGTTGATGCCGCGCTGACCCAGCGCGGGGCCCACGGGCGGGGACGGATTTGCCTGCCCCGCAGGCACCTGCAGCTTCATGCTGCCAACGAGTTTCTTGGCCATTGGCCTTCTCCTTTTACAACCCCATGCCGGCGCGCCGGTCCGGGTTTATCGGCGGGCAACCCGCCAGTGTTGTCGTGGTCCGGTCCGGATGCCGCGGCACCCTCGCCTCCCACGCTTTGACACGTCAGGTCTGTTTGTTGACCTGTGTGTATTCCAGTTCGACCGGGGTTTCCCGGCCAAAAATCGAAACCGACACCTTCAGGCGCTGGTTTTCGTCATCCACTTCCTCGATCATGCCGTCAAAGTCTTCAAACGGACCGTCGGCAACCTTGACCTTCTCACCCACTTCAAAGTGGATGAGCGTGCGCGGCGCTTCTTCGCCTTCCTGCACGCGGTTGAGGATGGCATTCACCTCAGCATCACGCATTGGCATCGGACGCCCCTGCGGACCAAGAAAGCCTGTGACACGGTTGATCGAGTTGATCAGGTGGTAGCCTTTGTCAGACATCTCCATATGCACCAGAACATAGCCGGGCATAAAACGACGCTCGGCCGTCACCTTCTTGCCGCGCCGTACTTCGATCACTTCTTCGGTCGGCACCAGCACTTCGTCGATCTGGTCCTCAAGGCCCTGTTCGGCCACGGATGTACGGATTTGCTCTGCGATCTTCTTTTCGAAGTTCGACAGGACACTGACCGAATACCACCGTTTTGCCATCTGATCCCTGATCCCTGTCTGCTTTCCAACGCCGGCGACGTCGTAAATTCCACTTCTTTTCAGGCACTTACGCCCGACCGCCAGAACAAAAAATCGGCGCGCAACACGAATCGCCGCACGCCCTGTTTCTGGTCAGGGTTGCGGCATACTCCGCAGAGCCCAATGTTTCAAGAGGTTTCCGGTGATTTTTGACGCCTGCCGTTCAGCCTCAGCCGAACATCGTCAGCACCGCCTGCAGCCCGCCCCGGATAATAATATCCACGGTTGCGAAAAACACCGCAAAGAGCGCCGACAGGATAAACACCATCACAGTTGTCAGCATCACCTCGCGGCGGGTGGGCCACACGACCTTCGACACTTCGGCACGTGTCTGCTGAATAAACTGGAACGGGTTCATGGCCATGGATCACCTGAATGCTTGCTGTGCCCGTCGCACATAGCCAGAGCCATAGGGGATTTCAAGTATGTTTCGCCCGGGATCTGGCTGCTACAGCCTGCTCAGTCTGTCCGTCAGGACAGCATCATGGCGTTCTGTGGCAGCCGCGATCCCGCGTACATCCGGCAGGCGCAGGCGCTGCGCCAGGCTTTCGGGCAAAAGGCCCGTCAGCCGGTTCCATCTCCGTGCTGCCATCCAAAGGCGGACACGCAGCACCCGACCGGTATCAGGCGCCCATCGGCACAGGATCGCAAAACATCCCAGCGCGCGCGCCCAGAATGCTTCATGCCCCATACCAAAATAGGCGAGAAGCAAGCTGGCCAGGATGAAAAGTCCAATGCCTGCAACCAGCCCCGGCTGCAGCAGCACCAAAAGCACAGCGGCCGTCAGAAGGACAGATCTCCTGTCGGGTCTGTAGCTCCGGACCGCGCTGATCAATCGACCGGCGACGGACGAAAACTGCGTTTCACTGTGTTTCAGCGCGGCATCTGTCGTCTCAATGTCAGACGCGGTTTCCTGCTCTGCCGAGAGCAGATCGCGCACCGCAACAATGTCAGGATCTGTTTCTCCGGTGCCACTATCTGCATTGACGTCCGCCGACATGCGCAAATCCTCATATCGCCCCCAAATACAGGGTCAGACACATATCGGGCAAAAGAAGGGCGCCAGGATGGCCGGAAAACGTCAACGGCTCCTGCCGGAGCGGTGATATTCATCGCGATGTCGCTGGAGGTGGCAGGGGCTGAGGGACTCGAACCCACGACCCTCGGTTTTGGAGACCGATGCTCTACCAACTGAGCTAAACCCCTGTACCGCGGAGTGGCCTATTAGGATTCCATCCCTTGTTCAAGAGGGATCGCGCAGGCGGTTAAGAAAAAGCGTAGTCAGCAGCCATAACGTCCGCGGCGCTGGCGGACGTTCCGGGCTTTCATTTTACGTCCTGCGAAAAAATTTCTGCCTGTGTGAACTGCATTACGGAATCGGTTCCGGCGCCGGTGCACAGTGTTGTCATACCGGACGTAACACACCGGTTGAGACTGAAAACCTTAAAGTTCGCTAATGAGTAAACTGGTTCATTTTTCACAAACGGATAAGGGAAATGCCGCTATGACATTCAGAACAACCGCCATCATCACCGCACTGTCCACACTTCTGATGGGTTGTGCTGATACCGGCTATTACCCCCTGTCCGGTCAGGAAATCGGCGCAACGGATCAGGTGCAGTTTATGTCTCCTCCCAACGTAACCCGCTACTGATCAGCGCCGCCTGCCGCGGTTCCTGAAATTCGGGGCCATCGGATCAAACCGGTGGCCTCTTTCCCCCCGCACAAAAAACGGCACCCGGGGATACCGGGTGCCGCTTGTCAGTTCTGACACGGCAGAGACCCTGCCGCGCACACAGGGTTATTCTGTGATCCTGGACACGCTTTTCTTTGCGCGTCCGTGGATCACTCCGTGATCTTGGACACAACGCCCGCGCCAACGGTGCGGCCGCCTTCGCGGATCGCAAAGCGCAGACCGTTTTCCATCGCGATCGGCGCGATCAGCTCAACGCCAAAGGAAACGTTGTCGCCCGGCATGACCATCTCGGTGCCTTCGCCCAGCTGAACCGTGCCGGTCACGTCGGTGGTCCGGAAGTAGAACTGCGGACGGTAGTTCGCGAAGAACGGCGTGTGACGGCCACCCTCTTCCTTGGTCAGGATATAGGCTTCCGCCTCAAACTTGGTGTGCGGCGTCACGGAACCCGGCTTGCACAGAACCTGACCACGCTCAACGCCGTCACGGTCGATGCCGCGCAGCAGTGCGCCGATGTTGTCGCCCGCTTCACCACGGTCCAGCAGCTTGCGGAACATCTCAACACCTGTGCAGGTGGTCTTTTTGGTGTCGCGGATACCAACGATTTCAATTTCGTCGCCCACGTTGATCACGCCACGCTCAACACGACCGGTCACAACAGTACCACGGCCGGAGATCGAGAACACGTCCTCAACCGGCATCAGGAACGGCTGGTCAACCGCACGCTCAGGCGTCGGGATGTAATCATCCACAGCTGCCATCAGCTTTTTGATCGACTCTTCACCGATCTCAGGGTTGTTGCCTTCCATCGCCGCCAGCGCGGAACCCGGGATCACCGGAATGTCGTCGCCCGGGTACTCGTAAGAGGACAGCAGCTCGCGGATTTCCATTTCCACCAGCTCCAGCAGCTCTTCGTCGTCAACCTGGTCAACCTTGTTCATGTAAACAACGATCTGCGGGATGCCGACCTGACGGCCCAGCAGGATGTGCTCGCGCGTCTGCGGCATCGGGCCGTCCGCTGCGTTCACAACCAGGATCGCGCCGTCCATCTGCGCCGCACCGGTGATCATGTTCTTCACGTAGTCCGCGTGACCCGGGCAGTCCACGTGCGCGTAGTGACGGTTCTCCGTCTCATACTCAACGTGCGCCGTCGAAATGGTGATCCCGCGGGCTTTCTCTTCGGGCGCGCCGTCAATCTGGTCGTACGCCTGGAAATCGCCGAAATACTTCGTGATCGCAGCCGTCAGCGTCGTCTTGCCGTGGTCAACGTGACCAATCGTGCCGATGTTTACGTGCGGTTTCGTCCGTTCAAACTTTGCCTTTGCCATGAGTGTGGCGCCCTTTTTTCTGAGGGGTCACGTCCGCGACCCAGTCGTTCACATGGCGCGGCATGTATTGGCATCTGAGAGGAAAATCAAGCACGACGTGCACTGTTGCTCAGCGCTCCGCCGGTTCTTCCTCCTCGCCGGTGTCTGTCACCGCATTTTCGGTGAACCAGCCGTACTCGGCTTTCTGCGCCAGCAGATAATTTTCAATCGCCTTGGCGACGCTGCGGGACATCTCTTCGAGCTGCTGATCGCCGGTTTTCAGAAGCCCGGAGCCAAACACATTCTGGCCAGACAGCTCTTCGAGTACGGTAATCTGTTCAGGTTCGGTATTGAGCTTTGATCCCAGCGCATCGTCCCAGACAGTCAGCTGCACGATCATCGCTGATTTTGGTGAGAGCAGGACCGGGATACCGGGCTGTGCGAGCACATAGGCTTCAACGCTCAGGCCGAAATGATAGTCCTTGGGGCCATCATACCGGTCAAATCTCTCAGCAATCGCCGACTGTATCGAAGCGGTCAGTTCATCAACTGGAACCTCGCGACTTGCCGGGCCCTTTGCGACCTTGGGCGCGACCACGACGTTGTGCCCAAGGCTGAAGTCTCCCAATGGCACAGGCGGCTCATTGATATCCGAACTGTTGACACATGCTGAAAGCGTTACCGCGCCCAGCAGCCAGACTGCTTTTCTGATCATGACCTGCCCTCTTTTCCTGCCTGATCAAGTGCTAGCGCATGGCATGGTCCAGTGCAATGCACCCCGCCTGTGACGCGGGACGATCCGCGTTCATATGCCGGTGCGGCGCGGGAACAGTAAGGGACAGTCAGGTGAAACGGTTATCTCTCGGGAAACCGCGTGGTGCCATGCGTCCGGCACTGGCCCGCTTGCCCGTCCATTCTGCCAGATCGGTCTCAGTCCGGGTGCGGCCCGCCGGATCCAGCCAGCTGAGGCCTTCTTCGCGGTCAAAGGTCGTCGCATCCGACAGCCCCCCGTCTTTGTATTTTTGCAGCCGCACACCTTTGCCACGTCCCATTTCGGGCAGTTCGCCGAGGTCAAAGACAAGAACTTTGCGGTTTTCACCGACTACGGCAACGCTGTTTCCGCTGACCGGTCTGCACACCAGCGCGCGGGTGTCCCCGCGGACGTTCAGCACCTGCTTGCCATTGCGGGTCTGCGCGATCACGTCGTTTTCCGGAACAACAAAACCGTCGCCGGCGCTGGAGGCCACCAGAAGCCTGCGATCTGGGCTGTGGGTGAGAATCGTCACGATGTCCGCCTCATTCGGCAGGTCGACCATCAGACGCAGCGGCTCGCCCATGCCCCGCCCGCCGGGCAGGTTGGAGGCTGAGACGGTGTAGAACCGGCCGTTGCTGCCAAAAACGAGCAGCCTGTCTGTGGTTTCCGCATGAAATATGAAACGGGGACCATCGCCGTCTTTGAATTTAAGCTCGCGGTTCAGATCGATGTGTCCGGTCATCGCGCGAACCCAGCCCATCTGAGAACAGACAACGGTGATCGGCTCGCGGTCGATCATTGCCTCAATCGGGACGTCTTCGACCTCGCCCGCTTCGGCAAATCCGGTCCGGCGGGCGCCGCCTTCCCAGTCCTTGCCGAACTGCTTTTTGGTTTCGCGCAGCTGAGCCGCAATGCTGTCCCACTGCAGTGACGGGTTCTCGAGAAGATCCTCAAGACCCGCGCGCTCTTCCATCAGCGCTTCCTGCTCGCGCAGCAGTTCCATCTCTTCGAGGCGGCGCAGCGAGCGCAGCCTCATGTTCAGGATGGCCTCAGCCTGCAGCTCACTCAGCTCGCCCTCGCCCGGCGGCGGCGACACATAGTCCGCCTCGTCCTGCGCCCGGACATGGGTCCTGCCCCAGTCTTCGCGCATCAGAGCCGCCTTCGGGTCATTATCATAGCGGATAATGTCAATCACACGGTCGAGGTTCAGGAAGGCGATCACAAAGCCTTCGAGCACTTCCAGACGGTGATCGATTTTTTCCATCCGGTGCGTCGAGCGCCGGATCAGAACTTCCCGCCGGTGATCAAGGAAAGCGCGCAACACCTCTTTCATCGAGCAGACTTTGGGCGTCACACCGTCAATCAGGACGTTCATGTTGAGCGAAAACCGTACTTCCAGATCGGAATTCCGGAACAGCATGCCCATCAGAACTTCAGGATCCACATTCTTGGAGCGGGGCTCCAGAATCATCCGGATGTCATCTGCACTTTCGTCGCGGACATCCGCCAGGATCGGGATTTTCTTGGTCTGGATGACTTCAGCGATCTTTTCGATCAGTTTCGATTTCTGGACCTGGTACGGGATCTCGGTGACAACGATCTGCCACTGACCGCGGCCCAGATCCTCTACTTCCCACCGGCACCGCAACCGGAATGACCCACGGCCCGTGCGGTACGCGGTCGCGATATTTTCCGGCGGTTCAACGATCACCCCACCAGTCGGGAAATCGGGTCCGGGCACATAATTCAACAGCGTATCGTCGCGCGCATCCGGTGTTCTGATCAGATGAATGCAGGCATCGCAAAGCTCTGCGATGTTGTGCGGCGGGATGTTGGTCGCCATGCCAACCGCAATTCCCGATGCACCGTTGGCTAGCAGATTTGGAAACTGGGCTGGCAACACGACGGGCTCAGTCAGCGTTCCGTCATAGTTTTCGCGAAAATCGACCGCGTTTTCGTTCAGCCCTTCGAGCAACGCCTCGGCCACAGCCGTCATGCGCGCCTCGGTGTACCGGCTGGCGGCAGGGTTGTCGCCGTCGATGTTGCCAAAGTTGCCCTGTCCGTCCACGAGCGGATAGCGCACGTTGAAGTCCTGCGCGAGACGCGCCATCGCGTCATAGATCGCAGCGTCCCCGTGCGGATGGTAGTTCCCCATCACGTCGCCAGAAATCTTCGCTGACTTGCGGAATCCCCCGGTCGAAGACAACCGCAGCTCGCGCATCGCATACAGGATACGGCGGTGAACCGGTTTCAGCCCATCGCGCGCATCCGGCAGCGCGCGGTGCATAATCGTGCTCAGCGCATACGTCAGATAGCGCTCGCCCAGCGCCCGGCGCAGCGGTTCTGAAAGGTCCCTGGAGACCGGCTCGGAGGTATCAGTATCGTCAGCCATTGCCCTTGTGTAACGAGCCTCCTGAGGGGCGACAAGCGGCATATCGTGCGCGTCGTTACATGAGTGCAACACAGCACGCTTGATGTTTTTTCCGCGTTTTTCCCACTCCCGGAAAAAAAATCGGTCTGATAGGAACCTTCACGGCTGACGATGTGCTAGGATCCGAAGCCTCAGGGAGTGGGATGTTACATTATGAAGTTGTTTATTGTTCTTGTACTTGGATTTCTGACCCTCGGCTTTTACGAGCTGAGCGGTGGTGCCGCGTTCGATCCGGCGAAGGCCCGCGAAGCTGCCGTTCTGCAGCGGATACAGGACGCGGCCGACAGAACACCAGCGCCTGTGACAGTTGCCGAACTCCCCGCGCAGCCGAAACCTCAACCGGTTCGTGCAGCCCAGGCGAACACGGGCGTTACTGTGACACGCGCGGCGCTGAACCTCACCTCCTTTGAGGATGTCGCGACCTCTGCCATTGCCCCGGAGCCCGTGCTTGAAGCAGAGCAGAAACTCGCCCCGGCCTCTGACGAAGCCGTTGTGACGCCTGTTATTGCGCGCGGTCTTTCTTTGGATGCCGCCCCCAGCGGAACGTCTGATGATGGCACCATTGAAAGCCTGATTTTCCCCGGCAACACGTCATCTTCGGCAGACGCCGAGCCTGCACCCGATGTCCGCACCGTTGCTGGCAATCTGGTGAATGTACGCGGTGGTCCGGGCACAGGTTACAAAGTCGTCAATCAGCTGCGGCGCGATGCCATGGTCGAGATTATCGCCGACAACGGTGCCGGATGGGTGCAGCTGCGCCCGATCGATGGCAGCCCGCCGGGATGGATGGCGGATTTCCTGCTCAACGACTGACGGCATTGCACTGCTCAGCCCGAACGGGCATTTCCTGCGGGTGACCAAAGGGGGCCAGCATGCAGAAATCGATTCTCATTACCGGGTGTTCTTCGGGTATCGGATACGCAGCGGCGACGGGCTTGCACAATGATGGCTGGCGCGTCTTTGCGTCCTGCCGGAAACAGGAAGACTGCGACAGGCTGAAAGCCGAAGGTTTTGAAAGCCCGCTGATTGACTACACGGACAGCACAACGATCGCCGCCGGTCTGAAGGAAGTCCTGGATGCAACAGGGGGCACGCTTGACGCGCTGTTCAACAATGGCGCACACGGCACGCCCGGAGCGGTCGAAGATCTGCCAACGGACGCCCTGCGCGCGATCTTTGAGGCAAACTTTTTTGGCTGGCATGAGCTGACCCGCGCGCTGATCCCTGTAATGCGCAGGCAGGGTCACGGGCGTATCATTCAGTGCTCGTCCGTCCTTGGCTTCATCACGCTCCCCTGGCGCGGCGCATACAATGCCACGAAGTTCGCTCTTGAAGGCCTCACCGACACGATGCGGATCGAAATGCGCGATACGGGTCTGCATTTTGTCCTGATTGAACCCGGGCCAGTCACGTCAAAGATCCGCGAAAACTCCATCCCCCATTTCGAGCGCTGGATCGACTGGCAGAACTCGGCGCGGCGGGATGACTATGAAAACAAGCTGCGCAAGCGCCTTTATCACAGCACCGGGCCTGACAAATTCGAGTTGCCAGCCGAAGCTGTTGTCGAAAAACTGCGCCATGCACTCACCGCACCGCGCCCGAAACCGCGCTATTACGTGACTACCCCAACCTATATCATGGGAACACTGCGCCGCATTCTGCCAACCCGCGCGCTCGACTGGGTCTTGTCACGCACCTGAAACCGCGATTACCCGTCGCACCGGCCTCGCCTTTCGCGCCGCGCCACCTACATGCAAGCCGAACCAGAAAAGGACATCTGCTGTGGACCCGCTATTCATACTTGTCGTCATCGCCTGTCTCGCCGTCGTCGTCATCCTGATGTTCGGGCTGGGCGGATTCGCAGGCGGCGGAAAATTCAACCGGGAGAACTCGAACAAACTGATGCGCTGGCGTATCGGCGCACAGTTCATCGCCGTCCTGCTGATCCTTATATACGTTTACTTCCGCAACTGAGGAGACTGACCGGGAATGGTCGTTCTGAACAAAATTTACACCAAGACCGGCGACGCCGGCGAAACCGCACTGGGCAATGGCGCACGCGTGGCGAAACACTCACTTCGGGTGACGGCGTACGGGACCTCCGATGAGCTGAATTCCTTTGTAGGCGTCGCACGGCTCGAAGCCACTGGCGATCTCGACAAAGCGCTGAGCCGCATTCAGAATGACCTGTTCGACATCGGCGCAGACCTGTGCCGGCCCGATATGGAGCTCGATGCAGAGGCTGAATATCCCCCCTGCGTGTGGTGGATGCCCAGGTCGAAAGACTTGAAAGCGAGATCGATGCTATGAACGCGGATCTCGAAGCGCTGCGCAGCTTCATCCTGCCCGGCGGCTCTGTTCTGGCAGCACACCTGCATGTCTGCCGCACGGTGTCCCGTCGCGCCGAGCGTCTCTGTGTCGAGCTGGCCACGATGGAAGCGATCAATCCGGCAGCAGTGAAATACCTCAACCGTCTCAGCGACTGGTTCTTTGTCGCGGCCCGTACGGCCAACAACGGCGGCAAAGACGATGTGCTCTGGGTGCCGGGCGCAAACCGCTGAAACCTTCCGGTGCGCGTAGCGCATCGGAAACTTTGCTCCGAAATCCGAATTTCACAAAAAACGCGGCGTTCCTGTGCCGGAACGCGACGATTTTGCACTGTTTCCGCTGCCCTGTCGCGGGTAAACCACCGTTCAGAAAACGAGGAACTCGCACGGGGGTGTGAGTCGCAACCAAGGAGAGATGCGCCAATGAAGGTTCTGGTACCTGTCAAACGCGTGATCGATTACAACGTGAAAGTGCGCGTGAAAGCGGACGGTTCGGGTGTCGATCTTGCCAATGTGAAAATGTCGATGAACCCTTTCGACGAGATTTCGGTCGAGCAGGCGATCCGCCTGAAAGAAGCAGGTCAGGCCGACGAAGTGGTCGCCGTATCCGTTGGCGTCAAGCAAAGCCAGGAAACCCTGCGCACCGCTCTGGCGATGGGCGCAGACCGCGCGATCCTGGTTGTTGCAGCAGACGACGTGCACAATGACATCGAACCGCTGGCAGTTGCCAAAATCCTCAAAGCGATTGTCGATGAGGAACAGCCGGGTCTGGTCCTGTGCGGCAAACAGGCCATCGACAACGACATGAACGCCACCGGCCAGATGCTGTCGGCACTGATGGGCTGGTCCCAGGCGACATTTGCCTCCGAGGTTGCTGTTGAGGGCGACAAAGCCGTCGTCACACGCGAAGTCGACGGTGGTCTGCAAACTGTTAAGGTCAGTATGCCCACAGTGATCACTGTGGATCTGCGCCTCAACGAGCCCCGCTATGCGTCCCTGCCAAACATCATGAAAGCCAAGAAGAAGCCGCTGGATGAGAAAACCGCCGCTGACTACGGCGTAGATGTCGCCCCCCGCCTCGAAGTCGTGAAGACGGTCGAGCCGGAAGCGCGTGCAGCCGGTATCAAAGTGGGCTCGGTTGAAGAGCTTGTGGCTAAACTCAAAGAAGCGGGGGCTGTGTAATGGCTGTTCTTCTCCTTGCAGAAATCAACGACGGCGAACTGGCGATGGACGCCACAGCCAAGGCGGTTACAGCGGCTCAGGCTCTGGGCGATGTAACCGTGCTGGCCACAGGGGCCACCTGTGCTGCTGCGGCCGCTGAGGCAGCCACCATTGAAGGCGTGGCAAAAGTGCTCTGCGCCGAAGATGCGCTCTATGGCAAACGCCTTGCAGAGCCGGTTGCGGACCTTATCGTTTCCCTGTCCGGCGACTATTCGCACATTGTGGCCCCAGCCACGACCGACGCCAAAAACATCATGCCGCGCGTTGCAGCGCTGATGGACGTCATGGTGATCTCTGACGCGACCGCGGTGGTGGATGCGGACACCTTCGAGCGTCCGATTTATGCCGGTAACGCAATGCAGACTGTGAAGTCTGCTGATGCGAAAAAGGTCGTCACCTTCCGTGGCTCCACCTTTGATGCAGCGGGCACAGGCGGATCCGCGGCCGTTGAAAACATCGGTGCCGCGGCCAACCCGGGTCTGAGCGAATGGGTCGAGGACAAGGTTGCGGAATCAGACCGCCCCGAACTTACATCAGCAGGCGTTGTTGTTTCCGGTGGTCGTGGCGTCGGCTCCGAAGAGGACTTCGCACTGATCGAGAAACTGGCCGACAAACTCGGTGCTGCTGTCGGCGCATCGCGCGCTGCGGTGGACTCCGGTTATGCACCGAACGACTGGCAGGTCGGTCAGACCGGCAAGGTAGTTGCCCCTGATCTTTATGTCGCGGTTGGTATCTCCGGTGCGATCCAGCACCTTGCCGGCATGAAAGACAGCAAAATCATCGTTGCGATCAACAAAGATGAAGAAGCGCCGATCTTCCAGGTTGCAGACTACGGCCTCGTGGCGGATCTGTTTTCCGCAGTTCCTGAACTCATCGAGAAAATCTGACCTGTTCCGGTCAAATCTACAGGAAAGGCCGCTCGTTTCCGGGCGGCCTTTTTCGTTTCAGACAAATTCGTTCAGAAGCGGTTCAATCGCCCGTGCCACTTCACCATGTGCCTGTGGGCCCAGCATCTCCTTGGCGGCCACCGCTTCCAGCTCGCTGAAAACCATGCCCGTCGTCCCGGCCGCCACTGCCTCCGGCGTGGCAATCACCTCGACAAGGCCAGCCAGTTCCGGGCGGATCTCCTCCAGCATTTCCCGCGTAACAAAAAGCGGGTCACGCCCCCGCGCAGAGGCTTTGTCGCTCTGCTCTTCGGTCATCGGCGCATGATCCGCAACCCAGGCCAGAACCACCGGACCATCCACCTTGCGCAGCAACAGGCGCATCCGGGCCAGCCACGCGGCCTGCACTTCGGCGCGCACAACCGAAAAACGGTCTTCGCTGGTTTCCTGCAAACAGTTCAGCATGTGCCGGTTGAAATGAAACTCCGCGAAGTCCACCTCAGGGAAAACCATTTTCAGAAGCGGCGAGGCCGTCACGAACCGGTCATTCCGTCTCGGGTGCACTGAATAAAACCGGTTTGACAGATTTTGAGCGCCGACAACCTGGACAACCGTCAGTTTCGCCCCGCAGGCGGCATCAATCAGTGCGGCATCATTGACGAAAACATCTATGCCCGCGTTCGGAATGCCGAAATTCACGCAGTTCACACCCAGACCACTTTCGATCAGCGCCGGAAACGGGGCTTTGATGAACTTTCCGTAGGTTTCGGTCCCTCCAAGGAACGCAACATAGGGCGCGTCAAGACGCCGCTTTGGCCCCCGGAACAGAAGCTTTGAATTCCCATAGCAACAGGGCGCATAATCAAGCGCCCCTGTGCTCATCACATCATAGGTCATAACCCACCTTTTCATTCACCCGATCCCTCTATGCCTCCGGAACCCTTCAAAATTCTTAAAGCGCCAATTTGACCTGTATAATTCGTGGTGCGCAGCCTTGCGGGTGCCCCCGCCCCGGCCTTACAGTGCGCAGGTCAACAAGAGGCTGGGCGCATGGAAATCAAATCAGTTGGTATTGTCGGTGCGGGTCAGATGGGTAATGGCATCGCTCATGTAATGGCGCTCGCCGGATACGATGTCCTGCTCAACGATATCAGTCAGGACGCGCTGGATGCAGCGGTCGTGCTGATGACGGGCAATATGGACCGCCAGGTCGGGCGTGGGAAAATCACGCCGGAAGAACAGGCAGCAGCACTTTCGCGGGTGAAGCCGACCACGACGCTCAGCGATCTGGGGCAGACGGATCTGATTATCGAGGCCGCCACAGAGCGTGAAACCGTCAAACAGGCCATTTTTGAGGATCTCGTCCCACACCTGCAGCCGCATACGATCCTGACGTCCAACACATCCTCAATATCGATTACGCGGCTGGCCAGCCGCACAGACAGGCCTGAAAAGTTCATGGGGTTTCACTTTATGAACCCTGTGCCCGTGATGCAGCTTGTCGAGCTGATACGCGGCATTGCGACGGATGAACCAACGTTCAGCGCCTGCAAAGAAGTTGTGGAGCGTCTGAACAAAACCGCCGCCTCAGCCGAGGATTTTCCGGCCTTCATCGTGAACCGCATTCTGATGCCGATGATCAACGAGGCGGTTTATACGCTTTACGAGGGTGTTGGCAGCGTTCAGTCGATCGACAGCTCTCTGCGACTTGGTGCGAACCATCCGATGGGCCCGCTTGAACTGGCGGACTTTATTGGTCTGGATACATGCCTTGCCATCATGAACGTACTTCACGACGGGCTTGCGGATACCAAGTACCGCCCCTGCCCGTTGCTGACAAAGTATGTCGAAGCCGGATGGCTCGGCCGGAAAACCCAGCGCGGGTTTTACGACTATCGCGGGGAAGTCCCGGTCCCGACGCGCTGAGCGTCAGTCCTTCAGGGACAACGTGTGCTCGCGCAGCCACGCCATGAAGCCACGCGGGTCATCTGCCCATTTCTCTACGGTTTCCGGGTCAAGCGGGTGACCCACCACAGGCGCCTGCGGCTTGTCAAATGCGTGCACCACTTCGTGCAGCAACAGTCCCTGCCGCAGCATCGGCGAAATCCTGTTCGCGATCTGATAGGCCCGCGAATTCTGACCCGGAAAGCGGATCGGCACGACAGTTGCGCCCGACCGACGGATCAGTTTTGCCGTAAAGACATTCCACTCAGCCTCAATAGCGGGGCCAAACCAGGTCTCAGACGCCGCAACTGAACCGGAGGGAAACAGTGCGACGACACCACCATCAGCAAGATGCGACATTGCTTTGGCCCGCATTTCGACGCCTTTGCGCTGAGCGTCTTCGTCATGCGGAAACGGTACCGGGATCATATAGGAGCCCGCCACTTCATCGATCGCCGTCAGCAGAGAACGCGTCAGAATCCGGTAATCCGACCGGACCCGCCCGATCAGATCGGCAAAAATCATGCCGTCGATCATGCCATGCGGATGGTTTGATACAACAATCACCGGCCCCTCTTTGGGGAAGCGATCCAGCTGGTACTGGGGCGTCTGCAGTTCAATTCCCATCACATCCAGCGCGGCCCGCCAGAAGGCCTGGCCCTGAGGTGCACCGCGACGTTCAAATTCCTGAACCTTGCGCAGAATTGTCAGCTTGCCGGTCAGGGCTTCGATCACTTTGATCACCGCAGACTGCAGCGGGTCATCGAAGGTAGACGCATAAGAAAGACTGCGACGGTCATACTTGGAAAAGTCCGCCTTTGCGGGTTTTTCCGCCTGACTGATCTCTTGTGAGCTGTCCGTCACTGACAGGCCCCCGGTCTGTTACTGGCCCTGCACCGCGCGCTCAGGCCTCTTCGCCGAATTTCCCCGACACCAGATCTTTCAGCGCCTGGGAAAGCGCTTCGGCCTCTGGCCCGGTCGTTTCAATGTCAATAAAGGTTCCGCGGGAAGCTGCCAACATCAAAAGCCCCATAATACTGTCACCTGATGCAGTCATACCATCCTTCGAAACCTCGGCACTGGCATCGAACCCCTCGACGACTTCGACGAGTTTTGCGGACGCCCGGGCATGAAGACCCTTTTCGTTTTCGATTTCGACGGTGCAACGGATCATGCTCAAACCGGCTCCTTATTCAACGCTGATATTCTGGCTGTCGATGTATTTTTTGCCGGCTTCCAGTGCGGCACGTACCGCATCGGGCACCGGTTTGCGACGGCTTTTCGCCAGTTTGATCAGCATCGGCAGGTTGGCACCGTAGAGTATCCGCCTGTTTCCGGGCTTGCAGGCCATAAGGCTGAGGTTTGAAGGCGAACCTCCATAGAGATCGGTAACAACAACGACGCCAGAGCCAGTATCCACATCATCAGCGGCGGCACAGATTTCACGCTCCTTCGCCTTGCGGTCGTGATCGGCGTGAATTGCTATTGCGCGGATGCCGGTCTGCTTGCCAACCACATGTTCAATCGCAGAAAGGTACTCCGCTGCGAGTCCGCCATGTGCGACTATCACAATACCGATCAAGGGTTCAGGCCTCACCATTTTTTCTGCGCAGGTCGAGTTCACGGTGTCTAATTGACACCTGCCAGCCCTCCTCCGCAAGGCGCAAGGCGAGCCTTTCAGCCACTGCAACAGAACGGTGCTGGCCACCGGTACACCCAAAGGCGATTGAAAGGTGTGACTTTCCCTCTTCGCGATAAGCAGGCAGCAGGAGAAGCGCGAGATCCTCGACTTTTTCAGCAAATCCGGCAAAGCGGTCATCGCCGGAGACATAGTCAGCCACCCGTGGGTCACGTCCATCGAGGGCGCGCAGTTCTTCCACCCAATAGGGATTCGTCAGAAACCGGCAGTCAAACACCATATCCACGCTGCGTGGCAGACCACGTTTGTAAGAAAATGACTGTACCGAAACGCTCAGCCTGTGCTCTCCCTCTGGCGCGAACCAGTTTTCGATTTCGGCACGCAGCTGATGCACGTTCAGATTGGTCGTATCGACCAGAACATCTGCGCGTGCGCGCAGTGGCAGAAGGATATTCAGTTCACGCTGTATGCCCGCGGCCGGCCGGTCATCAGGGGACAGTGGATGCCGGCGGCGTGTTTCAGAATAGCGACGCAGCAGTACATCGGGCTGACAATCCAGATAAAGGAGTTCCGCCGCGACACCGGGTGTGACTGCGAGGCTGCCGAGATCGTCAATAATTCTGGTTGTCGAAAAATCCCTGTTCCGGGGATCAATGCCCAGCGCCATCGGCTTGTCATTCTCCGGCCCTGCCAACAGCGTATCAAGCAACCGCAGAGGCAGATTGTCAATTGCCTCATAGCCTGCATCTTCCAGCACTTTCAGCGCACTGGAGCGGCCCGCGCCGGACGGCCCCGTCACAAAGATAATGCGCCGCGCGTGTGTTTCCTGCGGTCTCATGATGTCTCCCTGATGCCGCATCTGAGATATTGCACAATTGCTGCAGGAAAATAGCTGGCTTCAACTTTGTGAAGACAGGGCAGTGTCACGCCGAGCAGTGTAACATTCTTTGGAGGCGGCAGCCGGTCGGATTCAATCCGGTTCATATCGACGACTGCGCCGACACGTCCGGCAGCAGCCGGTCTGGCGTTCAGTATGCCAACACCACGGGCTTCAATCATCCCCGAAATAGATTCCGGACAGGATGCCAGAAGATCTTTGCCCTCTCGCGTGATAATGGTCCGGTCATCTGCCAGGAGATCAGCACCCAGCGCCATCAGCTGGAGGGCAAGCGCCGATTTTCCGCTGCCGGCAGCGCCCAATATCAAAAGCGCACGGTCATCAACGACAACGGAACTGGCATGCAGGGTTTCAGACCCCGGCGGGTGACCGATGAGCGGATCAGCCCCCAAGGTTCAGATCGGCAGGCCCACGACAAAGCGCGCGCCCAGCGGATCCGATGTGATGTCTGCTTCTGTGGGACGAATGTTTTCGGCCCAGATGACGCCACCATGCGCCTCAACAATCTGTTTGGAGATTGCCAGCCCCAGGCCGGAATTATTGCCAAAATGCTCGTCCGGACGCTGCGAGTAAAAGCGTTTGAAAATCTTGGAAAGCGCCTGGTCAGGAATGCCCGGGCCAGTATCCTCCACGACGATCAGCACACGGTTCTCTTTTTTACGGGCCCAGATCCGGATGGCGTCACCATCTTCACAAAAAGAAATGGCGTTTGTGATCAGGTTGACGAATACCTGTGCCAAACGTGCTTCGAGGCCATGTACCGTGATCGGCGTGTCCGGCAAGTCGGTGATGAAATCGATACCACGCGACTGTGCATCCTCGCCCAGATACTGGCCCAGATTGGTCAGCGTGCTCAGAACGTCAAAGGGCTCTTCCTCTTCTTTCACAAGTTCACTGTCCAGCCGCGAAGCGTTTGAGATATCACTGACCAGTCGGTCCAGCCGCCGGACGTCATGATCAATGACATCAAGCAGTTTTTCTCTCTGATCCTCGCGTTTGACCATACGAAGTGTGCCGACGGCGGAGCGGAGTGACGCGAGCGGGTTCTTGATCTCGTGTGCCACATCTGCCGCAAACTGTTCGTTGCCATCAATTCTGTTGTAGAGCGCGGAGATCATACCGCGCAAAGCACCGCTCAGGCGACCGATCTCATCGGGCCGCGCCGTCAGATCAGGAATACGGATGCGACCGGGGTTCATCTTCCGGGCGTTCTTGTCCCGGCCCAGTTCAGCCGCAGCGGCAAGATCAGCAAGAGGGTTGGCTATGGTAGATGCCAGCACAAGGCTCAGGCCGATCGAAACAACGGTAGCGATCACGAACATCTGCAAAACGCGCTCGCGTTCTGTCCGCACCAGTTTGTCGATTTCACCTGCGGCCGTCGCGACCGCAACGACACCGACCGGTTCCCCGTTCTGGAAAACCGGTGTTGCCACGGTAAACAGCACCCCGCCGGCGACATCAAGTCCATCGCGGATCTGGGTTCCCTCCCGCAGCGTTTCGCCGACAATCGGCCGGATCCGGTCTTTCATCGGTTCGACGGTTACTTCTTCGGTTTCGCTGAATGGTTCTGACACGGTCGTCCAGAGCCAGCTCAGTATGTCCGTCAGGAAAGTTTTTCCCCCTATCCCACCTGCGATTTCGTCTGCAGCCAGTTTGCCTTCGATACTTGCCACGAGCCTTTCGGTCGGGTCGAAAACAAACACCTCGATGCCACTGCGCAGGTCGAGACCGGATAATGTGTCCGTTACATCGATGCCGTCACCGGTTGCGAGACTGACCGGCGCGCCGGCAGGCAACCTGGCCTCAACGACGTCAGCGATCAGCTCCGCTTCGGACACCAGCGATGCCGCTCGCTGAAGCGCTAGGCTGTCACGGGAAGAATTGAGATAAAGAATGCCCGCAACAAGGATGTTGAGGGCAATCAGGTTGAATGTGATGATCTTCCGCGTGAGCGGCGACGTACGCAGAGACATCAGGCCCCGGCGTTCCCGGCTGGCGCGCATCTCATTACCGGCCGCACTGTCAGGTGCGACCCAGTCTTCTCCGAGAACGAGGTCCTCTTCCCTCGGTTGAGGGGGCGTCATATCCCGCACGAAAGTCCTTTCGGCCAGGGCCACGGTTACTTATTCTTCGTTATACCTGTAGCCGATACCGTACAGTGTCTCAATTGCCGAGAACTCATCATCCGCCGTCCGCATCTTCTTACGAAGACGCTTGATGTGGCTGTCGATCGTGCGGTCATCGACATAGACCTGATCGTCGTAAGCCACATCCATCAGCTGGTCGCGGGACTTTACAAAGCCCGGGCGTTGAGCCAGCGCCTGAAGCAGCAGGAATTCCGTCACAGTCAGAGAAACGTCCTTGCCCTTCCAGCTGACAGCATGGCGCAGCGGATCCATCCGCAGGTCACCACGTTCCATCACCTTGGTTTCTTCGCTGTCAGCAACCACGTCGCCGGCAACCGCATCCTGGCGCCGCAGAAGTGCGCGGATACGTTCTACCAGCAGGCGCTGTGAAAACGGCTTTTTGACGTAGTCATCCGCGCCCATCCTCAGGCCCAGAACCTCGTCAATTTCGTCGTCCTTGGACGTCAGAAAGATCACCGGCATCGCGGTTTTCTGGCGCAAACGCTGCAACAGATCCATGCCGTCCATCCGCGGCATCTTGATATCCAGAACTGCCATGTCCGGCAGTTTTTTGTTAAACGCGTCAAGCGCGGCCTGACCGTCGTTGTAAGTCTCAACCTCGAAACCTTCGGCCTCAAGCGTCATCGAAACGGACGTCAGGATGTTCCTGTCGTCGTCAACAAGCGCGATTTTAGACATTACCTGTTTCCTTGTACTGCTCGTTTCTTGGGTTTTTGGAAATATTCACCATCTTTCACCCTATCGAATCAATCGTTAACTGCGAATCAGTGCAGCACCTGGGCGCAATTGGGGCATAATTTGGTTACGGATGGCTAAATTGCCGCACATTGTTGACGGCTTCGTTAAAATGATAGCGCCCACATAAACCATGTCCGCAACTTCATCCGACAAAGTTCACAATGGTGGCGCTAACTCCCTGAAAGCGTCCTGTTCAGGACACAAAACGTCATGTTAAGAGCCCGTGTGGGTGTGGATAAGCCGTTCGCACAGTTTCAGTTTCCTGCCGCACAGGCAGCACATCAGGAGAGAGCGTAATGACACATGGGCGCGTCAACCCGGACTTCAGACTGGAAGATCAGGGGATAAGGGGCCTTGGAAATGTCTATTACAACCTGATGGAACCCGACCTGATCGAGAACGCTCTGTCACGTGGCGAAGGACGCCTGGGCAAAGGCGGGACGTTTCTTGTCACCACCGGAAAATTCACCGGCCGGTCCCCTAAAGACAAGCACGTGGTCAAAACCGACAGTGTTGCCGATACAATCTGGTGGGACAACAATGCTTCCATGTCGCCGGAGGGCTTTGATGCCCTGCATTCAGATATGCTCACACACATGGAAGGCCGGGACTATTTTGTTCAGGACCTTGTTGGCGGCGCTGACCCCAAACATGCAATCAATGTGCGGATGGTTACGGAGCTGGCGTGGCATGGCCTTTTTATCCGCCATATGCTGCGCCGCCCTGATCTTGAGGACCTCGACGAGTTCACCGCAGATTTCACCGTGATCAACTGCCCCAGCTTTCAGGCGGATCCGAAGAAGCACAACTGCCGCTCTGAAACCGTGATAGCGATGAACTTTGACAAAAAGCTTATCCTGATCGGTGGCACCGAATACGCCGGCGAGAATAAGAAATCCGTCTTTACGCTGCTGAACTACCTGCTGCCGGAACAGGGCGTGATGCCAATGCACTGCTCTGCCAATCACGCGAACGGCAACCCGGTCGACGCCGCGGTTTTCTTTGGTCTCTCGGGCACCGGGAAAACAACTCTGTCGGCCGATCCGTCCCGGACACTGATCGGGGATGACGAGCATGGCTGGTCAGACACCGGTACGTTCAATTTCGAGGGTGGCTGTTACGCAAAGACCATCAACCTCAGCGCAGAAGCAGAACCGGAAATCTACGCAACCACCGAGAAGTTCGGTACGGTCATTGAAAACATGATCTATGACGAAGAGACGCGGGAACTGGATTTTGACGACGACAGCCTGACCGCGAACATGCGCTGCGCCTACCCGCTGCACTATATATCAAACGCTTCTGAGGCAGCGCGCGGCGGGCATCCGAAGAATATCATCATGCTGACCTGCGACGCATTTGGTGTTCTGCCTCCGATCTCGCGCCTGACACCTGCTCAGGCGATGTATCACTTTCTGTCCGGCTTCACATCAAAGGTTGCAGGTACAGAGCGCGGCGTGACCGAACCGGAGCCGACTTTCTCCACCTGTTTTGGCGCACCCTTTATGCCGCGACGCCCGGAGGTTTACGGCAACCTTCTGCGCGAAAAAATCGCCACACACGGGGCCACGTGCTGGCTTGTGAATACGGGCTGGACCGGCGGAGCTTATGGCACAGGCAGCCGTATGCCGATCAAAGCAACACGCGGCCTGCTGACCGCGGCGCTGGACGGATCGCTCGCCGATGCAGAATTCCGCAAGGACCCGAATTTCGGTTTCTCAGTGCCGGTAGACGTAAAAGGCGTGCCCAGCATTCTGCTCGATCCACGGCGGACCTGGGACAACCCGGAAGCCTACGACCGTCAGGCAGCCAAACTGGTGAAGATGTTCTCGGATAACTTCGCGCAGTATCTGCCGTTCATCGACGAGGATGTGCGCGCAGCGGCTATCAGCTGACACGCTGCTGACTGATAACCCACAGGTACCGCCCGCCGCTGCCATCAGCCGGCGGGCGGATTTGCTTATCAGGCCGCCATGTCCAGAATATCTGACAGCGGCATATCCAGCAGGAAGCGGATGTCGTCACGGCCGACATAGACCAGATAGCCTTCCAGCGGGTTTTCATTATTCTTAATGTACCAGCGCAGCGCACTTGGCTCCATGTGCATATATCCGTGGCGCGCGGGGAAGCCTTTGAAGACAACTGTCCGCTCCATGAAGCCAAAAATGTAGTCCGGATCGTACATCTGCAGTCCGAGCAGGAAAGCGTACCGCCCAAGGATGTAGGAAAGACCCGTTCCGCGGTACTGTCCGGGCTCGCCGCCCATCCAGAATTCGCCATGGTAACAGACCTGCCCCTTGATACGCTGGGCGCCAGGACCGGCTCTGTAGCGGGAGCGCTGCATGTCAATATCGAGGCAGGACGGCGGGTAATCGACAAAGCGGTGACGCAGATAATCCGACAGATAGCCGCCGCGCAGGTCCACACAGCGCATTGCCTGGGTATGCATGATTGTTCCATTACCGTCCCGTCCCGCAATCCAGAAGGAATTTGCAGGAGTCATAGGCTGGAGATCCGGGTTCAGAGGCGCACCCAGAGTGTGTCCCGGACGGGCCTCAGCAAGTATCTCGCGATACTCGTCAAAGTCGTGTCCGACCTGAAGTTCTATACCGTGCTCGTTCAGCAAACTTGAGCTGCTGGCCAGGAACCGTGTTCCGTCCTGAAAGGTGTGCAGGGTCATTAGGGGTTCTCCTCTGATGGCATTACCATCACAGGTTAACCTAATTTATCATTGCCTGCTCGTATTTTACGCAGGACGGGTCGAAAGCCACCTGCGAGTCCAGCGGCGCCATATCCAGGACACCGGGATCAAGCCCGGGTATATTGATTTCGCGTGACCGGTCCAGCACCGCAATCAGCGCGAAACTCCCGTCCGGGAAAGCACCTCCCAGCAAAAGTCTGTGATAAGCTGTCGGCACAAGATCACCGCCTGGCATGCGCGGGACCTGTGTAAATATCTGATCTAAGCGACATCCTCCTGTTGTTTTAACGTCTTTGTAAGGCAGATCGAGCATCAGTGCGAAATCCTGACCACCCGGAAACTGGCCGATCGGCCGGCCGATACTGCTCCGGGCGTTCGTCCAGCCAAACCAGATTGAGTAAAATGACTTTTCGCCCATTTCCACACAGATCCAGCCGGTCGGCGATTCTCTGTAGACCATCAGATAGGGGCGGATATGCGCCATATTTTCGTGTTCAATATGGCCGCCGCTCATAGTCCAGGCGCGGAACGCCTCGCGGAACAGAATGTTTTCCGGCTTCCAGATCACGTCGATTCGCTGCTGATGCTGATGGAAACTCCAGCCGTTTGGCTGACTGTGAGACAACGTCAGCAACCCGCTGAGGTGATTCATATCGCCGCTGAGCCAGGCATTGCCCCGCGCCAGAATCTCCTGAGCCGCAGGCAGCGCCTGCTCGCCGGCTTCTGTCAGACGGTACTGACGATCCTCGATTGCGAACAGCTCAACACCCTTCGCCTCCTCCAGCAAGGCGATGTGACGGCGCACTGTCTGGCGCGTGCTGCCCAGTTCCCGAACCGCATGGCTGAGGTTCAGGGTTCTCGCCAGAGTAGTAAAAGAACGGATCATCTCATGCAGAAGGCTATGAGATTCCGCAGTCTTTCTGGCGACCGGGGCAGACTCGGTTGGCTTCATAATCTCGTTCATTACGCACAATGGTAAATAAATCACCCACCAATGCAACATTTTTCACCCATCAACTGAACATTTTTAGTCAAAAAAAATAAAAGGTAGTCAGTTGATCGAAACGCCATTTCCCGCGAAGAGAGTAGTCAGTCTCAACCAGAGGTGTTAAAAAGTATGTCCCATCCTGTAGATGTTCATGTTGGAAGAAAGCTCAAACAGATCCGCACGATCCGTCGTCTGTCTCAGACTGACGTTGCGCGCGAGCTGAGCCTCTCTTTCCAACAAATTCAGAAATATGAAATCGGCTCCAATCGTATTGCCGCCAGCCGGCTTTACGAACTGTCGAGAATTCTGGACGTTCCAACGTCATATTTCTTTGAAGGCCTTGATGCTTCGGAAGAAGCTGAAAAGGGTCGCGATCCCAGCATGGAGATCGTGACCGCGCTCGCCGCAATTCGCGACGACACTGTAAAAACCCGGATCGTCACGTTCATTGAGGACGTGTCCGGTGTGACTGTTGCCCGTCAGGGATAAGGGGGAATCGGCCCTGAGCCTGATTCCTGAGTTACGAGTGAGAAGCCGATGTACCGTGCCAGAAAGGCCGGTAGATCGGTTTTTTTTCGTCTGAGGGTCAGGTACCCTGGACACTGAGCGTTGCATCGCAGCAAATTCGCCAGTTTCCTTGCGTAATTTTCATACAAAATGCCGCACCACAATGTATTTTTGTTGCGCTGCACCTGCAAAGTACCTAGACCACAACAGGACCGCAGGAGGATGTTTGAAATGGCCCATGACGGACAGGACCCGGTAGGAAGCCCCGAAGTACTGCTCGCTGATCTTATGACGCTGACAGCCGGAGCTCTCCCGGCAATCGACAGCATACTCGAAACAGCGCGGGATCGTGTAAGGAACCTCGTGGCACCGGACGGCCGGGTTTCGGGCACGCTGGTCGAGCAGCATCAGACAGCTGCGCATGGTCTTGCGTGGCTGGCCACCTATGTGCAGTCGCTGCATCAGATGCAGAAATGGGCAGAGGGCCTCCAGGCGGAGGGAAAGTTCAACGAGACCGAACAGCTGATCCTGCAGATCGCTTTCGGTGAATACCTCTGGCAGATTTATGGCGGCATCCAGATGAACCAGGGCGAGGTCCTGCGCCTGCAGGATCTGGGTCTTGGCCAGCAGGACATGCGCGCGATGATGGAGCCATTCGTCATGACGCTCACGCAACATGGCAACACCCAGGCGGCGCGTACACGCCTTGTCGACCTGATGCAGGAACATGCCGCCAACATCATGGTGGGCGCGTCCGGCCTGGATGATGAACTGGAGATGATCCGCGAGCAATTCCGCCGCTACGCCGTCGAAAAGGTCGAGCCCTTTGCCCATGAATGGCACCTCAAAGACGAACTTATACCTATGGACGTCATCGAGGAACTCGCAGAAATGGGCGTTTTCGGTCTGACGATACCGGAAGAATACGGCGGCTTCGGCCTGTCAAAGGCGTCGATGTGTGTGGTTTCCGAAGAATTGTCCCGCGGTTACATCGGCGTGGGCTCGCTGGGAACGCGCTCAGAAATCGCCGCAGAGCTGATCATCGCCGGAGGCACGCAGGAGCAGAAAGAGAAATGGCTGCCGCGTCTCGCTTCGGCTGAAACGCTGCCGACTGCCGTGTTCACAGAGCCAAATACCGGGTCTGATCTGGGAAGCCTGCGCACCCGCGCCGTGCGGGACGGAGATGATTACCGGATTACAGGCAACAAGACGTGGATCACCCACGCGACCCGCACGCAGATCATGACGCTGCTCGCACGCACGGGCCCGGAGACAACAGACTACAAAGGGTTGTCGATGTTCATTGCGGAAAAAACACCAGGCGATGATGAGAACCCCTTCCCGACCGAAGGCATGACCGGCGGCGAGATTGAGGTTCTGGGCTACCGCGGGATGAAGGAGTACGAACTGGCGTTCGACAATTTCTTTGTCAAAGGCGAAAATCTGCTCGGCGGCGAGGAAGGCAAGGGCTTCAAGCAACTGATGGAGACCTTTGAGTCGGCGCGTATCCAGACGGCAGCCCGCGCGATCGGTGTGGCCCAGTCCGCGCTGGACATCGCGATGCAATACGCTCAGGACCGCAAACAATTTGGCAAATCGCTGATCTGCTTTCCCCGGGTTTCAGGTAAACTGGCAATGATGGCAGTGGAGATCATGATCGCCCGTCAGTTGACGTATTTCTCGGCTTTCGAAAAGGATGAAGGACGGCGGTGCGACGTCGAGGCCGGCATGGCCAAGCTGCTGGGTGCACGTGTTGCCTGGGCCGCTGCGGACAACGGCCTGCAGATACACGGCGGCAATGGTTTCGCGCTCGAATACAAGATCAGCCGTGTCCTCTGCGACGCGCGTATCCTGAACATCTTTGAGGGTGCTGCTGAAATCCAGGCACAGGTCATCGCCCGGCGAATCCTGAGCTGACGCTTAACGAACGCAGATTCTGCCCCTGAGCACCGCCTCAGGGGCGGTCCCGTTGCTGCAACGCATCATTCTTACGCTGCGCCGCGGCGAAACGTCCCGTATTGCGCGAATGGCCGCCCATCAGCTTGCGGATCACCTTCCGGCTTTTTAAGGCTGTGGTATGAAACGTACCCGCCTGAACCGTCAGTCCTGGATTGATGCCGGCCTCCGGGCACTGGTGGCCGAAGGGCCGACAGCGCTGGCCGCAGAACCGCTGGCCCGTCAGCTCGGTACGACCAAAGGTTCCTTTTACTGGCATTTCAAAGACGTACCGGATTTCCAGAAAGCCGTGATCAGGGACTGGCAGGGCCGTGCGTTTGCGGATGTCGTCGATGCCTTGGCGGAGGACGGCAATGCAGAACAGCGTCTGCGCCGGTTTGGCAAACGCGTTCTCGCCGACAAACAGGATCCGGCCCTGCGCACATGGGCGCGTACCGATAAAACCGTCGCGCGCGCGCTGGCACAGGTCGATGCGGAACGCCTGACGTATCTTGGCAACCTGCTGAGGCAGCTTGGGATCACAAACCCTGAATTTGCGCAAAGCGCCCTCGCGACGATGATCGGCCTGCCTCAGATCGGCGGCAGGACACATCCGGCCCAGGCATTCGACACCCTTGCCGATCTGGTCGTCGCTCTGCAATGACCTCGCGCGTACTTCTTCTGGCTGCAGCGGGTGCACTGGTTTTTGCAGCCTCCTGCCGGAAAGATGAAACGGTTGCGGCTTACGGTGCCTCCGAAAGGTTGTGGACACTGGCAGAGATAGACGGAGAACCCTTTAGCGCGAATGCTACGCTGATCTTCCCGGAAGCGGGCAAAATCGCCGGCAACGCGCCCTGTAACAGCTATTCCGCCAGTATGACCGTTCCCTACCCCTGGTTTGAAACAGGTCCTGTTGCGGCAACTCGCATGGCCTGTCCTGATCTGGCCGCCGAAACCCGTTTTTTCGCCGCGCTGGATGAAATGACCCTGTCAGAAGTGTTGGGCGACACGCTGATTCTGTCGACGCCGGAAGGCCGCAAAATGGTGTTCAGATCCGACGGCTGAACAGATCAACAAACCGCGCGCGGGCGTCGGGAAGCGGCTTGTCACCAAGATCCCGCGCAAGATGTTGCGTCAGAAAATACCCGGTGGTCACAAAGCTGTCGGCGATCTCCTGATCCGGTGCATTGCCTGTACCGCGCAGGACCGGCGGCAGCGGCAAAAGGCGATCAGCCCATTCCCCTGCCGCGCCCCGCGACACAGCACGCCCGGATTTAGGAGACACGTATATCAGGTCTTCCTGCGTTCCCGTCACCGCGCAACGATCCAGTTCCAGCGCATAGCCCATTTCGTGCAACAGCCGGACTTCCCATTTCAGGTAGGCCAGCGGCCAAAGGTCCGGCTGGTCCAGCAGATCCAGCAGTTGCTCTGTATGACGATACAGTTCCGGATGTGGTTCCCGCTCTGGCAGACAGAACCCCAGCAACCCCGTGACGGCATTCAGCCCGGCCAGTGCCAGACGTTCACCAAGCGCGGAAGCTGCCCGGCTGCGCACCGGTTCAACACGGAAACTGCCGATGTGATCCTCAAGCCTTGCCTGCCACACAAGGTCAAGCTGGGCACCCGGTTGCAGATGTGGCGCAATTTTACGGCTGGTCCCACCGCGCACCACGCCGGCGTGCCTGCCGTGGTCGGGTGTAAAGACTTCAATGATCGCAGATGTTTCGCCATGGCGGCGGGTGCTCAGCAAAATCCCCTGATCCCGCCACTCCATCAGACCATCCCGGGCTGGTCCAGCAGATGTCGGCCCTGCCGGTCTTCTACTTCGATGACCCAGATGTCCGGGTCAAAACCGCGCTGGCGCGCTACCGCGCCGTCAACATCCGCCTCTGACCCTGCACAAAGCGCTGACCACGCCTGTTTGTCCTCCAGAAGATCCCAGGTGCGGTGGAAAAGCTTTGCGCCACCATCCAGCGTGTTCAGCTTGACCAGAACTGCCCCCGCCGTGTCATCGCCATGCGCCACGACGAACGCAGGAATATCAGCCCCCCGCAACCGCGTAAGATAGGCATCGACCCAGAAACGTGCCGTCAGCCGCGCCATCAGATGTCACGCCCGCTGAAAAACGTCGGATGATCAGTCGTTACCATCCCTGAACTCCAGACCCATCTCCGAATAGCGCTCGGCTTCATCCAGCCAGTTGGGACGGACCTTAACCTGAAGAAACAGGTGCACCCGCCGTCCCAGAAATTCCTCAAGCTCTTCGCGCGCCGCCTTCGATACTGCTTTGATCGTCTCACCTTTGTGACCCAGAACGATCCCCTTATGACCGTCGCGCACCACATAGATCAGCTGGTCAATCCGGGCCGACCCATCCTTGCGCTCTTCCCACTTTTCAGTTTCGACGGTGAGCTGATAGGGCAGTTCCTGGTGCAGACGCAGTGTGAGTTTTTCACGTGTCATTTCCGCCGCGATCATCCGCATCGGCAAATCGGCAATCTGGTCTTCCGGATAGAGAAACGGCCCCTCGGGCAGCTCCACGGCCAGCCATATCCGCAGATCGTCAACACCGTGTCCCCGTTCTGCCGAGATCATGAAGGTTCCCGCGAAGGCGTACCGGCTGTTGAGATCCTGACTGAGAGCCAGCAAGGTTTCGGCAGGCACCCGGTCTATCTTGTTGATCGCGAGCGCTACGGCCCGCCCTTCGCCGATATCCGCAAGCCCCTCCAGGATGCGCTCAACGCCTTCGGTCACGCCGCGATGCGCCTCGATCATAAGCACGATGACATCCGCATCCGCAGCACCGCCCCAGGCGGCCGCGACCATAGCCCGGTCAAGCCGGCGGCGGGGCTGGAAAAGACCTGGCGTATCAACAAAAACGATCTGGCTCTGACCCTCCATCGCGACGCCCCGGATGCGCGCACGCGTGGTCTGTACCTTGTGCGTGACAATGGACACTTTGGCACCCACCATGCGGTTCAGAAGCGTAGACTTGCCCGCGTTCGGTTCACCGATCAGGGCCACAAAACCTGCGCGCGTTGTCATTTCGATTTCTCCACTTCGGCCAAAAGAGCGGCAGCGGCGGCCTGCTCCGCCTGACGCTTTGACCCTGCACGGGCATCCTGGCTGGCGCCGTTCTCCAGGCTCGCGAGGATTGTAAACTGGGGGGCATGATCCGGGCCGGTACGTGCCGTTTCCGTATAGACTGGTGGCCTCAGCCCCCGTGCTTGCGCCCACTCCTGCAATGCTGTTTTCGCGTCCCGGGCATCTTTTTCAACCTCGTGCACGCGGGCGCCCCAGAGGCGCAGAACCGTCTCCTTGGCAATGCTGAAACCCGCATCTAGGTAAATCGCGGCAATAACGGCCTCGATCCCGTCACCGAGAAGTGCCTGTTTGCGCCGTCCTCCGGACAGCATTTCGGACCGCCCCAGCCTCAGGACTGCCCCCAGATCAATATCACGGGCGACATCGGCACAGGTTTCCTTGCGAACCAGCGCATTGAAGCGCGGCGCCAGCTGTCCTTCGGATGCTTTGGGGTCCAGTTCCAGCAGCGCTTCGGCCATGACAAGGCCCAGAACACGATCGCCAAGGAATTCCAGACGCTGGTTATCGTCCCGGGTGGCAGATGACATTGACGCGTGCGTTACCGCCTGGGCCAGCAGTTCAGGCCGGGAAAAGACGTGGCCCAACCGGTCCTGAAAGGCCCGCAGTTCGGCCGAGAGCTTCACTCGACTGCCTTAAAGAAACGGTCTCCGCGCCATGTCCAGAAAAACAGCATCGACCGGCCACCCGAAGAAAACATGATGCGGTCTGCACGTCCGATCAGGTTTTCGTAGGGAACGAAACCGACGCCCTGGACCTGCTGGGCCAGGCGGCTGTCTGCTGAATTGTCGCGGTTGTCACCGACGAAGAAATAATGCCCCTCAGGAACGGTGTAGATCCCCGTGCGGTCGGAGGACTGAGGACCAATGTCCAGAACGGTGTGCCGTGAGCCGTCCGGCAGCGTTTCAATCGCCCGCGTCTTGAGACAGGCGCCACCGTCACCCACAGGGCCGTTCGAGCAGCGCGGGCGGCGGCCTTCGGGTCCCTGAGGCTCCATGAGTTCCTCAAAGGTACCAGCCGGTTCCTGCGGCAGCACCTCACCGTTCAGAACAATCAGCCCGTCCTGCATCTGGATCTTGTCACCGGGAAGTCCGATCAGGCGTTTGATATAGTCACGCCCCGACACCGGATGACGGAAGACGACTACGTCACCCCTCTCCGGGTCCCCGCCGAGGATGCGTGTGTTGTCCCCGTCCAGAAAGCCACAGATGTTTTTGGCGTCTATATCGACACCGAAACGCGGCATATACAGGCTGGGACAGGACGCATAGGAATACCCGTACGCCATCTTGTTCACGAACAGGAAATCACCGACCAGCAGGGTCTCTTTCATGGAGCCGGACGGGATCCAGAAGGGCTGGAAGAACAGGGTGCGGAAAACACCTGCAATCAAAAGCGCATAAACAATTGTTTTAACCGTCTCGACAAAGGCGTTCTGCGGTTTCTTTTCTTTGGCTGCCATGTGGCGGATTCCTGAATGGTTTGGGCCGTAATGCGCAGGCAGACCGGGCAAGTCAAGGCAATCACCGGTCACACGTCCGTATCAGGCGGTGCGCGGTCGCGCCTCAATCACAACGAAGGCCTGCGCCCAGGGGTGATCATCGGTCAGGGTCACGTGAATAATCGCTTCATGGCCGTCTGGCGTCATTTCGGCAAGCCGGTCAGCCGCCCACCCTGTCACCTGCATCACCGGCTGGCCGCTGCGCAGATTGCTGACAGCCATATCCTTCCACGAAATGCCCATGGCGAGCCCCGTGCCCAGTGCTTTTGAGCAGGCTTCCTTAGCGGCCCAGCGTTTGGCGTATGTTCCTGCAACATCCTTTCGGCGTTCCGCCTTGCGCTGTTCTGTTTCCGTGAAAACGCGGTTTTTGAATCGATCACCAAAGCGGTCCAGAGTGCCCTGTATCCGTTCAATGTTCGCGAGATCGGTTCCGATACCGAGGATCATAGTGCGCCCTTCGCCTGCCTGCGGTCTTGTAGCGTGGGATGTCGCCAGAGAAAACAGCCGCGCGCTGTATCAGACAAGGCGCGCCGTCAATATCCGCACCCCGGCGAACCCGAACAGAAGACCAAAAGCCAGATCAAAGACGCGGCGCGCACGGGCATACCCCCGCGCGACCGGCCCCCAGGAGAAAAGCATCGCGTAGCCAAGGAAGACAATGCAGGAGCAACAGAAGAGTGCCGCAAAGAGGCTCCAGACATCGGTGGGCCCGGCATTCTGCGGAAGGGCTATAGCATAGATCGCCCCCCAGCCGAGAACAGCTTTCGGGTTCATCAGATGAAGCAGCATCCCCCGGCGGAACAGCCGTGCACGTGGCACGTCAGGCGCAGCGATACTGTTGCGGAGGCCTGCCGAGCGCAGCGACCGGACAGCAAGCCAGAAGAGATAGGCCGCACCGGCATAGCGCAGAAATTCAAACAGCCAGACGTTTGCCATCATGACGGCCGAAAACCCCATGGCAGCGGCAATGCCCCAGGACGCAGAGCCTGCGAGGATACCTGAGGCTATTGTCAGACCGGCAAGGCGACCCTGCTGCATGGAAGTGCCGGAGATTGCCAGCGTCGCCGGACCCGGACTTCCGCCGGCAATCATCCATCCGATCAGTATGACCGAGAGCGGAATAAGCGTTTCTGCCGATTCCATGGGACAAATGCCTCTCAACCTTAAGGAGTGTAGCGATCCAGAACAATTTTGAGTCCCGCTTCGTAGCTGAAGCGTACCGCAATACAGGCCACGACTGCCAGTGCAACAAGCGCGAGGGCAAAATTCATCGGCTCAATCTGCCCCAAAACAGCGACATGGTGCGGTGAAAAAATGCGGAAAAGGGCGTAAATCGCGTCCAGCACCAGCACGGCCATAGCCGTCATACTGAGGGCCGCGAGCCAAATCGTATCGCGTTGAGGCCTTTTTTTATGGGATTTTGCGTAATTCTGCCCCTCAAGCAGGGCGGCAAGAACAAGACAGGCGAAAGGGACGGGGCTCAGACTTATGCTGAGACCAGAAACAATAAACACAATCTGAGCAATTACCGCCACAGCGGCGAGAGAGAGAATCATGGTCAGACAGAATCGGATGGGGCGGAACATTGTGAAAACCTTAAAGAAAAATCTATAAGCGCAACCTAGGGGAGAAATGTGTCAACTTCTGGGCAAAAGTTGCCACATTTCTGCCACAATGCGGAAATCCGCCTGGCGCTCTCGTAATACGGGTAGGCCACACCCGTAAAACTGTAACCGAAGCCTAGGTACGCGCCTCGTCCATAAGCCGGCGCATCTCCGAGATTGCCGGTCCAAGTCCAAGAAAAATGCTCTCCCCGATCAGGAAGTGCCCGATGTTCAGTTCCATCACCTCCGGGAATGCGGCAACCGGTGTGACCGTGTCATAAGTCAGACCGTGTCCCGCGTGCACTTCCAGCCCGAGGCTGTGCGCAAAGGCGGACATTTCGCGCAGCGCATTCAGTTCGCGGTCGCGTGCTTCCTGATCATCTTCTGCGTGGGCGTCGCAATAGGCCCCGGTGTGCAGTTCTATTACCTGCGCCCCGATACGGTGCGCGGCCTCAATCTGGCGTTTGTCCGCGGCGATGAATATGGACACGCGGCATCCGGCATCCCGCAGTGGCGCAATGAAATGGGCGAGACGGTTTTCCTCGCGCGCGACTTCCAGGCCACCCTCAGTGGTGCGCTCTTCCCGCTTCTCCGGCACAATACAAACCGCGTGCGGTCTGTGTCGCAAAGCAATTTTCTGCATTTCATCTGTCGCGGCCATCTCAAAATTCAGCGGCACAGACAGAACGTCCATAAGACCTTCGATATCCGCATCCGAGATATGACGGCGGTCCTCGCGCAGGTGTGCGGTAATCCCGTCCGCCCCCGCCTCTTCAGCAATACGCGCTGCCCGCAACGGATCAGGATAGGCGCCGCCGCGCGCATTCCGGACTGTGGCCACGTGATCAATGTTTACGCCAAGGCGCAGTTTTCCAGCAAAAGACATACGTCCCCCTTTTTATTCCCCGGCTGAATGATGTTCCGCTTTGCGCTTGGCATCCGCTTTTGCCGCGGCTTTCGCCTTGAGAGCGTCAAACTTGGCTTTTATGGCGCCTTTCCGGCGCTTCTGATACGCCCTTATGAGCGGCACAGAAAGATAATAACACAGCGTCGCAAAGAAGATACCCGGAAGAACACCGCCCACCATATAGGGGAAAAAAATCTCGTCATAAAATACGTGCCATCCGCTCCAGTCGGCCGTGTCATCCGTGAACAGAGCTTTGAAGTTGTCTTTGAGGTCCGCGCCCGCATCCACGAATTTACCGCCGAAGGAACGGTGCATCCCTTCGTCTACTGTATCACCCAGAAGCCAGTGGCCGGTTGACAGCGCTGCGACCCCAATCGGCACATAGGTCAGCGGGTTGCCAAAGAAGGTCGCCATCAGCGACGCGATCACATTTCCGCGCATTACGGTCGCAAGACCGGCCGCAATAAAGAAATGAAATCCGTAGAACGGTGTGAATGAGGCAAAAACACCTGCCCATATGCCGCGCGCGATGCGTTCAGGGCTATCGGGCAGACGCCGCATCCGGTGCTTCACATAGTGAAACGCCCGTGCCCAGCCTCCGCGCGGCCACAGAAACTCAAGCAGGGCACGGGGCCAGCTTTTGGGATCTCTGCGTTTAAAGACCAAGCGGTGGTGTCCTCATTTCATCGACTGCGTGGCGACCATGACAGATCATAGTGTAAATATGACTACCAGATGACCGGGTTGCGACATCAGCCGGGAGTTTCTGTTTGCGGCTGCGACATATTGCGCGACCGGGTAACGTCGGCCACGTCGCTTTCGGCCTCCAGCGTGAGCATCAGCGAGTGCAGATGCGCCACATCCCGAAGTTCGACATAGATCAGCAGTTTGAAAAAGTCAGGTTTACGGTCAACAAACTGCAGATCAGAGATATTCGCGCGGGTCTCTCCGATCAATGTGCAGATGCGTCCCAGTGTGCCCGCGTCATTGTTCAGCGTGACCTCAAGCGTCGCACCGTACACCGCCGGATGGCTGCCCTCGTGCCAGCGCAGGTCCAGCCAGCGTTCAGGCTGGTCCTCGTAGGCGCCGAGGCGGTCACAGTCGATGGCGTGCACCACCACGCCGCGCCCCTTGAACGTAATCCCGACAATCCGTTCACCCGGCAGCGGCTGGCAGCAGAACGCCCGGTCGAATGACTGGTCCGGCGACAGGCCGATTACAGCGCGGCTGGCGTCAACCTTTTCACCCTTTTTGGGCGTCAGGTCAGGATAGACGGCCTGTACGGCTTCGCGACCGGTGATTTCGGCGCTGCCAAGGCGCGCCAGCAGATCATCCCGGTTTTTCAGGCGCATATTCCGGGCAGCCGTCGACAATGCCTTGTCCGTCGCTTTGCGGCCGACATGTTCGAAAGCAGAGCGCGCAAGTTCCCGGCCGAGTTTCACAAACCGCGCCCGGTCTTCCTCACGCAGGGATTTGCGGATGGCGGCCCGTGCCTTACCGGTCGTGGCAATATCCAGCCACGTCGCCTGAGGGCTTTGGCCCTCAGCGGTGATCACCTCGACGTTCTGACCGTTCTTGAGACGCGTCCAGAGAGGCACGCGCATATGGTCAACCTTGGCCCCGACGCAGGCCATGCCGATCCGGGTGTGGATGGCAAAGGCGAAATCAATCGGCGTCGCACCCCGGGGCAGTTTGACGACCTCGCCCTTGGGCGTGAAGCAGAAGACCTGGTCCGAATACATCTCCAGCTTCACGGCTTCGAGAAAATCCTGGTGGTCCTCTTCCGCGTCGAACTGTTCCGTCAGCGTCGTGATCCATTTCGCCGGGTCGACAGCAAAAGGGTTCTGACTGCGCACGCCGTCACGATAGGACCAGTGCGCCGCAACGCCAGTCTCGGCCACGTCGTGCATCTGGCTGGTGCGGATCTGCACTTCGACACGTTTGCCATCTCTGCCGGAAACAGTTGTGTGGATAGAGCGGTAGCCGTTTGATTTCGGCTGACTGATGTAATCCTTGAACCGCCCGGGCACGGCGCGCCAGCGCTGGTGAATGGCACCCAGCGTCCGGTAACAGTCTTCTTCCGACGCTGTGATGATCCGGAATCCGTAGATGTCCGACAGACGCGAGAAGGTCTGTTCCTTTTCCTGCATCTTCCGCCAGATGGAATACGGCTTTTTGGCACGGCCGAAGACCTCCGCCTCGACACCCGCCTTGTCGAGTTCGAGGCGCATATCACCGGTGATGCGCTGGATCACATCGCCGGTCTCACGCTGCAGGTTGATAAATCGCCGGATGATACTGGCGCGGCCTTCAGGATTGAGCACCCGGAACGCCAGATCCTCCAGCTCCTCGCGCATCCACTGCATACCCATCCGGCCAGCCAGTGGCGCGAAGATCTCCATCGTTTCGCGAGCCTTCTGCGCCTGCTTTTCCGGGCGCATCGCCTTGATCGTGCGCATATTGTGCAGCCGGTCGCTGAGCTTCACCAGAATGACCCGCAAATCCTTGGACATCGCCATGAAGAGTTTGCGGAAATTCTCCGCCTGTTTGGTCTCTGTGGAGTTCAGCTGCAGGTTCGTCAGCTTGGTGACACCGTCGACAAGTTCGGCGACTTCTTTGCCAAACCGCGTCTCAACCTCGGAATAGGAAGCCTTGGTGTCTTCGATTGTGTCGTGCAGCAATGCCGTGATGATCGTTGCATCATCCAGCTGTTGCTCTGTCAGGATTGCCGCAACGGCCACCGGATGGGTGAAATAGGGTTCACCCGAATGGCGGTACTGACCCTCATGCATATCGCGGCCATAATCATAGGCCGCGCGGATCAGGTCAGCGTTGGTGCGTGGATTGTATTTTGCGACAAGCGCGATCAGATCGTCGGCAGTGATGTCCGGAACTTCGACCGTCGTTGCCATGCCATGTCTTCCTCAGGCAGGCGAAGGGCCCTGTCAGCCCTGCCCCTGTGCCGCCATCAGCTGGCGGAGCAGCATCTCTTCGGACATGCTGTCTTCTTCCGGCTTGTCCTGTTCGGCTCCCATCAGAAGCGCCATTGCGTCTTCTTCCGGCTCGTCCACCTCGATCTGGTTCTGGTTGCTCTCGATCAGGCGTTCCCGAAGCTCTTCCGCGCTCTGGGTTTCATCCGCAATCTCACGCAGTGATACGACCGGATTCTTGTCGTTGTCGCGGTTCACCGTGATCGCGGCACCCGAAGAAATCTCGCGTGCGCGGTGCGCGGCCAGCATAACCAGTTCAAAACGGTTCGGGACTTTATCGACGCAATCTTCAACTGTGACGCGGGCCATGGGATTCTCCGTGCGGAAAAAGGATGTCAGAAGTGCGCTATTTAGGGCGGATCAGCCAGGTTTACAAGCGCCTATTCTATTGGCCTGACCTCTCCCCGGTCGCTTTCCGGCAAAGCATCCAGCATCTGGGAAACGCTTCTGCCCAGCACCGGATGTACCCAGTCCGGTGCGACATCCGCCAGCGGGACGAGAACAAAGGCACGCTCCTGCAGCCGGGGATGGGGCAGGATGAGCGTATCCGGTGTTGTAGACATCTGGGCCTCGAGGCTCATCCGGCGCCACGTTTTGTGGGTCTGCGCGTCCGGCAGCACAATTTCATCCATCGCAATGAGATCCAGATCGAGGGTCCGGGGCGCCCACCGTTCGCGACGCTCCCGACCCATTGCAGCCTCGACGCTGTGCAGCAGACGCAGGAACTCCTGCGGCCCAAAATCGGTTTCGACCGCAAGAGCAGCATTCACGAAATCGGGTCCGTTCCCGGGTGGAAAAGCCGGTGTCCGATAGTAGCGGCTGACGGCGCGAATCACCGTTCTGTCCGTTTGGACAGCCGTTATACCCTTTCGGATAGTTTCCCTTGCGTCACCTGATACCGATGGATAGTTTGACCCTACGGCGACCAGGGCAACTGACCGGAATTGAGGCAGCTTTCCGCCTGTTATTATGGGTTTGCGCCCTTGCGACACCTGGAAAATCCCCTATTTTGCCCCTCAAACGGACCGCACAATAATTACGCCAAAAGGTTCAGAGTACCAGCGTCCGGTACCATCGGAAGGACTGACCATGTTTTACAAGGACGAGCGTCTTGCTCTGTTCATAGACGGCTCGAACCTGTACGCCGCCGCAAAAGCGCTTGGGTTTGACATCGATTACAAACTGCTCCGGCAGGAATTCATGCGCCGCGGGAAACTTCTCCGCGCATTTTATTACACAGCGCTTCTGGAGAACGACGAATACTCTCCGATCCGCCCCCTGGTGGACTGGCTGAACTACAACGGCTTCACCATGGTGACAAAACCCGCGCGTGAATACACAGACAGCATGGGCCGCCGTAAGGTCAAAGGTAACATGGACATCGAACTTACCGTCGACGCCATGGAACTCGCACCACGCGTTGATCACATCGTGCTGTTTTCCGGCGACGGCGATTTCCGGCCGCTGGTGGAAAGTCTGCAACGCTCCGGCGTGCGCGTGTCGGTCGTCTCGACCATCCGCAGCCAGCCGCCGATGATCTCTGATGAGCTCCGGCGTCAGGCGGACAACTTCATCGAGCTGGATGAGCTGAAGGACGTCATCGGACGCCCGCCGCGGGATTTCGCCGAAGCCAGCAACGGCTGACGGGCCTTAGGGGCAACGCGGCTCTGGACGCTGCGCTGCCAAAGGCTTAACTCTGGGTGTGACAACCGGAGACTGTCATGACCAGACCGCCCCTCACTCTCTATCTTGCAGCGCCGCGCGGTTTCTGTGCGGGCGTCGACCGCGCCATAAAGATCGTCGAAATGGCGCTCGAGAAATGGGGTGCGCCGATCTATGTGCGCCATGAAATCGTACACAATAAATTTGTGGTCGACGGACTTCGGGACAAAGGCGCGGTCTTCGTTGAAGAGCTGTCTGAATGTCCTGACGACCGCCCGGTGATCTTTTCCGCACATGGTGTGCCGAAATCTGTCCCTCAGGCAGCACAGGCCCGCGAGATGGTCTATGTCGATGCGACCTGCCCGCTGGTGAGCAAAGTGCACATCGAAGCGCAGCGCCACGCTGACAACGGGTTGCAGATGGTCATGATCGGCCACGCGGGTCATCCGGAAACTGTGGGGACCATGGGGCAGCTGCCCGACGGCGAGGTCATTCTTGTCGAAACGCCTGAAGACGTTCAGAAAATTTCTGTGAGGGATCCCGAACGCCTTGCCTATGTGACGCAGACGACGCTGAGCGTCGACGACACTGCAGATGTGGTTGCCGCGCTTCAGGCACGTTTTCCCGCCATCGTCGGACCGCACAAGGAAGACATCTGCTATGCGACCACGAACCGCCAGGAGGCGGTCAAGGCCATGGCCCCGAAATGCGATGCTATGCTGGTCGTGGGGGCGCCGAATTCCTCCAATTCCAAGCGCCTCGTTGAGGTTGGTGCGCGTGCTGGCTGTGACTATGCACAGCTCGTTCAGCGCGCGGATGACATCGACTGGCGCGCGTTGGAAGGTATCCGCTCGGTCGGAATCACAGCCGGTGCGTCGGCCCCTGAAGTGCTGATCAACGAAGTGATCGACGCTTTCTGCGACCGGTACAATGTAACACGCGAACTGGTTGAAACCGCCGTGGAAAACGTGGAGTTCAAAGTACCCCGCGTCCTGCGCGAACCTGCGTGACCCGGCGATGGACCTGATTTTCCTGCACGGTCCTCCCGCAGTTGGCAAACGCACCATCGCACACAGGCTGGCAGAGCTTCTGCCTGCCAGAGTGCTTGAAAACCACGACAGCATTGATGTCGCCAGGACCGTACTCGACTTCGGCGCGCCCGGTTTCTGGGATCTGGTCGGCGAGCTACGGATGTCTCTTCTTCGTGCGGCGGCCCGCTCGGAGGCGGCCTTTGTTGTGACCACCGCCTGTTACGTGCATCCGGACGATCTGCCCATCGTCGAGGAATGGGAGGCCATTCTGACAAACGAGGGCGGAAGGCTGGTTCCCGTATTTCTGCATTGTGCAACGGACCTGCTGTTTGAACGAGTGGGCGGGGCAGACAGGCAGGCGCGCGGCAAGCTGACATCACTTGACGGTCTGCAAAGCCACCTCGACCGCAATGACTATTGCGCTGTTCCCCGCCCGGATGTCATCAGTGTGGACACAGGCCAGCATGAGCCCGGCTCGGCCGCTGAGCTGATCCGGGCACAGATTATGGACCGACGACCCGCCGCATCTGAATCCGCACCCGTTACCCTCTAACTTTTGACAGACGCATCAACCTTCATTCAGCAAAGCCACTATGACCCGCATTCCCACAGCCCCCCTGATCCTTGGCCTCGCCGGTTTGATCCCTTTTATCTGGGGGGCGCTGACCTACCTCAGCGACCCGCTGGCACAGTGGGGGCTTGATCATCTGGGGTCCCGGTTCATCGGGCCCTATGTGCAGTTGTTTTACGGCTCGGTCATTCTCTCTTTCATGTCCGGGGTGCTCTGGGGGTTTGCCACCAAAGCCAGCGGCGCGCAGGCCGCAATGGGATACACGCTGTCGGTCATTCCCGCGCTCTGGGCATTTTTCATGACAGGCGGCGGTCCGGTGACGGCCGGACTGAATCTGATCTTCGGGTTCGCCGGGCTTCTGATCCTGGATTTTGCGTTTTTCCGCTGGGGACTGACGCCCGCGTGGTGGATGAACCTGCGCGTTCTGCTGACAACAATCGTTCTGGCCTGCCTGGCCGTGGGGGTATTCCTGTGAGTGACGAAGAAACACTGAACGTCTATGCCGAAAAGGCCACTGAATACGCCAAGCTTACTCGTGACGCCAATGACCGCGACCCGCTGCTGACTGCCTTTATCGCCGACCTTCCGCCCGGAGGCCGCGTTCTGGATCTGGGGTGTGGCCCGGGCACGTCGGCTGCCGTCATGGCCAGCGCCGGTCTTGAGGCACATGCCTGGGATCCGGTGGCAGAAATGGTCGCCCTCGCAGCCGCTCAGGACAGTGTGACCGCGCGGCAGGCCGGCTTCGCCGATCTCACGGACGTGGATGCCTTCGACGGTATCTGGGCCAACTTTTCCCTGCTCCACGCAACGCGGGACGAGATGCCCGGGTATCTGTCCGGCATCGCACGCGCCCTGAAGCCGGGAGGGCGTTTTCACATCGCGCTGAAATCCGGCACCGGCAGCAAACGTGACCGGATCGGCCGGAGATATACATATTACACGGACGCCGAACTGACCCGATTGCTCGAAGAGGCCGGCATGGTGGTGACCGGCAGGTCCAGCGGTGTCGGCAAAGGCCTTGACGGATCAGAGGCTGCATGGATAAGCCTCGCCGCACATGCCTGAGCTTTTCGCATACACAGACGGTGCCTGTTCGGGCAATCCCGGCCCGGGGGCTGGGGTGCGCTGCTGCAGGCAATGGACGGCGCGACACTGGTCAAGGAACGGGAACTGAAAGGTGGCGAGCCACAGACCACCAACAACCGTATGGAACTGATGGCCGCCATCAGCGCGCTGGAAAGCCTCAGCCGTGCCAGCACGATCACCATTGTGACCGACAGCAACTACGTCAAAAACGGGATAACCAGCTGGATTCACGGGTGGAAAAAGAACGGCTGGAAGAACGCGGCTAAAAAGCCCGTCGCCAATGCCGAACTCTGGCAGCGCCTTGATGCAGCGAACCAGCAGCACAACGTCACCTGGAAATGGGTCAAAGGTCACGCCGGACATCCGGAGAATGAGCGCGCGGATGAACTGGCACGCTCCGGCATGGCCCCCTTCCGGAAATGACACTGCTCGCGCTGCTCGACTACGCTTCGGTGTTTGTCTTTGCACTCACCGGTGCGCTGGTCGCCAGCCGGCAACAGCTGGATATCGTCGGGTTTGCGTTCGTCGCCTGCCTGACGGCTGTCGGCGGCGGCACAGTGCGCGACGTTCTGCTGGACCGGAACCCGATATTCTGGATCGCCCAGCCCGCCTATATAGCGGTGGCCTGCGCTGCTGCGGTCGTCGTCTACCTGACCGCACACTTGTTCGAAAGCCGGCTTAAAACGCTGATCTGGCTGGACAGTTTCGCCCTTGCCGTGGCCGTCCCGGCAGGAACCGGTGTGGCGCTCGCACTTGAACAGCCAGCGCTGATCGTTGTCATCATGGGCACCATCACCGGATGCCTTGGCGGGTTGCTGCGGGATGTGGTTCTGAACGATGTCCCAGTGGTTTTGCGGCAGGGCGAACTTTACGTAACCGCCGCCTTCGCCGGGGCTGCAGCCGGTGTGATGACCCGAACGTTCCTTCCGGATGTGCTCCTGCCGCTGCTGATCTGTGGCGCCGTGACATGGTGTCTGCGCGCCGGTTCCCTGGCCTTTGGCTGGAGCCTGCCGGTTTACAGATCAACGCCACCGCGCAGCTGATCCTACTGCTGTTCGACCGAGCTCACCCAGCTGCGCAGAAACGTGTCGCGCCGCATGCGGTCCAGAAACACAAGCAATCCCGGCCCCAGCCGGATCGGGCGCAGAACACGCTCGTCTGTGCCAGCCAGCCCGAGGCTGACAGGCGGCAGCCCTGTCCGGGCGGCAAGCTCCGGCCGCTCAGACAGCCCTGCCAGGAAATTAATCATGAGACCCGCCTCTTCAACGGCCACGGCCTGTGTCGGGATCAGTGCCGAGCGCAGCATCACAGAGACAAAATCCTCCATCTCGACCACCCGTATGCCCGGTGTGTCGTTCACCCGCGCCCGGGCGTAAGAGCCCAGAACATTGTATGCCAGCGCCAGTTCACCGCGGGCGACATCAGTGATCATCGCCCCCGAACAGCAATAAAGGCGGGTATCAAGGCGTCCCATTACTTCGGTCAGCCGCCAGTAACTCTCGGTATTGCGCGAATCCTGCGTGGCAAAAAGATAACCCAGACCGGACGTACGCACGTCATAAGTGCCGATACGACCCCTGAAGACCTCTGCGTTGTCGCGCAAAAGCTCGATCAGACCCGCTCTGTTCTGCGGCAGCGGCAGGTCACCGAACAACCGCTCGTTCACGACCAGAACGGCAGGTTCCTGCGTGAAGGCAAAGACCATATCGCGCCAGCTTGCCCAGTCCGGCAGACGCGCTGTTGCCTCTGACTGCCAGGCCCGCGCCAGACCGTCGTTGGCAAGCTTGGTCTGCAGGTCCATGGCAGATGAAATAACCAGATCATACGTTGCGGCCTCGTCCTGTATGGCGCTCATTACTTCTGTGCTGCTGGCGACATCATAAACTATGGAAACCGCCGGGTGCTCCGCCTGAAACGCGCGGATAATGGGATCAAAGACACCCTGATCCGCTGTTGAAAGTATCCGCAACTCCGCACCCCCGGCCGGGTAGCTGTGCGTTTCCTCGATCTCAAAAGCCAGCGCCCATGCGGTTTGAAAGATCAGCAGCAGGGCAAGACAAGCGTGACGCATGCACCGGCTCCTTTCGGGTTGGGGGCGATTTCGAGGGTGCCACCGTGTGCCCGCGCCACATCCGAGACAATGGTCAGCCCCAGACCCGATCCCACGACATCGCCCACGTTCGACCCACGCGAAAAACGATCCGGCAATCGCGCAATATCATCAGCTTCGAAACCGCGGCCCTGGTCACAAAAGACCATCCGGCACTGGTCATCACCGGTCATCGACACGTGGATGTCGGTTTCCGCGGGAGAATACTTGATCGCATTGTCGAGGATATTGCGCACCGCATTCTGCAGCAGGATCGGGTCGCCCCTGACCTGTACCGGATGTGCGGGCAGGTCCAGATCGATCGCGATGTCCCTCAGATCAGCAGTCGGGCCCAGCCGGTCGACCACATCCCGCAGCAGGTCAGCCGCATCAACCACTTCGGTTTCCAGGTGATCGGACCGCAGTGTCACCATCGCGTGGTCCAGCAGTTGCCCGGCCGACCGGGAGCTTTCATCGACCGCCCGGATCATCTGGCGCAGCGCCTGGCGGTTTTCGGGTTTTTCCATCTGAAGATGCACGACCTCCGCCTGCGTACGCACCGTCGCAAGGGGTGTTCTGACACGGTGCGCGGCCTCGACGATCAGGTCCTCGGACCGGCCCAGCGCAGACCCCAGCCGCGACATAAAACTGTTCAGTCCGCCCACAAGGGGAGCAAGTTCAGCCGGGGCTTCGGCACTGACCGGGCGCAGGTCCTTGGGGCCACGGCGCGCCATCGCGTCCGCCAACCGGCTGAGAGGCCGAAGCGCGTTTTGCGCGGCCAGCGCGCTGAGTGCTGTTGCCACAAGAAAGAACGCCACCCCCACGGCCGTGGCAGTGGCCGTTATGCGTGTTGAAATAGCTTCAAGCCCAAGACGCGTCTGCGCCACCACAACTTCCACCCGGCGCGGCTGATTGGCCGCGGTCAGGGTCCGGGTCACGACAACAGCTCTCAGGCTGTCGCCCCGGTAGGAATATGTATCAAAGAACGGTGCACGGGTGCCGCTGCCCCCCTGCGGCACCGGCAGGTCCTCGTATCCGGTGAGCGTCCGCCCATCCACAATGACATGATAAAAGACGCGGTCCTCTGAGACGGTTCCCAGCATGGAAAGCGCCGAATAGGGGATTTCCACACGCACCGATCCGCTGTCGGAATAAAGCGCGTCGGCAATCGATGTGGCAGAGGCTGCGAGGATGTTGTCCTGCGTCTGCTCCGTCGCGTTGCCCGCAACTCCCCGGACCGCCAAGAAGAAGGCAACTGACAGAAGTGCTGCAACAAGGGCAAGCTGCAGTACCAGACGGCGGCGTATGGATGAGGTGCCCGCGGTCATCCGCGACGCACCATCCTGTAGCCCATACCACGTACGGTTTCGATGGTCGCACCGGACGCTGCGAGCTTGCGCCGCAGCCGCCCGACATAGACCTCGATGGCGTTCTCGGAGACTTCTTCAGAAAAGGAGAACAGGCGGTCCATCAGATGTGACTTGGAGAAAATCTGCCCGGGGGCGGCGAAGAACACTTCGAGCAGACGGGTTTCCCGGTTGCGCAGCTGCATGCTCTCGCCGCCCGCAGAAATAACTCCGCTGGTCGAATCAAACGTCAGCCCAGCGAACTCCCGGCTGTTGTCAGCTGCCCCGCCATGCCGCCGCAGTACCGCCCGCACACGCGCCTCCAGCTCGGTGAAGTCAAAGGGTTTCGTGATGTAATCATCGGCTCCGAGATCCAGCAGACCGACGCGGTCTGACACCTCCGAGCGCGCCGTCAGCACAATAACGGGGGTCGGATTGTCCGCACTCCGGTGCCGTCTCAGGAATGCGCGGCCATCCCCGTCGGGCAGCATAATATCCAGTAAAATCAAATCGTAACCAACAGTCTGTGTGGCAAGTTCCGCATCCGCAAGGCACGCGGCATGATCAACGGCATGGCCGCCCAGCGCGAAACGCCCCGAGAGCGCACGCGCCAGATCAGCGTTGTCTTCCACAAGCAAAAATCTCATCGGTTGCCGGTGTTCTTCATGCGTGACAGGTTGGTGTCAGGTTCCTACAGTCTTGTGACTACACAAGCGGGTGGAGACCCGCGTGTCAAATGGGAGGAACCAATGACAAAACGTCTCGTAGGGGCGCTCATCACGAGTGCCGTGCTCACTTTTGGCGTCGGTGGCGCCGCAACTGCGGCTGAGTGCATCGCGCCGGCAAACCCGGGCGGTGGCTGGGACTTCACCTGCCGTCAGATCGGTAAGATCATGTACGACATCGGTGCCGTCGACAAACCAGTGCAGGTCACCAACATGCCGGGTGCCGGCGGCGGTCTGGCCTTTGGCAATGTCGTCAACGAGCGCGGCGATGATGCTGACCTGATCGTTGCGGCATCGACCGCAACAACAACGCGCCTGGCGCAGAACGCCTATGCGGGTATGACCGCGGACCAGGTGCGCTTTGTGGGTGCCATCGGCGCTGACCCCGGTGTGATCGTCGTGGCGGCAGACAGCGAATACCAGTCGCTGGGAGATCTGGTGGAAGCGATCAAGGCTGATCCCGGCTCAGTTGCCTTTGCAGGTGGTTCCGCTGTTGGCGGTTTCGACCACATGAAACCACTGATGGTCCTCAAAGAGGGCGGGTTCACCGACATCACCAAAGTGAAATACATCGGCGTCGACGGTGGTGCAGATGCCATCACACAGACAGTGGGTGGCTTCACTCAGGCAATGACCGGCGACATGTCCGAAGTTGTCAGCTTCCTGGCAAACGGTGACATCCGCGTCATCGCTGTGCTGACAGATGAACGCGTTCCGGGCTTTGAGGACATCCCGACAGCCAAAGAACAGGGTTACGACGTCGTGGCCGTGAACTGGCGTGGTCTTTACGTGCCCAAGGACATCTCTGATGACCAGTTCAACACCTGGGCCGACAAGCTGCAGCAGGTAGCAGACAGCCCCGAATGGGCAAAAGCGATGGCTGACAACGGCCTCGCACCGTTCACCAAAGTGGGCGGCGACTTCCAGTCCTACATTGATGGTCTGGTGGCAGACATCGCGGGCCTCTCCAAAGAGCTGGGGGTCACTCAGTAATGGCTTCAGACCGCATTTTCGGTCTGATCACTCTGATCACGGCAGTCGCGTATATCGCGGCTGCCACTCAGATTCAGACGAACTTCTTCTCGGGCGAATTTCTGCCGAAACTGTTCCCGCTGATGATCGGCGCGGTAGCAGCGCTGTGTTCGTTGTCGATTATTTTCAAACCCGATCCGGATCCGGCGTGGCCACAAACGCCCACCTGGATATCCATGGGCGTGGCCGTGATTGTGCTGGCCGTTTACGCCGTCCTGCTCACACCTCTTGGCTTCATTCTGCCAACCATGTTTGCCGCGGGCATCCTGAGCTATCAGATCTCGCCACGCATCCGACCCGCCATCCTGTCAGGCATCGGCCTCTCACTGGGCCTGTTTGTACTGTTCAAATACGCGCTGGGGCTCGGCAACATCGTGGCATACCGCATCCCCACGGCTGCCAAACTCTGGGAAGCCATCGCCATCCTCATTCCATTCGTCGGGGGGCACTGACATGGATATTCTTGCGAACCTTGCCATTGGTTTTGGCGTAGCGCTGTCACCCTACACACTGTTTCTCGCGGTCTGCGGCTGCTTTCTGGGCACGATCATCGGTGCCCTGCCCGGGCTTGGACCATCAAATGGCGTCGCCATTCTGATCCCGATCACATTTACCCTTGGCCTTGATGCGACATCAGCGCTGGTGCTGATGACCTCGGTTTATTACGGCGCGATGTACGGCGGGCGGATTTCGTCAATTCTGCTGAACATTCCAGGCGACGAACCTGCCCTGATGACCACCCTGGACGGATACCCGATGGCCAAACAGGGCCGCGCGGGCGACGCGCTGGTGTTGTCGGGCGTCGCCTCCTTTGTGGGTGCGCTGCTGGCCACTGTCGGTCTGATGCTGCTGGCACCGTCGCTGGCACGCGTTGCCTTTCTGTTTGGCCCTGCTGAATACTTTGCACTCTATCTGCTGGCTTTCTGCACGCTGGGCGGCATGGCCTCCAACAATCAGGCGAAAGCAGCCCTGGCGGCCTGCATCGGTCTCGGTATCGCGATGATCGGCGTGGACAGCTCGTCCGGCCTGCCACGGCTCACCGGCGGCAATCTGCATCTTTACGATGGCATCGATTTTCTTGTGGCTATTGTTGGCCTCTTCGCCATCGCCGAGATTTTCTTTTTCATCGAAAGTCACGGCAAAGGCTCGTCCATCGGTGTAAAGCTGGACAGGGTCACTATCCCCTGGAGAGACATCATCGCCACCAAATGGACAATGCTGCGCGCGTCCGGCGTCGGGTTCATCGCAGGTATCCTGCCTGGTGCCGGGGCCTCGCTGGGCTCTTTCCTGGCCTACATGACCGAGAAATCTATTGCAGGACCAACGGGTGGCTTCGGCACAGGCGCCGCAAAGGGCATTGCTGCACCAGAGGCGGGCAACAACTCTGCGGCGGGCGGGGCGCTTGTCCCGATGCTCACACTGGGCGTGCCGGGCTCGGGCACGACGGCCGTACTGCTGGCGCTGCTGATGACACTGAACATCACCCCCGGCCCGACGCTCTTTTCGGAGCGGCCCGAAGTGGTCTGGGGACTGATTGCCTCGCTGCTGATCGCAAACTTTGTGCTGCTTGCGATGAACGTGCCTATGGTGAAAATCTTTGTGCGCATCCTGATGGTACCGGCCTGGGTGCTGCTACCGGGCGTCACGATGATCTCCTTCGTGGGCATCTATTCGCTTTCCGGCAGCTATTTCGATCTGTTGCTCATGATCGGTTTTGGTGTACTGGGCTATTTCCTGCGCAAACTGGATGTGCCGACCGTGCCGGTCATCCTGGGCATTCTGCTCGGTGGCAACATGGAAGACGCTCTGCGGCGCGCGATGACACTCTCGGACGGCGATCCGATGTATCTTTTCTCATCGCCTATTGCGATCGGCTTCTGGATTGCCGCAATTGCGGGGTTCGTGGCACCGATGTTCCTGCGCGGCGTGCTGAAAAAACCGGAGGCGCATAAAGACTGATGGTCAAAGTACTGGTTCCGTCGGGCGCTTTGGGCCTGAACTACGATCAGGAGGCCCTGCAGCGCGGCATCGCAGCAGGGCCCGACATCATTGCGATTGACGGCGGATCCACGGACAGCGGGCCGTCCTATCTGGGGCGCGGCGTCTCGAAATACGCCCGTTCGTCCACGCGGATCGAATGGGCTGGTCTGATGCAGGCGCGGGCAGAGGCCGGCGTGCCTCTGGTCATCGGCACTGCGGGCACCTGTGGCGCGGACAGCGCCGTGGACTGGATGCTGGATATCACCCGCGAGATTGCAGCCGAACAGGGAAATCCGGTCAGGATTGCGGTTCTGCGCAGCGGTCAGGACCCGGAATTCATCGCGTCAGAGTGGGAAGCCAACCGCATCACCCCCTGGGCAACGCCCCGGACGTTGACGCGGACCTGCTGCGCGGCTGCACCAACGTTGTGGCTCTGGCCGGGGCAGAACAGATCGCAGCGGCCCTCGAAACAGGGGCGGATATCATCATTGCAGGCCGCACCACTGACACTGCGATCCTGGCGGCATTGCCGCTGATGCGGGGATGCCACGCGGGTGGTGCCTGGCATGGTGCCAAAATCGGCGAATGCGGCGCATTGTGTGCGACGAACCCGCAGTCCGGCGTGATTATGATCGATTTCGACGAGGCTGGTTTTACCGTCACGCCTCTGGCGGATGGCGCACATGCGTCGCCGCACACGGTCTCAGCGCATATGCTCTACGAGAATTCCGATCCATTCATTCTTTATGAACCCGGCGGGCACCTTGATGTAACCGGTGCGACCTACACCAGCGTCGATGAGCGCTCGGTCCGGGTCACCGGGTCCGAATGGGTGCCGTCGGATGACTACACCGTCAAACTGGAAGGCGCGCGGGCTGTGGGCTGGCGCAGCGTGGCCATCGCGCTGTTGCGGGATCAGCATTACGTGCGGAATGCTGAGGCCTGGGCGGATGACATTGTCGCGAAATGCAGCGCCAAAGTGATGGACCGCATGGGGCTGTCGCCCGGGCAGTTCACGCTTGAGCTTCGCCTGATCGGCCATTCCGCCAGCTTTGGCACTCTGGAGAAACGCAAAGCCGATCCGGTGGAGATCGGCGTTGTTGCCATTATCACCGCACCTTCCGAGGCACAGGCCGGAGAAATCGGCAAGATGCTCAACCCTTATCTGCTGCATCACCCGCTGACGCAGGAAGAGGAACAGCCCACTTTTGCGTTCCTGTTTTCGCCGCCTGAGATGGCGCATGGAGTCGTCTACGAATTCGCCCTGAACCACGTGCTGCACCTCGATGACCCGATGAGCGCATTCCGGCTGGAGGTCCTCGACATTGGCTGAACTACGATCCCTTGTGACCAAGGTCCGCAGCAAGAATGCGGGTCCGTTCTGGCTGACCATCGACATCTTCTGTGGCTCTGCCGAAAGCTATTCACGCGTGCGGGACAGTCTGAGCGTCGGGCAGATTGCATCGGTATTCGACGCGGACACGCAGACCGTCAAACGGTTCGACATCGAAAATCTGCACGTGGTGAAATTCAGCCTGCCACGCCCCGCGGTACAGGGCGCGGTGGAAGACCGCGACATGCACGGAGCCTCCTGGGCAGCGCTGATTGGCGAGTTGGACATCTGAGTTCCTGATTTGCCGGGCGCGCATCTTGCCGAAACATGTTTCGTCGTATGACGTAGCAGAAACCGCTTTTCTGCCAGCAACAGTGGCGGTAATCACTGCGCAAAATCACCCCGGGGACCGCTGTTATGAAACGCTCTGAGATCAACTCTGTACTGCTGGAAGCCGACGCCTTTATCAGGTCGTTCGGATACAGAATGCCTGCTTTTGCCTATTGGTCGCCGGACGAGATGGTGCGCCGGCGGGATGAGATTGAGGGGATCACCGCTGCCCGCCTTGGCTGGGACATCACGGACTACGGCGCAGGCGATTTCGACAACATGGGTCTGTTTCTGTTTACCACACGCAATGGCTCGCTGGCCGAACTGCAGGCGGGTGGCGGCATGTGCTACGCGGAAAAGATCATGATCTCACGGCACAACCAGATTTCGCCCATGCACCGGCATGTTCTCAAGACAGAGGATATTATCAACCGGGGCGGCGCGACGCTGGCCATTGAAATGTTCGAAAGCGCGCCGGATGGCAGCATCGACCGGGACGCACCGGTACCGGTGGCCTGTGATGGCGTGCTGCGGAAGCTCAACGCCGGCGATGTGCTCGAACTTGCCCCGGGCGAGAGCGTCACACTGCGTCCTGGCAACTGGCATAAATTCTGGGGCGAAGGCGGTGACGTTCTGATCGGCGAGGTATCGGCGGTGAACGACGACCTGACCGACAACATCTTCGAACAGGAAATCGGTCGGTTTGCCGAGATCGATGAGGACACCGATCCCGTGCATCTTCTGGTGTCAGATTATGAAGCCCGCGGTCTGATCATCTGATCCCGCGCTTCGGGCTGCTGCGCGGTCACGCGGCCAGATAAGTGCCGCGTGCTGCGACAAGCTCTTCCAGCACTTCTTCGCATTCCGGATCTTCGGCCGCGAGGTGCAGCGTCGCGCGCAGCATTCCCGCTTTGGAACCGCAGTCGAACCGCTGACCGGAAAAGCGGAAACCTGCGAGGCCAACACGCGCCGCCCCCTGGCGATCGCATCGGTAAGCTGGATCTCTCCGCCCGCGCCCGGTTTTTGCGCAGCAAGGTCCGCAAAAACGGAGCCATCGAGAATATACCGCCCGACCACCGCATCGCAGGACGGCGCAAGGTCCGGATGCGGCTTTTCCACCATCCCGTCCGCCTGCAGCATCCGGCCATCCTGACCGGTCACGGACAATATCCCGTATTTCCGCGTTTCCGCGCGGTCGACCTGCATCGTCGCAACCATGTGGCCCGCTGCGTGCTGCTGGTACGCCTCGATCATGTCACCGATGCAGCCCGTACCCACAATCAGATCATCGGGCAGGATGACCGCAACAGGTCCGGGCAGCACATGCCCGCGCGCGCAGGCAACCGCGTGCCCAAGGCCCAATGGGTCATGCTGCATCGCGAAAACCACATCATCTGACCCCGCTGGAAAGGATGCTTCCTTCAGCTCTGCTGCAAGTTCCGGCTTGCCTCTGGCGCGCAGTTCTTTGCGCAGCCGGGCGTCATCCATGACATGGCGTTCAATCGCCGCCTTGGATGGGTGACTTACAAAAATCATCCGTTCAATACCGGCCGCCTGAGCCTCGTCGATCGCATACTGGATGAGCGGCGTATCAAGAACCGGCAGCAGTTCTTTGGGCGTTGCTTTAGTCGCCGGCAGGAGACGGGTACCAAGCCCAGCAACTGGAAAAATGGCGGTACGGACGACAGATGAACTCATGAATTTTACTCCCAACGGATTGCTGCGTTGCGGCATGATATAGGCAGGTATCCTGAAAAGTCAAAATACGACATTTCAATGTCGCTTTTTTATTATTTCGTGCCATTTTTTTCATCTTTTGCGGTGAAAATTTCGGCGCGCCAGCCCTTCAACTGCGACGAAACGGAGCAATTTGAGGTATTTTATGCACTTGCGGCATTGAAAATGCACCTTTCCCACACACCTTTTTGCGACATAAATCGTCTGTTTGCGACACGCGCCGGCACAATTGCGGGCCTGAGACCGAAGCTGAATGGGAGAAGTCTGTTGAAGTATGAGCCGGTTTCCGGAACGCCCTGTCCCTATCCTGCCCGGCAGTATCGCCGTGCTGCGGTTGTGGGTGCCGGGTCCTGGGGAACCGCTCTGGCAGCAACTCTTGCGCGTGCTGGCGTGCGCACACGTCTCTGGGGTCGCGACAGTGCCACGGTGGACAGCATAAACCGCAGGCATGAGAACGCAGCTTATCTGCCCGGTGTGCCGCTGCCTGATACCCTGCGCGCAGCGCGCCGGATGGCCGATGCGCTCTCCGAGGCCGAAGTTGTTCTGATTGTCGTACCCTCCCGCAGCATCCGGAGTGTTGCGCGCCAGGTCGCAGAGCACGCTCCTGCCGATGTACCGGTCGCGGTCTGCGCCAAGGGCATCGAGGCAGAAACCGGCCTTCTGATGACACAGGTCGCCGAGGAAGAACTGGGGCACAGACCGATCGGATGCGTTTCGGGTCCGACCTTCGCACGGGAAACAGCCCTTGGGCATCCGACGGCAGCCACAGTGGCATTTCCGTTTTCCTATGCGGACCGATTGCGCCCTGACGAAAGTCCGGCCGCGCGGCTTGCGGTTTCGCTGACCACGGAAAGCTTCCGCGCCTATGTTTCTGATGACCTGATCGGCGTCGAAATCGGTGGCGCCGTGAAAAACGTGATCGCCATCGCCTGTGGCATGATGACCGGCGCCGGATTTGCCGAAAACACGCGTGCGGCGCTGATCACACGCGGACTTGATGAAATGAAAATGCTGGCCGAGGTGCTCGGTGGCCGGCGTGAAACGGTGACAGGTCTGTCCGGTATCGGAGACCTGTCCCTTACCTGTTCCAGCACGACTTCGCGCAATATGGCGCTTGGCCAGCAACTGGGCCAGGGCATTCCGCGCGCCGGATGTTTTGAGGGACGCCCCGTCGTGGTCGAAGGCGAATTCAATGCCCGGTCGGTCACCGACCTTGCGCGCAGACTGGGCGTCACCATGCCAATCTGTGAAACCGTGCAGAAGATCCTGCACGAGGGTGCAGATCTGGGGATGGCATTCGCCAGCCTCTGGGCCCGCCCGATCGAGGCTGAACCGCGCGCAATGGACGTTGCGTTCAGCCATCCCGCGTCCGACCAGGACATCTCAACACTTGCCGAAAGGATATCATGACCCGTCACGAAACCTTCACCATGCCCGACATTGCAGACAAGGACCTCGTTCTTGCGACCGATCTCGACGGAACCTTTCTGGGAGGCTCTGAAGAGGATCGCGCCCGGTTCTATGCCTGGATCGAAAGCAACCGTGACCGCATCGGACTGATCTTTGTCACCGGCCGCGACCCGGGCTTTATCAGCGATCTGACGCGGAACAAGGGTGTCCCGCGGCCGGATTTCGTGGTGGGTGATGTGGGCACAACGGTTGCCCGTGTGGGACATGACCACGTGCTTGATCCGATTGAAGAGCTCGAGGCGGAAATCGCCGAAGCTTGGGGTGATGCCGGCCTGCGCGTCCAGGCAACCCTGTCCGGCGCGCCGGGCCTCAGACTGCAGTCAGCGGCCTTCCGGTACCGGGTGAGCTATGACATGGAGCCGGGACAGTTCAATCCGGCAGCGATCGAAAAAATCGGGGAACTCGGGCTCGATACGCTGATTTCCGACAACCGCTATTTCGACGTTCTGCCGCGTGGGGTCAGCAAAGGGCCGACCCTGTTGCGCCTGCTGGCACATCTTGGGATCCGGAACGAGCGCACACTTGTGGCCGGCGACACGCTCAATGACCTGTCGATGCTGGCCCTTGGCCTTCCGGCGGTTGCAGTCGGCAATTCAGAAGAAGCGCTCCTGCGCGAACTTGACGATCATGACCACGTCCACAAGGCGCAGGCACATGGTGTTTCGGGCATCGCCGAAGCCATCGTATCGCGCCGGATGTTTCCGGCCAGCTGAGGAGAACCCCATGTCATCCGACCTGATTATCGTCTATCACCGCCAACCCTATGAAGAGGTTGTGGAGAACGGAAAAACAGTTCTGCGCGAAAACAAAAGCCCCAACGGCATTGTCCCCACGCTCAAGAGCTTCTTTGGCGGCGTGCGTCATGGGGCCTGGATCGCGTGGAAACTGGCGGATGACCCGGACAATCCGGACTTTGAGCAGCGGATCGAAATTGATGATGCCTATGGTCAGTATTCCGTGTCGCGGCTGCCGCTTTCATCGGAGCAGGTGCGCGAATACTACCACGTCACGTCAAAAGAAGCCTTCTGGCCGATCCTTCATAACTTCAAGGAGCGGTACAATTACGACCCTGTCGACTGGGCAAATTTCCAGGCCGTAAACCGGCGTTTTGCCGAAGCCGCAGCCGCCGAGGCAGCACCCGGCGCTCTGGTCTGGGTGCATGATTACAACCTGTGGCTTGTGCCCGGTTACCTGCGCGAGCTGCGTCCGGATGTGCGTATCGCGTTTTTCCATCACACGCCGTTCCCGTCTGTTGACATGTTCAACGTCCTGCCGTGGCGCAAAGAGATCATGTCCAGCCTGCTGGCCTGTGATGATGTGGGATTCCATGTGCCGCGTTATGCGGCAAACTTCGTGTCCGTGGCACGCAGTCTCTTTGACGTCGAGGTCACGGAACGCGAACGTGTGCCGGAGAAATGGATCTCTGAGGGGACCGCACTGACCGAACGGATCATGCCGACAGAAGTCTGCTTTGGTGACCGGCGGGTCGCAGTGAGTGTCACACCGGTGGGCGTCGATACCGATTTCATCGACCAGCGCGCCCGCTCCGAAGAGGCACAAGCCCAGGCCACGCGTCTCAGGGCTGAGCTGGGGGACACCAGGCTGATCCTGTCGGTCGGGCGCACGGATTACACGAAAGGCGGGCTGGAACAGCTCAGCTGTTTTGAACGGCTGCTGGAAAACAACCCGGAGCTGCGCGGGCAGATCCGGCTGATGCATGTGTCGGTATCCGCCGCAAGTGGCATGACCGCCTATGAGAACGTCCAGAACGACATCGAACAGATGGCGGGCCGTATCAACGGGCGCTTTGGCACGCTCGACTGGCAACCCGTGGCGCTGATCTCCCGGGCGATCCCTTTTGCCGATCTTGTCGCCTATTACCAGGTCGCAGATGTTGCCTGGATCACACCGCTTGCCGATGGGATGAACCTTGTCTGCAAGGAGTTCGTCGCCTCGCGCATCGACGGAGACGGCGCGCTTGTGCTCTCTGAATTCGCCGGTGCGGCGGTAGAACTGGGGGAGGCGGTCGTCGCCAACCCTTTCTCACACAAGTCTATGGACAGGGCGATTTTGACAGCGCTGCATATGCCGGAAGATGAACGCCGCGCCCGCATGACAGCGCTCCGTAAGGCGGTTCTGGAGAATGACGTGCGCCAGTGGACGCCCGGCACACTGCCTCTTGACCCTGGATGGACCGTCGCGGCGGAATAGACGGCATTGCGGCAGGGCCAGGTCATTGCGCCCTGTGAAACACCGGGCAATAGTCGGGGGGTACTGCCCCCAACCTAAGGTCCCGTGATGCATCCCAGGTCGATCATCGTGCCACAGCCGACACCGCTGGAGCGGGCGGAACGATTGTCCGCACATCTGGGTATCGATCTGTGGATCAAGCGGGATGACCTTGCGGGACCTTCCTTAGGTGGCAACAAGGCGCGGCAGCTCGAATATTATTTCGGGGCCGCTCTCGCGCAGGGAGCGGATACTGTTCTGATCACCGGAGCGGTCCAGTCCAACTTCGTCCGCCTGACAGCCGCCGTTGCCGCCACGCTGGGCATGCGCGCCGTTGTGCAGCTCGAAGACCGCGTACCCGGTAAATCCGATACATACAGAAAAGCCGGCAACGCACTTTTGTGCGGGTTGCTGGGGGCTGAGATCATGCACTACCCGGAAGGGGAGGACGAAGAGGGCGCGGATGCAGCACTGCATGACCGGGCCGCAGAACTGCGCGCCGAAGGGGCCACTCCTTACATCATTCACCTGTCCGAAGGTCATCCCCCTCTGGGAGCACTGGGGTACATGGACTGTGCCCGGGAAATTCTGGAGCAGGACGACGGCTTTGACGTGTTTGTTGTGGCCTCCGGCAGCGGGTCCACTCACAGCGGTCTGCTGGCGGGCCTGCGCGGGGCCGGGTCGCAGGCACGGGTCATCGGTGGCTGCGTCCGCCGCCCGGCAGCGGCACAGGCACCCCGCATCCGGCGGATTGTCTCGCGCCTGGCCGGGCTCTCCGATGCTGCAAATGCAGTCAATGACGAGGATGTTGTCGTTTGGGACGGTGCTCTGGCTCCGGGATATGGCCGTGTCGGCCCCCCTGCCGCAGACGCCATGAAACTGGCGGCACAATACTGTGGCCTGATCCTTGATCCGGTCTACACGGCCAAATCCTTCGCTGCTTTGCCGGCGCTGACGGCTTCCGGTGACATCCCGCAGGGCGCGCGCGTCTGCTATGTGCATACCGGTGGTCTGGGTGCCATCGGTGCCTACAGCAACACAATCCGCGATGCGATGCAGGTCAGCTGACCGCCTCACCACCTGCGGTGTGCCCCTTCATCCCCGCCGCGCGGATAATAGCGCCAACCTGCATCAGCTGATCCGCGAGCGGATTGGTCTTGCGCCAGACCATGCCGATCGTTCGGGACGGGCGCGGGCTGGAAAACCGCGAGATGGCCACTTCTGCAGAACGCGCCTCCAGGCTGACGGCCATTTCGGGGATCAGAGTCACCCCCATGCCGGCCCCTACCATCTGCACCAGCGTCGACAAAGAGCTGCCCTCCATCAGCGCGCCGGGGCGGCTTTCGCCAAACTCGCAGAACGACAGCGCCTGATCGCGAAAACAATGCCCCTCTTCCAGCAGCAGCAAGCGCATCGTCTGCAGGGCAACCGGGCTGGGCACCGGTTTGTCCGCATCCTCGGCCGGACGCACCAGCACAAAGTCTTCCTCAAAGAGGGCAAATTCCGTCAGCGCAGGCTCTGATACCGGCAGTGCCACCACAGCAAGGTCAATCCTGCCTCCCTGAAGATCCTCGATCAGGGCATGCGTGACCGCTTCGCGCAGTGTCAGGTCAAGACCCGGAAACCGCCCTGCCAGATCGGCGATGATCTGCGGCAGAAAATAGGGGGCAACCGTCGGAATAACGCCCAGACGCAGCCGCCCGCTGAGCGGCCCCTGGGCTGCGCGCACCAGATCATCCAGCTCACCGACGCTGAGCAGGATCTGCCGGGCCTTCTCCAGCAGCCGCAGCCCGATAGGCGTGAGCCGGATCTCGCGCCCGCCCCGCTCGACCAGTGGCGCGCCGAACATCTGCTCCAGCTCTTTGATCTGGAGCGACAAGGCTGGTTGCGAAATGGCGCAGGCATCCGCCGCGCGCCCGAAATGCTGATGCTGCGCCAGCGCTTCGAAATAGCGCAACTGCTTCAGAGTAAGACCGATCATAAGCTCAGCTTATCACAATCTTTTGGAGTTCCAATTGGAGTTTATCGACAGCGCGGACTACATACAGGTCAACAGAGCGCCTGTGCTCTGCAGCGTAACCTCAAGGGAGAGATTTCATGGACGGCAACAATATTGACCCGGCCGGCGGCTGCCCCGTCATGCACGGTGGCAACACCGGGACCGACAACAGCGTCACTAAATGGTGGCCCAAGTCGCTGAACCTGGACATCCTGCATCAGCACGGCGCCCGCACAAACCCGATGGACCCGGATTACGACCACCGCACAGCGGTCAAAGCGCTCGACTACGAAGCGGTAAAAGCCGATGTTCAGGCGCTGATGACAGACAGCCAGGACTGGTGGCCGGCCGACTGGGGCCACTACGGTGGTCTGATGATCCGCCTCGCATGGCACTCTGCGGGTTCCTACCGCATGGGTGACGGCCGCGGCGGCGCAGGCTCCGGCAACATCCGCTTTGCGCCTCTGAACTCCTGGCCGGACAACGCCAGCCTCGACAAGGCCCGCCGTCTGCTCTGGCCCGTCAAGAAAAAGTACGGCAACGCGCTCAGCTGGGCTGACCTGATTATCCTCGCCGGTAACATGGCATATGAATCCATGGGTCTGAAAACTTTTGGTTTCGGCTTCGGCCGCGAAGACATCTGGGGCCCTGAAACGGACATAAACTGGGGTGCGGAAAACGAATGGCTCGCGCCGTCAGAAAACCGCTACGGCGATCTGGATGAGCCGGGCACAATGTACAACCCACTGGCCGCAGTGCACATGGGTCTGATCTATGTGAACCCCGAAGGCGTAAACGGCAACCCGGACCCCGCGCGTACCGCGCTGCACGTCCGCGAAACCTTTGCGCGTATGGCGATGAACGACGAAGAAACCGCGGCACTGACCTGTGGCGGCCACACCGTCGGCAAGGCGCACGGTGGCGGAGATCACGCCAACATCGGTGCCGAGCCCGAAGGCTGCCCCGTGCATGCGCAGGGCTTTGGCTGGAACAACCCGGGCCTCGACGGCAAAGCCACGAACGCCTTCACATCGGGCATCGAGGGAGCCTGGACCAAGCACCCGACGCAATGGGACATGGGCTATTTCGACTACCTCTTCGACTACGAATGGGAACTGACGAAATCCCCCGCCGGGGCCAACCAGTGGCAGCCGGTCGACATGCCGGAAGACGAGAAGCCTATCGACACGACCGATCCGACGGTACGCCGGATGCCGATGATGACCGATGCGGACATGGCGATGAAGGTTGACCCGATCTACAACGAAATCTGCCAGAAATTCCGCGCAGATCCGGCGTATTTCGCAGAGACCTTTGGCCGTGCGTGGTTCAAACTGACCCACCGCGACATGGGCCCGAAAGCCAACTACTATGGCCCTGATGTGCCTGCCGAAGACCTGATCTGGCAGGATCCGATCCCCGCAGGTGCCACGGACTATAATGTCGATGCCGTCAAAGCGAAAATCGCGGCCAGCGGTCTTTCCGCAGCCGAAATGATCGCAACGGCCTGGGACAGCGCGCGGACCTACCGCGGGTCTGACAAGCGGGGCGGTGCCAATGGTGCGCGCATCCGTCTGGCACCGCAGAATGACTGGGTGGCCAACGAACCGGAGCGTCTGGCGAAAGTGCTCGGCATTCTGGAACCCATCGCGGCAGAGACCGGCGCATCAGTGGCAGACGTCATCGTTCTGGCGGGCAATGTGGGGCTCGAACAGTCGATCAGCGCGGCTGGCTTCAGCCTCTCGGTACCTTTCACCGCAGGCCGCGGTGATGCAACCGACGCGCAGACCGACGCAGAAAGCTTTGACGTGCTGGAACCGCTCGCCTGTGGTTTCCGCAACTGGCAGAAGGAGCAGTACGCTGTCGCACCCGAAGAGCTGATGCTCGACAAGGCGCAGCTTCTGGGCCTGACAGCCGCCGAAATGACTGTTCTGGTCGGCGGCATGCGGGTGCTTGGCGTCAATCACGGCGGCACAAAGCACGGTGTCTTCACTGACCGCGAAGGTCAGCTGACGAACGACTTCTTCGTCAACCTGACGGACATGGCAAACACATGGGAACCGATGGAAGACGGAACCTATGAAATCCGTGATCGTGCCAGCGGCGACGTCAAGTGGACAGCCACCAGTGCCGATCTGGTCTTTGGGTCCAACTCGATCCTGCGGGCCTATGCTGAGGTCTATGCACAGGACGACAACGGCGCGAAGTTTGTACGCGACTTTGTTGCAGCATGGACCAAGGTGATGAACGCCGACCGCTTCGATCTGGTCGCCTGATACGACACGGTGTCCGGGCGGGCTTCCTGCCCGGACACTCCCTCTTCTCTAGCGCAGCTGAACGCCGGAAGCCTCCCAATTCCCTGATTTTAATCCTTCTAAAACCCGCCGGTGGATTCTCACGTCATGGCGTGGATCATCCTGTCCGGAACCGGATCACGAAACAGGCGCCCTCTTCCAAAGGTACCGATGCGATTTGGCCGTTGTTTGCCTCAAGGACATTCCTCGCAATAGCCAGCCCCATGCCTGTTCCCCCGCTGTCGCGCCGGGTTGTGAAAAAAGGCTCGAACAGCCTTTTGGCATCATGTGCAAGGACCGGTGCACCATCATTGGAAACGGTCAGAACGGGGCCTGCTTCATCTGCGGCGCTGAGCAGGACCGACCCGGCCTGATGTTCCGCTGCGTTCCGAAGAAGATGATGCAGGACAATCGCCAGACCTTCGCGCGCAATGGGAAAGGGCACTGCTGCACCATCAGTTCTCAGCACAATGCCGGGATGGGCTGCGGTCAGATCATCTGCCAGATCAGCCAGTGTGCAAGACCCGGTATAGCGTGTCTCTCGCGCGTGCGCCGCAGACCGCAGGGCACCCAGCTGCTTTTCAATGGTCCGGGCGGCCTCATCAATCTGCGCTACGAGTTGTCCGTTCCCAGCACTGTCCTGCGGGCCATCGCTCAGCAGTTCTGTTGCTGCGCGGATCACAGAGACCGGCGTCTTCAACTCATGTGTCACGTGATCGGTGTATGACCGGATTGATGTCTCTCTGTCGCGGAGCGCCTCAGCCATAGCCACCACCCCGGCCGCAGTATGGTGGATTTCCCGCGTGCCAAAGTGCTTCAGAGCTGGCGGGTCCCCCCGGTTTCATGCGCCGAGGCGAAGGCCTCCAGCCCGCGGATCGGTCTGAGCAGCAGTCGCACCAGCAGCCAGCCCAGCACAGCGGTGAGGGCGGCAATGCAGACTGCCAGTATCATTGCAGCATAGCGAAACCCGATCTCCGGCCCGATGTAGCGCAGAAGAACCAGCCCGAGAAAAGAAAGGAACAGCGTGCCGAACAATGCGCCACCCAGCACGAACCCCAGCGAGGGCCGCCACCTGCGCGTCATGCCGGAGACACCAGTCTGACGCCCTGCCCGTGCACCGTTTCAATCATTCCTTCGCATGCATGCCTGGCCAGCTTGTTGCGCAGATTCCTCAGGTGACTGTCGAGCGTCCGGTCCGACACCGGACTTGCGGCACCCCAAATGTCCCGGATCAGCCGGGCCCGGGGTACAATCGCGTCAGGGGACTGCATCAGATGTTCCAGGATCCTGAATTCTGTGCCGGTCAGTGCCAGTATGTCCCCGCCGATACTGCACCGGCGTTGCGCAGGTGCGAGCACAATCGGACCCGCGACAAGTTCAGAAGGCTGCTGTGCAGCGTTGCCTGAACGTTTGAGGATGGCCCTGACCCGCGCCACCAGTTCACGCGGACTGAAAGGTTTGGTGACATAGTCATCTGCTCCCAGCTCAAAGCCAAGCACCCGGTCAATCTCGTCCTCCCTAGCGGTCAGAAAAAGGACCGGCACCTGAGAACGCGTGCGGATCTGCCGGCAGACGGCAAACCCGTCCAGCGCCGGCAGCCCGATATCCAGGATCACAAGATCAGGGTTTTCCCGAAACACATGGGACACGGCATCCTGCCCGTTCGCTCTGGTCTGTATCTGATACCCTTCCCGTTCCAGCGCGACGGTCAGCACGTTGCGCAACCCGGGGTCGTCATCCACAATCAGAATATTCACGTATCGGCCCACGTTGTTTCCAGTCAGTCTAAGGCAACGCCCGCCAAGTGCGAAAGCCCCATTCCTGCCAGTACCGGACCTGAGGAACCCGCAGATCGCAGTAGCTTTCGTAACCCTTTGCTGCAACGTCCGCGACGTGCCTGTGCATGCCGCCAACCGGGTCAAGACCACAGAGGTAATAGAAATCCGGTTCTGCCAGCGCCATGTTGTGATCCACAATCACCTGCGCAAAATTCACAAAACAGGTGCCATACAGCACTGCACAGGTCAGGATGGAGCATTTACGAACGAGCCAGGTCGTGGGGTAGCCGCTGTGCACCTGCCAGACTGTCAGGGCAAGACCCGCCGCCACAAGGCACATCCAGATCTGTGCGTATATCCGCAGATACGTCAGCCCATAAACATCCACATAGAGTTCCAGCCGCATCAGAGCGGACCCGCAGACAACGATATTCTGGCCCAGCCAAAGGAACAACAATGGCCGCATCACCCGGTTTTCACCCAGAAACGGTGTCGCTGCGAGCGCGAATGCTGCGGCGAGGATGGCCATCACCAGCAGCGGATAAGCGCCACGATGCGCGTATTCCGCATAACTCATACCCGCCGGCAGGGCTGTACCGCCAAAGATGACTGAAAGGTCGAGCAGCGTCTGCACACCGATCAAAGCGTTGAACAACCAGAGCGCCCGTACGACCGAGCCTGCATTGATGCCGAACCCGGACAGCGGCACGGCGACGCCCCGCAGGTCAACTGCTTTGCCCCGATCCCCCCGCAACACCGGCCAGGCAATCATCGCGAACCCGGTCCAGAAAAGCGCTCTTTGCATAAACCGTGCATAGTCGAGATCAGGTGCTGAGAAGGTGTTCAGAACCGGATTTGCTTCAATCAGCAGTGCACTGAATACAAATGCTCCGCCCAACGGAAACGACCAGTTGCGCAGCCAGATGGCGGGTTGTCCCTGCCGTCCGGCGCTCTGCCCGGCTTTCCGCAGACCCGACAGCGCACCTCCGGGCAGCCGCAACCAGCAAAGAGGCAGCTGCCGCAGAAAACCGATGCCTGCAGTGGTCGCATCATCCCATCTCAGCGTCGGAGAATGTGTCAGCATCAGCGCCGTCGCGAAACTCAGGACCAGAAAAACAAAGGATAAGAACTGGAGGTATTCAATGACCGGCAGGCATCCGGCCAACAGAACGAGAGCTGCCCGACCGAGGCCCGCTGTGCGTTTGCCCGACACAACTGCCAGAACGAAAAGGCCAAAGGCGAAAACCGCCACGGACACACCCGCCGATCTGTTCCAGAACAGCAGGTCGGCGAGGATAACGACCGCAATCAGTACGACAACAGGCGTCATCTGCGCCCTGGCGGTCAGGTTCCCATCCGGTCGGTCTGATGGCTGGTCTGCCGTCTTTGGCGTGCGGGTCTCCAGCCACCACCCATCCATCGCGAGCGACGCCGGAACTCCGGAAATCAGTTTCGGTTCTGGCATATTTTTACTCCTTAGGCCGATCACATGTGTGCCCGGTCATTTCATATGCGCCGGGCAGATCGTGCGCAGAAGATGTGCAGAACCTGTGCAGACCGGAGAAAGCTGTCGGATACTGACTGCGCGCCCTGCAACAGCTCGGGCGAGGCGCCCGCTCCTCCGGACACACGTCAGAAGTGCTGCGGATCGAGCGGTTTACTTGCGTCGCTTCGGCCGGCCGATGAAGCGGCGGCTAAACCTGCGCATCAGCCTTGATCAGGGAGATGCCGTGTCAGACGGAGCCATCAGCGCCATAACGCGTCTCAGAGCGTCATTTCCAGTTCGTACTGACGCACGGTTCTGACGGCCTTCAGCGCGGCCATGAAACCGCGGAGATCTTCAGACGCGCTGTCGACGTTGACAAAACGCATCGTCCCGCCGGTGTGGCACGCGGCTATCAGACTGGTGCCAATGCCCTGCGACCGGCGGTCATGGCGCACACTGATCTGCGCCAGTGATCCGTTATCCTGCATCACGGCAGCATACCCGGCGAGGCCCTGCGCATCCGAAACCGCCCAGCAGCGGACACCATCGGCGACGGCGTTTATGGCGGCAGAACTGTTTTGCCAGGACGGTCTGACATCACAGAGATCAGCGGCCGCCTGTCTGATCTCCTCCCAGCGCACCTCGCGCACAGGGTGTGATTGCCCGGCCATCGCCGGTTCGGGTATGTCGTAGCAGTCCAGAGTGCGCAGCACTTTCATTCCCAGGGATCGGTAGAGTTCGAACGCGCGGGTGTTACCGATGATGACCTCCGTCCGGAAACGCTGAGCTCCGCCGGACCTGAGGCCAGCAAGGCAGTCTGCTGCGAGCCGTGCGGCAATCCCCTGCCGCCTGTTGCCGGGTGATGTACCGCTGGAAATCAGATACGCGCAGTCCCGCCGCAGACCCATCAGCCAGATCGCTTCGATCCGGCCCGCCACCAGAGCCACGCGCGAGGCGTCCCGGTCCAGCCCCCGCTGGCGCAGCACGAAAGCGAAGGCTTCTTCGCTCAGGTGCATCGGAACCACATAATCTGAAAACGCGCAGTTCATCGCGTGCCGCAGTTCGGTGTCTGAAAAGCCCCAAGCTGATGTGATTTCCACCTTCATGCCACACCGATTCCGGTGCGGTGATCCCGATGCGGCACCGGACACTCCTTCATGCCCGCACTCCGGAAATTTGCTTTGTGATGCATCTGTTACCCTCCGTCCAGCGGCGGCAGACGGTCCGCAAATATTGATGATTTGACGATGGCGGTATTCGTTTCCGCACGGTCGTGGAACGGCAGAAGAATATCATCCAGCTCCGCAATATCGCGCAGAAGCAGACGCGCGACGTAACAGTCATCGCCTGTCACCCTGTCACATGCGGTGAAACGCGGCTGCTCTTCGATCATTTTTTCGACGATATGCAGCTGGCCGCTGCGTGGCTTGATACGCACAAGCGCCTGGATCGTGTAGCCAAACCGGCGCAAGTCGATACGCCCGCCAAAGCCTGTGATGCAGCCTGTTTCCAGGAGGTGGCGCAGCCGTTCACCCACAGCCGGCCCCGACAGACCGACGGTTTTTCCGACCTCAGCAAGGCTGGTACGGCCATGCGCCTCCAGAATCGCGACGATCTGCAGGTCGGTCTGATCAAGTTCTTTCACCATGAATGCACCGTATTAACGAGAGCACCGAAATGAAAGAAGATAGCGCTTTCCGCCTTTGGCCCTGCGGGGACACCGGCTGCCTGACTGCGATAAACTTGCGCCAGTCAAACACAGGAGACAGTCGTGAATATTCAGCGTATTGCAGCATTCAGTCAGGGATCAGAGGGTGGAAATCCGGCAGGTGTTGTGCTGCTGAAAGAAGCTGCCAGCACAGAGGAAATGGCCCGGATTGCCGCGGAGATCGGCTATTCAGAAACCGCTTTTGCCCACGCGCAGGATGACACAGAACATGCCTGGCGCGTGCGCTATTTCTCACCCGGCTCCGAAGTACCCTTCTGCGGTCATGCAACCATCGCGCTGGGTGCCGCTTTAGGGCAGCGTAACGGCGCCGGCGCTTATTCGCTGGAACTGAATGACGCAACCATCACGGTACACGCCGAGACTACTGCAGAGACCATGGCAGCATCGCTGGCCTCACCGCCGACCCGCAGCCGCAGTCTGACACCGGAAGAGCACCGGGACGCCATGGCGCTTTTCGGCCTGCAGGACGATGATCTGGACCAGCGTCTGGCCCCGGCTCATATCCACGGCGGTGCAGACCACATTGTTCTGCCGCTGAAAAAACGCACACAGCTCGCAGCAATGCAGTACGATCTGGAGCGGGGGCGTACTATGATGCGCCGCCATGGCATTGTGACGATCATGCTTGTTTTCATCAACGACGCCCGTTCGTTTGTGGCCCGCAATGCATTCGCGTCGGGCGGCGTCCTCGAAGACCCCGCAACCGGTGCCGCAGCGGCGGCATTTGCCGGCTACCTGCGCGATATGGATTGGCCTCACGGCGGCAGCTTCACCATCCGCCAGGGCGAGGATATGGGCAGCCCGTCGCTCATAGAGGTATCACTGGACGGAACGAGGGGGGCGTCAGTACGCGTTGCAGGCACCGCACGGACGCTTGATACTGACCGAACCGACCGGACATCAGAGCAGCCGATGCCTCCTGCTTGATCAGAGCGCTGCAGTGGTCGCCTAAATCTGAAAACCGAGGGCGTGAACTAAGGTGGACGAAACGTTTGCCAATGAAGAGGCAACTGTCTGAGCGACCTGGTTCTGCCCAAAGACAATGAAATCATCACGTGCGTTTCCGGGCGGCAGAATGCTGCGGCCCGACAGGAGCCGAAACAGCGAGGGGTTTTGTCCTTACGCCCGATCTCTACTGTCCGTGCGTCGTCGCGGGCGACCATCTGAAGGCAAACGTCGGCGGGCTTTGTGGCGAAAAACAACGTCATGGACGACACACGCAATGCCCCAACCGATACCGCCCGGTCGCAATCAGACCTGTTTTCGGCCCTGTCTGACACCAAAGCTGTGCGGCGGAAGCAGCAGTTGGAACAGCTCAGCAAAGTAATTGGCGCTAGCAGCGACCTGAGAGGCCCATTTTGCGGCGCTCTGCGGGCTGTGCAACGTATCCTGCAGTGTCTGGAAACGGCTTCCACCTGATGCCGGATCCAGGCAAATCCGCCGCACGAGGCCTGTCGCCGGCAAATGGCTCTCATCAGAAAAACTGGCGATCCCTGAAGGACTCGAACCCTCAACCTGCTGATTAGAAGTCTCAGATTTGCGTGTTTCTCCCGATTTCGCTTGAATGCCTTTTATTTCCTTAGCATCTGATAAGTTTTGATATTTACGCTCTACACTTCTTTGGTTTTCGTGTAGTTTCGATCCCGGTGGTCGCTATGTGGTCGCTGAGCGAGTTTGATTTCTGAGGGGGATGAAGGTGTGGCGACGAGCTCCAAACTGACGAAGCGTGCTGTGGACGCAGCAAAGCCGGGTGATCGCGTTTTCGCGCTTTGGGACAGCGAAGTGCCGGGCTTCGGTCTCAAGGTGCACCCAACGGGTCGCAAGACATATGTGTTCAAGTATCGGGTAGGTGGCGGTCGATCAGGTCGGCGGCGAGAACCGACAATTGGGGTTCATGGCGCTCTGACACCGGACCAGGCGCGGCAGGTCGCGATTGAGATGGCTCGGGAAGTAAGCCTGGGCAAGGACCCCTCCAACATACGAGACCAGGTGCGCAAGGCACCTACGATGTCGGAATTGTTTGACCGCTACCTCGCAGAACACGCACGACCTTTCAAAAGAGCCTCAAGCGTACGAAACGATGAACGGATCATTGGAAAGACACTACAATCAGCACTCGGCCATCTCAAAGTAGAGCACGTTGCACGCGAAGACATCCTCAGCATCCATGGCAGCATGGCAGACCGTCCCTATGAGGCGAACCGCACCCTGGCACTACTAAGTAAGCTGTTCAATCTGGCCGAGCTCTGGGAATTGCGACCTGATGGCAGCAACCCCACGCGACATGTAAAGCGTTTCAAGGAAGAACGGCGGGAAAGGCTTCTCTCAGAGCAGGAACTTGCGCGTCTTGGCGAAGTTTTAGGTCAGGCAGAAAGAGGCCCCATCCCGGATGGCAACGGAAATGACCGCCTGATCTTCCCGCCTGCGATCGTTGCATTACGCCTGCTTCTCTTCACCGGCGCCCGCTCTGGTGAGGTCCTGGGATTGAAGTGGAACTGGATTAACTGGGAGCTTCGTCGCGCGGAACTGCCAGACTCGAAGACCGGCAGGAAATTCGTGTATCTTCCCCCACCCGCGATGGAGGTCATTGCCAGGGTGCAAACTGGCGACCCTGACCCCACCTTCGTGGTGCACGGCAAAAAGCCAGGTACCCAACTCGTAAATCTCAAAGACCCGTGGGGTGTCATTCGGAAATGCGCCGGGATTGATGATGTCCGTATTCACGACCTGCGCCATTGCTTTGCGAGTATTGGTGCCATGAGTGGGATGAGCCTGCCCATGATAGGTGCCCTGTTAGGTCACAAAGACATCGCAACCACTCAACGCTACGCACACCTCAGCGACAATCCGGTGCGATCTGCCGCGGATCAGATTGGGCATCGGCTGCACGAACTGCTCACGCCGAATGCGACCTCTGTTGTTGTCCGAACAGGCGATGCCCAGAATGAGTGATGGTACTGAGACAAACCGATACCAGAAGCTGATCGGCGATCTCCAGCGTGCCAAGTACAGCGTTGAGACATTCTCAGGATTGGGCAGAGAAACGATGGCTCCCTCGGATCTGAGGGTGGTTGACGAACAAGTTGTTGGAAAAGGTCGGCTATCACGGTTCATCGAAGACGTGGCTCTTAAGTGGTATTGCAACAGGTCTCAGCTCAATGCAGCAATTGAGGAAAAGATCGAAGAGGCCGGGACACCCGTACGTGCATCTCTTGTTAATGCCAGGAAGATCGTCGAACGACGTATTGAGTTCACTCAAAGGCGGGAAAGTCTGTTCCTTCCGGGGGAACGCCTGCCGAGTGGGCCCGGCGTGATCATGTTGAACACAGGGTTGCGCACTACACTGCTCGAACGGGAGCCCCGTCATGTGGAATGGTTGATCCTCGACGATGATGTCGCTGAGATTCGTGACGCTGCAAGAGAGCTGGAGCATGCTTTGGAGACCTGTACTTCAGCCTGTCTGGAAACAGGGCGGGCCTTCGCGTTCGCTGTCGGAGACTTTGGTCCTGAGCTAATCCTACCAGAGCAATGGCAAAGACGGAGCAAACCAAAAGGAGACCTTCGCTATCTGTTGAAAGCGGAATTGCCCAGTCTCAAAGCGAGACAGCGCGGCGGCCCCACAACGCGAGTTCAAGCAGACAGCATGGAGCAAGCGATCAAGGCTTTAGAAGCAGTTTATGCGCAGTTCAGCCCTGCAAAGAAGGTCAAGAAAGCAACAGCTGTCGCGGTATTCGTCAGTTTGTTTGAGCTTTCAAAGACCTCCTTCGAGAAGGTTGTTTGGAAAGACGCGGAGATACCACTTTGGCGAAAGCAGGGTGCGGTGCCTGAAGACGAGGAAGTTTCGGCAGCTGAACTTCGAACTGTTCTGGAGCGATTAAACGAAACGGGTGAGGTTACGTTCAGATAGGGGATTTTTGATTGCTCGCTCTCTTGTTTGGCTGATGCCACACGCAATGCAGGAGAGCAGTATGAAACAAATCGCAGACGAAAGGCTGTTGACCCGCAAAGAGGTTGAGGAGGCGTTCGGACTGTCCAAGCGCTTTCTTGAGCTTGCGGCGGTTAACGGTGGCGGGCCGATCATGATCAAGATCGGCCGGAGTGTCCGGTACCGGGCTTCGGACATCAGGTGCTGGATCGACGATCATGCTGTCAAATCTACGTCCCAACTGCCCGGTTCTGCCAGATGACCCGTAAGCCATTGAACCTCGTTGAAAAGTGGTCCGCCCTCAAGCGGGCTGCAAATTGCCGCGGCACCCGCCTGAACCCCACTGCCCTTGTCGTCCTGTTCAGGCTTTTGGATCACCAAAACACCAAGACCGGGCAATGCAATCCGTCAGTCACGCGGATGGCTCAAGACATTGGCGTCGGCCGCCGGACAGTAAGATACGCGCTGACGGACCTGGAGAAGAGAGGTTTAATACGCAGAGTGGGAAGAGCAGGCCAGACTAACCAGTACGTCGTTCAGCGCGCATCTGAGACCGAGCGGGCTGTGCAGCGTATTGCACGCGGGGCTGCAAGTCGTAGCGCAGAAGCTCTGCAACAGGTTGCATCCAAAAAAGAGAAAGAAAAAAACAAAGAAAAAGGCAAAGCCGCCGAAACTAAAGAGCACCATGTCGACTCAGTGCCAAGTTCAACTGAGCAGCAACTTGCTGAGAAGGAGGTAGTCGCGGCAATCGAGCAGATGGGCCGCAGCTACGAAGACCTCATCTCTGTTCCAACCTGCACCTTGCTCGACTTGATCCAATCTGTCGCCCGGGGGCAGATGACTTCAAGGAATGCCGCAGCCGAAATTCTGACCCTGGTTGGAAAAAGACAAAAGTGAAGAAAGCCAGGCCTACGCACTACTGCCCACTATGGGTCCTTCCCGGCAGTATCCGACACACGGGTAATTCGCACCCCGTTACATGCGTATTGGGTTTTCCTGGAAAAACTGCAGGTTCGGGTTGTGGTTGTTGTCGTTAGCTCGGGTCAACAGCCCGGAAGAAGTGCGCGCTTCAAGGGATTGCTTGCTCGCAGCCTCGCAGCTCAGTTTGTTTTGCTCAGACAGCAGCCAACCGATAACCTGTGATGCGAGGGCCTGCCGAAACTGGACAACTTGATCTGCATGATCCCGAAGCAGCCGCGTCTTATTTCCTTGGGTTGATCAAAGTCCAGGCCTTTTGGTCGGTGATACTGGGAGCCTAGGCTGACATTCCGGGCAAACCTACCGTGTATCCCACAAATGAAGATGTGAATAAGATGGATCCGCCGCCTTTTTTGCGAAGCGCGGGTATTTGGTGCTTCGTCGCGCAAAAACCGCTGCTCAGGTTGACGGCCATGATCTCATGCCAGCTACTTGTTTTCATTTCTGGAATAGGGCCCACGTCCCTTATAATTCCTGCATTGTTAAAGGCGCCATCAAGACAGCCAAAATTATCCTCGGCGCACTGAACCAAAGCTTCGGCATAGGTCTCGTCCCTGACGTCACCCGCAACACAAACCGCATTGCCATTTCTTCGTGTGATCTGCGCAACTAACTGATCCAATACAGGCTTCCTGCGCGCTCCGAGTACAAAGTTAGCTCCTTTCGAAGCCAGCAAAAGTGCCGTTGCCGCGCCGATCCCACTACTGGCTCCGGTGACGATGATGGTTTTAATTTTTAGTTCCGTTTGTTGCCTTTCGATCTATGGACAATGATCGATTGGAACTTTGCTGTGTGGTCGAGCGAACCGTTTCATGCACTGTTGGCCTTCCAAATACGCAATGCGCAAGAGTCGGATCGGCCACTTCTCCGAACGGGAAGCCCAAGCTAGTGCGAGTTAGAGCGTCGGTCTTTCGTTCCCAAAACCAGTGATTGCTATCCAGATTCGTTTGGACTCAAACGCCTCAGCGTGCATAGCTTGGTCGTTGGCGCCCTCTTTCTCAAGGTCTTTCATCAGCCTCTAGACTATCTGTTTGGGACCGCAGATATCTGCAACCGAAAGCCGCACTGCCTGTGGCAAAAGGTAAGCTCCCCAACCCAGAGATTCAGTTTGCGCTTAGCTTTACGAGATTTTCACCGGGCTCGCTAAGCGTGAAATCAGTGATTTTCCAGGCACCCTCCACCGGGGCGAGCCTGAGGGCCGCTCCGAATGTGCCGCCGCGTACATGGATATGCTCAGTCTGGCTGACGAGCCCGATGACCTGCCAGACCGCAAGCACAGACAGCACATCTCCCTGACGGATTACTTCTGCGCTTAGCAGGTCGATCTCATGAATTTTTCCGTTGCCACGCGGCAATCCTGTCATGGCCAGCGTTCCGGTGCGGGCCGCAAAAGCGGCTTCAAGGGCAGCGCCATGTGTAACGCTGGAAAGAGTGTTATAAGTGGCCGTTTCATCCCCCCGGCTGAGGGCTGAGTGAAGAATGAGAAGATAGACCGGCAACACGTCATCCAGTGTATCCTGCAACTGTCCTGCTGAAATCGGTTCGCCGCCAAGCGCAGCATATGCGCGGTCGGTGGCTGTGTCAGACGTGAGCCAGGCCTGCGCAACAAGAGCCACAATTGTCGCAAGAGATGCCAACAGAAACACCAAAGGGAAGCAGCGTCGTTTCATCGTGATATTCCTCTGTTGCCACATCTGCCGGAACGGCACGCGGAAGCGCGTACGTTGTTAAGGATGCGAACGGGCGCGGCATGTTCCTGAGCCCGTTCGCAAAAGCCAGCCCGATTATTTTGGGACCAGGACGGTGTCGACAACGTGGATGACGCCGTTCGACTGGTTCACGTCTGCAATGGTGATACGACCGGCGTTGCCGTTTTCGTCGTAGACATAGAGATTGCTGCCACGGACCTGAGCCGACAGGGCATCACCTGACAGAGTTTTCAGATGAAAGAAACCGTCACTGCTGGCACTGGCTTTGGCCTTCAGCTCTGCGCCTGACAGTTTGCCTGCGATCACATGGGCCGTCAGAACCTTGGTCAGCATGTCCTTGTTCTCAGGCTTCAGCAGGGTTTCGACGGTCCCTGCCGGCAGGGCAGCAAAGGCGTCATTTACCGGCGCAAACACGGTGAAGGGTCCTTCGCTCATCAGCGCATCAACGAGGCCTGCGGCTTTGACAGCGGCAACCAGCGTCGTGTGATCAGCGGAATTGACTGCGTTTTCAACAATATTCTTGTCGGCAAACATAGGCGCGCCGCCGACGTCAGGGTTTGCAGCAAGGGATGCGGTTGCACTCAGAACAACGGCGAAAGCTGCCGCAGTGGTGGTCTTAACAGAGAACATGGTCGTTCCTTTCGTTGGATGTGGTCGCCCCGGATCAGGGACTGGCAGGACAGACGAGGCCCGCGCGGAATTAGTTTCAGCAGCAATGGCCGCCCGGCTGAAACTCTGGCCGCGCGGGGGGCGTAGAACCTGAGGCCAAACGAGAAAGGTTTTGCGATGACACACGAAACAAACAGGGGCATCTGGGTGCGCCGGCACACGCGGATTACGCGGATCACGCACTGGTCCTGGGCGATCAGCCTTTTCTTTCTGCTGCTCAGCGGACTTCAGATATTCAACGCGCATCCGGTCCTGTATCTGGGTGACCAGTCGGGTTTCGGGTTCAGCAATACGGTCTTTGCCATTGGCGCGGCAGAGGGGCGCGGCTTCGTTGATGTCTTTGGGCTGCGGATCGACACGACAGGTATTCTGGGCCTGTCGGACGGTACCCCCGCGCCTTTCCGCAGTGGGCCACAGTGCCCAGCCACACCGATCTTGCGACGGGTCGGGTCATCCACTTTTTCTTCGCCTGGGTCCTCGTGGGTACACTGGTTTTGTGGTTTCTGGGCGCAGTTCTGTCCGGGCATCTTGCGCGGGACCTTTTCCTGAGCCGCACAGACTGGAAGCTGCTGGGCTCCGATCTGTGGGACCACCTGCGCCTGCGGTTTCACCGCCCTCGGCGATACGGCCCGGTCCAGCGTCTGGCCTACGCCGGTGTTCTGTTCGGGCTCTTTCCTCTGATTGTAATGACCGGTCTCGCGATGTCACCGGGAATGAACGCCCTCTGGCCCTGGCTCCCGGACATCCTTGGTGGCCGGCAGACAGCGCGGACGCTGCATTTTGCTGCAGCGCTGGGACTGACGCTTTTCGTCATCATTCACATTGCCATGGTGATCCTTGCCGGGCCGCTGAATGAATTGCGGGCCATTTTGACCGGCTGGTACCTCGCTGACGCCCCTGAGGCTCGCAAATGAGGCCTGTTACGATGAACCGTCGCCACTTTCTGCGTGCAGGAACCGGCTTTGTCGCGACCAGTGGTCTGGGAGGCTGCCAGCTCCTCGACGACCTCAGCAGCCCGGATCACCGCCTGCGACAGTTTATGGAAAGGGCCAGCGATCTGACCATGGCAATGCAGCGCGGCATGCTCGACCGCGATGCGCTGGCTGCTGAGTTTACCCGCGCGGACATTCGCCAGCCGCAACGGCCAAATGGTGTGACCGATCCCAGCGATGACACCTATGTGGCACTCCGGGAGGCGGGCTTTGCCGATTACCGGCTTGATGTGACAGGCCTCGTTTCGCGCCCGCTTTCACTGTCACTGACCGATCTGCGCGCCATGCCTGTGCGGCACCAGATCACCCGCCATGACTGTGTCGAAGGCTGGAGCTGTATTGCAGAATGGTCCGGTGTGCCGCTGGCGCAGGTGCTGGATCGGGCCGGAGTACGGACCAGCGCGCGCTACGCTGTATTTCACTGTTTCGATACGATCGAGCGGACCCTGTCGGGCGGCATACGCTACTATGAAAGCATCGACATGGTGGATGCGCGCCACCCGCAGACGATACTTGCCTGGGGGATGAACGGAGCACCACTGCCGGTCGCCAATGGCGCACCGCTTCGGCTCCGGGTGGAACGGCAACTGGGGTACAAAATGGCCAAATATGTCCGGGCCATCGAACTTGTGGATACGCTTGCGCCTTTCGGGCGCGGCAGAGGGGGCTACTGGGAAGACCGGGGGTATGAATGGTACGCAGGGATCTGACCAGCATTTACGCCACGGAAAGTGCATCCATGTGCCGCGTTCTTTCGTCTTTCCATTCATGTGCTTACTGCATCAGGAACATCGCAGATGAAACGGCTTTTGCGGCGACTATTCCGTCAGACGGACGACTGGGATCAGACCCCGGGCGTCGCCGCTCTTCCACATCTTGTGCAAAGAGCAGAACCGGACCCGGACCTTTTCTCCAGGATTGAGGCACGGATTGATGCGGCGTCTCCTGTACAGACTGTACAGCCGGCAACCGGTCGCCGCCGGGCTGCGCTGGCCGGCCTGCTGACAACGGTCGCGATCGTTTCGGCTGCGCTCGGTTATTTTGCGGGTCCGGACCGCCAGCGTATCGTCGCCCGCCCGGCTGCAACAGCAGACTGGGTCCCGCTGGGCTCCGTCAGCCTGCACGGGCCTGCATTGCGTGCTTTTGTGCGTGGCAAATGCAGGGGACATACGCATTTTTACATTCTGATGTATGGTGCCTCTGTCAGCGGGACAGGGCCCGGACCCGGGACACCGCTGGCAGAAAACGGCGAAAAAATTCTGATGGAGTGCATCTTTTGAAAACCGGCGTCCGTACTGCAGGTAAAGAGACAGCGGAAAGGGACGGATGTGGGTGTAACCAAACTGGTGCCCAAATCGCAGCGAAGCGGGAGCGTTGGGACAAAAATGGGGGCCGCTGAACAGTGCCGGATCATGGCGGACCTGCTGGCCGCCTGTGCGGCTGGTGACCGGGCCGCTTTCCGCAGGTTCTATGATCTGAGCTCGCGGTATGTTTTCGGCGTAGTGCTTGCCGTGCTGCGCGACCGGGAAATGGCCGCCGAAGTGGCACAGGAGACATATGTCCGGATCTGGAAACGTGCAGGTCAGTTCGACGTAAAATGCGGCAATCCGCTTTCGTGGACCGGGTCAGTTGCGCGAAACTGCGCCATTGACCGGCTGCGCGCAGAGCGCTCTCGCGGATTTGTGGAATACTCTGACGAAGTGCCGGACGTGGTGACCAATGCGGACCCCGCCGCACAGACGCTCGACAGTATGGTGATCCGCAGACTGCTGCAGGACCTGCGTCCGGAATACCGGCAGGCGCTGCTGCTTTGCTATTTCCAGGGCTACACCTACATCGAGCTGGCAAATGTTCTGGACGTGCCGGTAGGTACTGCCAAAAGTTGGGTTCGCCGTGGTCTCGCGGCAATGAAGGAAGCAATGACATGAAGAAGACCAATGCGACACTGCCCGACGAGGTGCTCGACGCATTGCTTGGCGGCACAGACCTGATCCCTGGCATTCCTGGCACGCGCCCCGATCTGGCGGCCGAGGCAGAGAGGATCGCGGCATATCTGGATCCGCTGCTCGGTGCCCTGCCCGAGGCGGCACCCCCGATGACCTTTTTGCCGCTGTTGAGGCTGAGATTGACGGGATGCCGGACGCTCCTGTCGCGACGGTGCGCGCGGACGAGGGCACCTGGGAACAGCGCAGCGAAAAAGTATGGAAAAAGGTCCTGGCAAAGGATCCGGGATCCGGCCGTTCCATGTACCTGCTGCGCTGCCTGCCCGGCGCATCCATCAAACCACACCTGCATGAACGCTCCGAACACCTTTTCATCATTGAAGGTGAATTCTGGATCGGCGACAGGCTTTACTCTGCCGGTGACGCGCAGGTGGCAATGCCCGGAACGGAGCACGCGGAAATCAGAATGCCCGGAGGCTGCCTGGTACTGATCAGCGCCTAGGCGCTGATCCGCAGAACCCACAGGGTCCACAGCGCTGCGGCCAGCCAGGGTCCGAAGGCAACCTTCCGGTTGCCCGTCAGCAGCGCGAAGATCAGCGCGGCAACAGCGGCCAGTGCAACCAGCAGAGGCAGGTCGCGCCAGCCCAGCCACGCGCCGCAGGCGGCCAGAAGTTTGGCATCCCCCAGACCCAGACCATCCTCGCCGGTCAAACGGAAGAACACCGCGCCAACACCGGCAAAGACAGCATACCCCGCAATGGCCCCCGTTGCAGCGTCACGCAACGGTGTCACAGTCAGCAAGTGGCTGCATACCAACCCGATGATAATCAGCGGCAGGCTGACCGCATCCGGTATACGAAAATGACGAAGATCGCTGACGACCAGCCACGCCAGCAGCACGGCCAACAGGGCCGTTGCCATAATTTCTCCTGCGGGAAGCGCGCCGGAGACACCTGATATCTCGTGCAAAAAATCCATCTTAAAAAAGATACGTATGCTCCGCGAAATACGGTTCAGAGGCCGAAACTCTTTTTTGCGGGACCCCGTATTGTCTGGTGCAGCACCTGAACTTCCCATCGCGGTACGCCGCACCAGGGCTGGAACTCCGCTGTCGTACGGCACCTGCCGCAAAAGATGCGTCTTTTGCGAACGGGATCGTCTTGCGCAATCAAGATCTGAATGAGGATATCAAATGAAAACCAAGAACGCTTTGTGGTTCAGCACCGCGCTGGTCGCGGCTCTGACCGCGGCCACGGCGCCTGTACTGGCGTCGTCACACCGTGAGGCCCCGGCCATCACGGAACACCCGAAGGTGGACGGCACGGACTTTTACGTGTTCCGCAGCTATGAACCGGGCCGCGAGGATTATGTAACACTGCTGGCGAACTACCAGCCGCTGCAGGTGAACTACGGTGGTCCCAGCTACTACACCATGGACGCAGACGGGATCTATGAAGTCCACATCGACAATGATGGTGACGGCATCGAAGACCTGACGTTCCAGTTCGACTTTGACAACCAGCTGGCCAATGATGGTGCAGGTATCGGCCTGGACATCGGTGGCGTGAATGTTGCCATACCGCTGAAATACGCGGGCCCGATCCTTGCAGGCGACGACTCTTTGCTGAACGAATCCGAAAGCTATTCACTGACGATGATCGAAGGTGACCGGCGCAGCGGCACGCGTACTACGCTCGCGCAGTCCGGTTCGGGCAGCACAACCTTCACCAAGCCTCTGGATCATGTCGGCCTGAAAACACTGCCCGACTACGACGCCTATGCCAATCAGTACATCTACGACGTCAGCCTGCCCGGATGTGCGATGCCGGGCCGTGTGTTTGTCGGTCAGCGCGCGGACGCCTTTGCGCTCAACCTCGGTGAGGTGTTCGATCTGATCAATTTCGTGCCGATCGAGGGAGACAGTGCGCCTGGTGCAGGTGATGGTGCCGGTTTCGACAACGGTATCACGCAGAGCCGCGACAACGATGACGTCTTCGGCAAGGTCAACGTGTCCACCATTGCGCTGGAACTGCCGATCGACTGCATCACCTCTGATGGCGAGCCGGTGATCGGCGCATGGACCACGTCGAGCCTTGCGCAGGCGGAACTGGAAAACCCGAACCCCGGGTTTGAGGACACTTCGCGTGTGGGCGGTGCCCTTGTGCAGCAGTCCCGTATCTCAACTCCGCTGGTCAACGAAGTGGTCATCGGCATCACGGACAAAGACCTTTTCAATGGCTCCGAGCCGATTGATGACGCTGATAACTTCGCAACCTACGTGACCAATCCGACTTTCCCGCGTCTGGTTGAACTGCTGTTCGGCCCCGATCTGGGTATGGAAAATAACGTGGCACCAAAGAACCTGCCGCGCAACGACCTTGTCACGACATTCCTGACCGGCTTCCCGGGCCTGAACCAGCCACAGAACGTCGTGGCCTCCGAAATGCTGCGCCTCAACACGGCTGTCCCGGCGACACCGCGCAATGCACAGCATTCCTTTGGCGTTGTCGCAGAAGACCTCGCGGGTTTCCCGAACGGGCGCCGTCCGGGCGATGACGTCATCGACGTGATCCTGAGGGTGGCCCTCGGCGCTTTGTGTCACCCCGTCCCGCTGGGATTTGAGCTGGGTGTCGATGGTGCCATCGAAGATGATCCCAGCGATCTGATCAATCTGGGCTTCTGTGCACCCGAAGACGCGCCGATCGGTAACTTTGCGCTGACTGACGGCGCACCGATTTCGGCGTCTGAGCTGCAGAATGCGTTTCCCTACCTGAACACGCCGATCCCGGGCTCGCCCAACGGCACTGTTGCGGGAGATTGATCCGGTGATGAACAGCTTTTTTGGAATGTCACCCGTCAGCCGCCGTCTGGCCATTGCGGGTGTGTTGCTTGCAGGTCTTGCGGCGTGCGGCGGCGGGAATGCGCCGGCCGCGGCCGACAGACTGGGCGCTGTGTTCCAGCAGGCCTTCGGTCAGAGCGCAAACAGTGCTCCTGTGGATGTGACAAACGCCGGGTTGGCCCTCGATGTAACAGCAGAGCCTTTTGCGCTCTGATCATTGACCACTGCAACGAAAAAAGAACCGCCGCAGGAGCTTCCCGCGGCGGTTTTTCATTCGGACCAGCGCAGCGTTATCTGTCCGGTACGCCTGTCCCGCAAAACCTGGCGCGTCAGCCGGGACCGCGCGTTGCCGGTTTCAGCGCTCCCCGTCACGCTGAATGCGTCGCTGGCAAACCCCGCCAGCGGCGGCACGACCAGCCCCAGTACAGTAAAATCGTTCCGGTCCAGAAACCCCTTCGCGGCGCGCCGAGATATAAGGCTGTCTGCCGCAACAGGGTTAGAAAGCAATGCCGTGAGCAGAGGTTCTGTTACTGCATTCAGGTTCAGCGGATGGCGCACCGGCAGGGCCGTCACATGCGGGCGCAGAACCTGAATATCTGAGACAGAAAAGCCCAGCCCCAGCAGATCTTCCGGTGCATCGAGCGGACCATTCTGCGAAACGGCAGTGGCGATCTCCGACGCCAGCGTTTCCGGCAGGTCCAGCTGCTTCACCAGCGCCGTGAAAATCCGCATCTCGATGATCTTTCCGGGGCCAAGGGCGTTCATGTCGAAACGCCCACGCAGGTCTTCCGCCGTGACACTGAATGCGCCAAAGCCGAGGTCGATGTTTTCCTGCAGGTTCGCGGCCCAGGGTTCGCGGAAGTGATCACTCTCCGGTGCGACCTGCAGATCGCGGCGCAAAGCTACCGCGACCGACGATACACCAGCCTGCGCGAGGGCGCGTGTCTGGCTGACGTCCGCGGCATCCTGCAGCTGATCAATGGCAATTGTCTGGTCGGTGAGCATAACCTGTACCAGACCTGCACCCGCTGCCACCACCACAAGGACGTTCAGCAGACTGATCCCGCTGTCGCCTGTGCGTTTCATCGGGCGAAATCATCCGGCATCATGACAATCCTTTCGACACCGGCGTCTGAAAGCCCCAGCACCACCGCACGGGCTGACCTGTCATGTACCGCGATATCCGCTGGCTCGCGCAAAACCTGCTGGGTGATCGAACGCCCGTCCGGCCAGGTGATGCGCCGCGTCACGCCGGTGGTATCCGCGCGCCAGCTGATCCCCGCACCCTGTGTCGACAGCGTCAGCCCGGCGTCATCTGACCATACCGCCCGTCGGGCCCGTAATGCATCAGCGCTCAGAAGCTGAAAGGCCAGATCCTGATCACCGATCCGCTCCATACGACCGCTCAGCTGCGCATCGCGGGTAAGCACACCTTCGAGCAGCGTAAAACCTGCGATCCCGATGAGTGCCGAAACAGCAAGGGCTGCAAGCATTTCGACCAGTGTTACCCCTGCTTCGGCCGGGCGCTGTGTCATGCGACCCGGACAACACCGCCGCCTGCGATGCGCAACACCGACAGCCTGCGCTCACAAGTCCGGTCCGTCCGGAGCGCAGTGCGTCCCAGCAACCCGTCAATCGGTTTCGTTCCGGAAAGCCGGGCCGGCGTTTGCGTTGACTTGGCAAAGGCGACCGCATCAACGGCGAGCGCGCCGAGCACGCCCATTTCCTCGCCCAGCTGCGCCCGGAAACTCTCAGACAACCTGTCAAACCGCTGCGGATCCGGGCCGGTGAAACAGGCCCTGTCCAGAGCCGCGAACTGATCTGCGGGCAGACCTGACCATTGCAATGACCCGATCGTGGTCACCCCGGTGCCCACCGCCGCAACAGCCTGCGCAAGCGCCGGCGACCCGGATGAGGGAACGTACAGAATATCCGGCAGCGATCCACCGCCAGCATCCCGGAGTGCGGCACCCATCGCAGAAGGGCTGGTGCCTTGCGGAACGCCGGGCAAAACGGATACCCGCGCCCTGCCCGCCCGCTCTGTCAGCGTCGCACGGGCGCGTTCGGCGACAAGTCCCGGCGTTTCCAGCAGTGCAATGCGCTGTGCGCCCGCTTTCTCACTGTAGCGGAGGACCGCATCGACGGACTGGGCAGGCGTGACGCCAAACACCCAGGCCCCCGCGGCCGTCAGCGCGTCGTCGTTGGAGAGTGTCATCACGGGCACATTGCCTGCGGCCTCTGCCACGGCGGCTGTCTGATCACGAAAGAGCGGCCCGACGATAATGTCAGCCCCTTCCGCCACCGCACGCGCGGCAGCGCCTTTGGCCGTTGCAGCATCGCTGCCGGAATCAATCACCCCAACGCGTGTCCCGGGTGCTCCAAGGTCTTCAGACAGCCAGACTGCCTTTGCCATTTTTTGACCCAGCTGCGCGCGCGGCCCGGTCAGCGGCACCAGCAGCGCAACATTCTGCGAGCTCTGCCGCGTCCGCGGGCCGAAGCCTGCGTCCGGCGGTGTACCACAGGCTGCCAGCAAAGGCAGGCTGCCTGCACCCAGACAAAAACTGCGGCGTGATAACCCTGAAAATTCTGCCATTTCTAAATCCTCACTGTCCTGAATAAATTCCGCGGCTATCCGACCAGACCGTTGAGACTGACGATGGGCAGAAGGATCGCGAGCACCAGCAGCATCACGACACCCCCCATGACCAGCAGGACCATCGGCTCCACCAGAGCCACCAGCGCTTTGACGCGGGCCTGCAGGCTTTGCGCCTGATCGGACCAGAACCTCGCAAGCATCGCGGGCAGGCTTCCGCTGGCTTCGCCGCTCGCGATTATGGTGATCATCATCGGTGGGAAGCCGGGCCGGGCAGCGAGGGCGCGGGAAAAGGCCATTCCTTCGCGCACATCCTGCGACACGCCGGACAACAGCGCACGGGCCTCCAGATTACCCACCGTTGCCGTGGCAGCCGCGAGCGCGTCTGTCAGGGTGACGCCGCTTTGGGTAAGCGTTGACAGCGTGCCGGTAAACTGAACCAGAACCATCTGGCGGGCCAGGCCCGCGCGCCACAGAATGCGGTGCCACGCCTGCCGCATTCCGGGCCGGCGCATCAGAAAACCTCCGGCAACAACCAGCACAGTAACGGTCAGGGCAATAAAAACCCCGGATCTCGACAGCAGGTCACTCAGCCCGATCATCATCCTTGTCAGGGGGGAAGTTCCGCACCCCGCGCGGCGAAAACCCGCACGATGTCCGGCAGCACAAAAATGAGCAGGGCGAGGACCACGGCAACGGAAACGACGATCAGAATGGCAGGGTAGATCAAAGCCAGGACGACAGTCTGCCGGTGCCGCTGCGTCGTTTCCACGTGTTCGGCCAGATGCTCCAGCACCACACCCAGCCGCCCTGCCTGTTCTGCCGCGCGCACAGACGTCAGATAAAACCGGTCAAACCGCCCACCCTGCCCGGTCAGTGCTGAACTCAGGCTGCCACCGTCCAGTACGTCCTGGCGGACCTCACGGCACATGGTTGCGAGACGTGGCCCCGCCTGGCCTGCAACAGCGGCGAGTGCCGCTTCGACCTGCACACCACTGGACAGGAGTGTCGCCATCTGACGCGTGAAAACGGCAATATCAGCGGGGTTCAGGCGCCCCGGTTGCCGGACCGGGCGCAGGCCGGACGATGGAAAGCCTGCCGGCCGCACCGCCGTCGGCAGAAGGCCCTGCGCACGTAACTCTTCGCGCAGATGTTCCGGGCTTTGCGCCTCGCGCCGGCCCCGCCGGGGGTTCCGCCCGCATCAACAGCCGCATACCGGAACGTCTTCATGAAACACTCTCTCCGGCATGTTCAATGATCACCCTGGCCACTTCGGACGGCGACGTCAGGCCCTGGCGGACTTTTGCGGCGCCATCACCGACCAAACCGGACGATGACGCGCTGGCGGCTTTGAGCAGTTCGGCTTCGGGTGCACACGCAGAAATCAGTGTTTCGATTTCCGGGGTAACCTCGATCAGGTCATAAAGCGCCACGCGCCCGCGAAAGCCGCTGCCATCGCAAGCGGGACAGCCGATGCCCTCCAGCATCGTTTCACCTGCCGACGCGCGATGACCAAGCATGGCAGCTTCGGCTGCGGTGATATCGCGTGGTTGCGCGCAGTGCTGGCAGGTCATCCGCACCAGGCGCTGCGCGATCAGTCCCCGCAGCATTGGCGCCAGTAAAAACCGCTCAACGCCAAGGTCGACCAGCCGGGCAACAGACCCGACCGCACTGTTGGTATGCAGGGTCGACAGGACAAGGTGACCGGTCATGGCGCTTTCCACAGCAACCCGCGCCGTTTCGCCATCGCGGATCTCGCCAACCATGATGACATTCGGGTCCTGCCGCAAAAGCGCCCGCAACCCGCGCGCAAAAGTCAGATCTGTCGCTGTGTTCACCTGCATCTGCGCAATACCAGGCAGCGCATATTCGATCGGGTCCTCGATGGTCATGATGTTGCGCTGCCGGTCGTTCAGCGCATCCAGCCCCGCATAAAGCGTAGTGGTCTTGCCCGACCCGGTCGGCCCCGTCACCAGGATCAGACCATCCGGCCTGTGCAGAAGACGCTCGAAAACACTGCGCATGTCGTCGCTCATTCCAAGCGTTTCGACACCGCTGCGGGTCTGGTCGCGGTCAAGCAGCCGCATTACGACCCGTTCGCCATGCTGTGCCGGGATGGTGGAGATGCGGGCGTCCAGATGGTATTCGCCTACCCGCAGTGACACCCGGCCGTCCTGAGGCAGTCGTTTTTCCGCAATATCGAGCCGTCCCATAACCTTGATCCGGCTGACCAGCTGCGGTGCGAGCGTACGGGTCGTTCTGAGCGCTTCCCGCAGGGTACCATCCACACGGAAGCGGACAACCAGCGCTTTTTCTTCGACTTCAACGTGTACATCGGACGCATCGCTCTGGATCGCTTCGAGCAGCAGCGCGTTGATCAGGCGGACGACGGGCGCATCTTCGCGCTGCTCCAGCAGGTCATCTACTGATGCGGCACTGTCCGCGAGAGCGGCAAGGTCCGCTCCCTCACCACTGGCCAGTTCTGCAGCGCCTGCCGCGGCGATGGCACTGTCAGCGTAGAGCTCTTCGTGAGCCCCGGACAGGACCGTCGCCGACACCCGGCGCACCTGCAGATACCCTTCGGACAGGCGCTGAGCCTCAGCAAAAGCAGAAAGGGGCGTGGCCTCCGTCATCAGGCATGTGCCCCCGTCGACTGCGAGACTGTGGGTCTGGGCAAAGCCGTAAGGTATAGACGTCATCGCAGGCTCTCCAAAACAAGACGCGCACTGACGATGCCGGGTTCGGGTCTGCGCGCGATTTCCGCGCCAGTGATCTTCACTGCCTGAGCGGTGGTCAGGATGTCCAGCCAGCCCGCCAGAGCTGAAAACCCGACATCCCCCAGGGAAACCGAAAGGGCATTGCCCTGCGGATCAAGCCGCCTGATTTCAAGTGCCGCCGCAGCAGCCGATTGCGTAACGCGCTGGCGCAGCGGGGGCAGATCGGTCGCGGGCCCGATGGCCAGTGTCTCAGGGAGGCTGTCCAGAAGAGCAGAAATTCTGTCGAGATCAGCAAGCCGGGCCAGATGCGCTGACCTTGCGCCCAGCATGGGTGTGAGCACCAGCGACCATAACCCCAACAGCAAAACCCCAGCTCCACAAAGAAACATCAGTCTGCGTTCGCGCCTGTTAAATCGCTGCATCTGACACCGCCCCGATTATCAGCTGCACCTCCGCGCCCGCCTCACTGCGGCTCGCGGCTCCGCTGGTGACGGATATGCCCGCATCCGACAGCGCTGTTTCAGCGGATTGCAGATCCTGCAGACCAGAAGCGGTAAGCATCACTGTCAGAGTCCCGGCCGCCCCATCAAAACGCAGATCACGAAGGGTCACGCTGCTTCCTGCCGGCAGTGCCGACAGAGACCGCGCCAGCTGCGCCAGAAACGGGTCCTGCGGCGCGTCTGCGCCGGCAGCATCGGAAATTGCAGCCTCAACGCGCCAGGCCGCGTCGGTTGCCTCTGTATCAATGCCACGCGCATCAAGCTGACGCTGCACCGCCGCGGTTCTCTCCGCAACACTCGTCGCGAGAAACGACACGTCGGCCCGCAGCAGCGCCACGTGCGCGAGGCCTGCCGCCAATGCAACACCGGCGGCAAAGCAGGCAATATCGCGAAAACGCCTCAGCCCGGTGGACGCCCTGCCGGGGCGCAGATCGGTGCTGAATATCTCCGGATCAACCGGTGCCAATGGCACCCTGTCTGCTGTTACGCCAGGCGGCGGGGTACCACGGACAACCTCCGCCGGCGGCGCTCCGAAAACGCGCCAGGCGTCGGCAAAAGCGTCGCGATCCATCGCGAGCCCCGTGCCGTCTGCCAGACGGACATGTACCGTGTCGCTCCCGCACCAGAGCGACCAGGCGCCGGTGCGTGTCGGCAGGGGTACGGCAAGCGTGTCGGGAAAGCAGACGCCGTCCGCCGGCATCGTTCCGGTCAGGGCGTCAAGCCGGGCGTTGTTCACTGCGACACAGAGCCAGGTCTCTCCTGTCAGCTGAGGCCCCAGCGCCAGAGTCACCTGATCCAGCGGTTCAGCAAGATATGGCTCAACAGCGAAGGGCAGCGCCGCACGCCTCTGACGGTCGGTTTTCAGGGGCAAAGACACCGGCAGAACAAGTGCGGCGGCACCCGGGAGCAGAATGGGGGGAGACCCCGAGGCCGCCGCAGCACGTTCAACACGTTCCAGCAAACCGGGATCAGTGCGCTGGCCCTGGGAGGAAGGGGGCAGAGGTACAAGCGCTTTTGACGGGGTCCGTTCCCGGCCTCCATCACTCATGCTAACACTCTGTTTTAGCATAATTTTTCCCTTTACGGAGCGCTGGAGCGCGCCTATGTAACCAGACATACGCAAGCCCGAGAGGAATAGTTTCATGTCAGATACCCGCACAGACTACCGTACCCGCCGTGACCCCGAGGCAGGGGTCACATTGATTGAAATGATGGTTGTCCTGGTGATGATCGCTGTTGTTGCGGCACTTATTGTTCCCAATGTGATCGGCCGCCCTGATGAAGCGCGCGTTGCCGTCGCCGAGACCGATATGCGGACCGTCGCAGGGGCTCTGCAGCTCTATCGGCTGGACAATGGCAGGTACCCATCCACGGCGCAGGGCCTCGCCGCGCTGGCGGAACGCCCCATCAGCCCGCCGATGCCACGCACCTGGCCCGAAGGCGGGTACCTTACCGAAGTGCCCGTTGACCCCTGGGGGACCCCCTATGTCTATCGCTCGGAGGCCGGCACCTTTGATCTTGTCTCTCTTGGTGCAGACGCCGCTCCCGGCGGCGAGGGTGTCGCCGCGGACATCCCGCTGCGCAACCGCGAAGCGCGCGCAGGCTCATGACCCCGGCAAGGCGCGTGCCTCAGGCGGGCGTGACCCTTATCGAAATGCTGGTCGTGCTGGCACTCTTCGCGGTGATTGCCAGCGCTGTCGTGCTTGCGCTCCCGACTCAGCGCGACGTGCGGGGTGAAGGGTTCGGCCTGCTGGCCCTCTCCGCACGGCTGGACACCGCAAAACGGCGGGCGTTGACCCGCAGCGAACCCTTTGCGATCTGGCAGCAGGGCGACGATGTGGTCGTGCTTTTGCCAGACGGAAAAGGCCGTTGGGTGATTTCCGATGATCCGGGGCTCAACCCGGTGAAACTAATTTCGCGATACCCCCGTATGTCCTTCCAACGCGATCATGAGGACGTGTTTCCCGTTTCTGCAGCACTGGCGCCGGAGCGCGGAGAACGCCTGCTTATTGGCGCAGGAAACGATGATAACACCTATTTCGATGGCCTGAACCTCATTCGGGCGCAGGCGGAGGGACAGAATGCAGACGCGGCAGCCAGAAAACGGGTTCAGCCTGATTGAGGCCCTGGTTGCCCTGACTGTCCTGGCGGTGTCCGCCGGTACCATCCTGGCCACAGTCGAAGAACACACGCGTGCGATTGCTGCTGTTTCGGAGCGGGCAAAGGCCCGGTGGCTCGCCGAAAACAGACTGGTTGAACTGCACCTCGCACTGAGCGATCTGCCTGAAGTCTCCCGTGCTGCCGGACAGAACTGGTGGATCGCCACCACACGTTCTGACACCCCTGACCCCGACCTTCTGCGCGTCGACATCTCCGTTGGTCGCATGAATGACCTTGCGGCCGCACTGGCCAGGCTGACCGGCTACATCGATGCAGGGGAGGTTATCCCATGAAACGCCTGCCCCACCTGTTGCCCCGCGTCGGGCTGGTTCTGATCGCCACCGGATCCGTCGTGTTTGCCGCCCTGCCCGTCATGCGCCACGCGGCTGGTATTATCGTGCTGGCGCCTGGTGCGCCCGCCATCGCCGTCCCAGTCGAAGGGCCGGACCATGTTGATCTGACCCCGCTTTTGGAGCGCGCACCTTTTGGACGGGCTGCACGCACCGCACCCGCCGGGCAAAGCACCACCGGCACCGAACCGGACTTCGTTCTGCGCGGCGTATTCTCAACCGTGGGCGCGCCCTCTGCCGCCTTGCTCGCCATTGACGGAGAAACCGACAGCTACCGCGAAGGTCAGGCGGTGACTGCTTCTTATCTCCTCAGCCAGGTCGCGGTTGATCATGTTGTGCTGACTGGCAAGGGCGGGACGATCACGCTGCGCTTTGACGGCCAGGATACTGACGGCGCAAACCAACAGGCCGATGGCGCGCGGTCAGGCCCTACAGACATGATCGCCCGTCTGGGCAGAGGTCTCGTTGTGCCTGCGCGTGCGCAACGGTCAAAGCCCCCGAAACGACGTCTGAATACATCGATTACTGGCGCAAACGGATCCGCAAAAACCCCAAAGCGGTGCTGGATGAAATCGGGCTGACCCCGGGGGACGATGGCTATGTCATTGCCGACCGCCACGATGTTGGCGTGCGGCTTGCGGGACTGAAAGCGGGCGATCTGGTGCGCAGCGTAAACGGCCGGCCTGTCGGCAATCCCGACGACGACAGGCGTCTTTATGATCGGATCGCGGCATCCGGACAGGCCCGGCTTGAGGTCGAGCGCAATGGCCGTGTGATGACATTTTCCTTTCCCCTGAGGTGACGCCGATGTGGTTACGAATTCTGCCGCTGATCTGTGCCCTGTCGGCACCACTGCCCGTTTCGGGGCAGGATGCGCTGTTCACCATCAACCTGCGTGATAGCGACGTCTCGCTTCTGACCGAGCAGATTGCCGAAATCACCGGCCGGACACTGATCGTTCATCCTGATCTGCAGGGTGACATCACCGTCATCAGCGCCGAACCGCTGGACCGGGATGGCGCGTGGGAACTTTATCAGTCCATTCTGCGGGTGCGCGGATTTCATGCGGTTCAGAGCGGGGTCGTCTGGCAGGTTGTTCCGCTCGATACTGCGCGCGCCGCAGCCCAAAGCGGTGACGGTGCAGGCGATGCCGGCAGCCAGGATTTCGTGACCCGCCTTGTGCGTCTTGAAAACCTGCCTTCTGCCGAAGCCGCGCGCGTGTTGCGCCCCCTCGTTGCCGCCTCCGGCACGCTGGAAGCCGTTGAAGACCCCAATGCAGTTCTGATCACCGACACGGCCGAGCGCACAACCCGGATCATGGCGCTGGCCCGAAGCCTGGACCGGGATCAGGAAAAGACCTCACGCGTACTTCAGTTCCGCAACACACAGGCCGGGATTGTCGGCGCAGCCATCGCCGAGGTTCTGGGCCCCAATGCCACAGGCGCGCGGCTCTCTGTTGATCCCGGCTCAAACACGCTGCTGGTACGCGGGACCAGCGCCGAGATTGCCGAGGTCGAAGAACTGGCCCGGGCAATGGACGTCCCCCCGGTCGCCAATCCGCGGATCCGGCTAGCCACCCGTGTCTTCCCGCTGAGGTTCGGCGAGGCAGAGCAGGTCGCCGGCATCCTGAACGCCACGCTGACATCGGCGGGTGCCACGGCGACAAACGCGGTTGCTCAGGACCTGCAACAGGACGGGCTGAACGCCATTGCGCCCGCCGCCGACGTGCCGGGCATCACGATCGCCGCAGATATCGCGCAGAATGCCATTGTGGCCCGCGGCACCGAAGCTCAGCTGAGCGATGTAGCCGCCCTGTTGCAGGAACTTGACCAGAAACGCGCGCAGGTACTGATCGAAGCGGCCATCGTTGAGGTATCCGGCGATGTGGCCCAGCGCCTGAGTGCCCAACTGGGGCTGAGCGAACTCGCCCCCCCGGCGGCCTGGCCGCAACTTCATTCAGCAACGGTGGCGGGGCGTTGGGCGCATTGCTCGCAGCGCTTGGCGCACCCAATGCCGGTTTGATCACCACCGGGGGCAGCCTGACGCTGGGTGGCAGTGATTTCGGCCTGCTGGTCCAGGCGCTGAACCAGACAACATCAGCCAACCTGCTGTCGACCCCCTCGCTGACCACTCTCGATAACCAGCCTGCGTCAATTGTCGTGGGGCAGAATGTGCCATTCCGGACCGGCAGCTTTGCAACGGACGGCAACACGGCACAGCCCTTTACCACCATTGAACGACGCGACGTCGGCCTGACAATGAACGTCCTGCCGCGCATCAATGCCGGAGACACTGTGCGGCTGGATATCAGCCAGGAAGTGTCATCGCTGGTCAACGCCAACATCGAAGGGGCGGCTGACCTGATCACCAACAGGCGCTCGATACAGACCAGTATTCTGGCGCAGAGCGGATCAACCATCGTGCTGGGCGGGCTGATCACGCGCGACGACCTGAAATCGCTGCAGAAGGTGCCGGGTGTCGGTGACATCCCGGTTTTCGGCAACCTGTTCAGATCGCGCAACAGCAGCAGTTCAAGCCGCACGCTCTTTGTCTTTCTCAAACCGACCGTTCTGCGGTCGGACCAGTCCCTGAAAACGACCTACGAGGACCGCCTCAGGTCCCTGCAGCGCGCGCGCAGCGACCTGACGGCCGGAAAGCCTGCGGGCACAGCAAACCGCAATGCTGCAGCCCCCATCCCACTCGAACTTGGAGGCATGTATTGACCCGCGATCATCCCGATCTTGACCATCTTCTGAGCCGGATTGCGCTGAACGACCGTCGTGCCTTTGACGCGCTTTACGCCCGGACATCCGGCACGCTGTTTGCTGTTGCAGTCCGTATCATGAAGAACCGCGCCGAAGCGGAAGATGTCCTGCAGGAAGTCTACATCCGCATCTGGCAGCGTGCTTCAACCTTCCGTCCTGGTCAGGCCAAAGCCATGTCGTGGCTGATTGCAATTGCCCGCAATCTTTCGATTGACCGCCAGCGGGCCAAACGGGCACCGGTTGCCCCTATCGAAATGGCCGAAGACATTCCTGACGCCCGGCAAACCCCCGAAGAAGCCACCGCCACCGCACAGGACCGTGCGCGCATCGAAACCTGTCTAGAGCAACTGGAAGACAAACGCGCCGACGCTGTGCGCGCCGCCTATGTTGAGGGCTATTCCTATCAGGAACTTGCCGACCGCTATGACACCCCTCTGAACACCATACGGACGTGGTTACGGCGCAGTCTGCTGCGGCTCCGTGACTGCCTGGAGCACTCTCAGCTATGACAGATGCTGTCCAACCGTCCGAAGAAGATGAGGTACTGGTGGCCGAATACGTTGTGGGCGTTCTGCACCTGAAAGAGCGCCGCGCGCTTGAGGCACGCATGGCCCGGGACCCCGCAATCCGGCGCCAGGTTGAAAGTTGGGAGGTGCGTCTTGAAGACCTCAATAAATCCTATGGCCAGCTTGACGCCCCACGTGCCATCAAAGCCCGCATTGACCGGCATCTTTTTAACAGCACCCGGCGCAGCGCGTCGCCCTGGGCATGGTTTTTGGGGGCAGCAACAGGCTTTGTTTCTGCTGCGGTCGTCGTCGCTGTTCTTGTCGGGTCCCCGCAAAATGCCACACTGCGCGCCACTCTTGCAGGCGAAACTGGCACGTTTCTTGTCGCACTTGATTGGCAAGGCAGCGCGCTGGACATCACGCGCACCGCGACACAACCGCCCGCGGGATCTGTGTTTGAGCTTTGGCTGGTGCGACCGGACCAGCCGCCTCAATCGCTCGGCACGTTCTTGTCGACCGGCACTTTGTCATTGCGCACCGCGCTCTCACACGGAGAGACGCTGGCCATCAGCATCGAACCTTCTGGCGGGTCGCCCTCTGGCGTTCCGACAGGGCCGGTTGTGGCGACGGGAGTCCTTCACGATGTTTAGGCAGGTTTTCCGTCTTCTAGCCATGTGCTTGTTGGTGAGCCCCTTGGCCGCACACGAATTCTGGATTGAGCCACAGTCCCTGACCCTCTTAGAAGGGGAGACGCTGCGCCCTGTCGTAATGGTCGGGACTGAATTTGACGGGGTTCCGCATCCGTTTGATCCGCGGGCCTACCGACATGTTATCTGGACCGCACCAAACGGCGAGGTGAAGGTCAGCCGGACTAACCAACCGCAAAATTTCGCCCAACTTACATCCGGTCTGCACATCCTCGGCGTGGAAAGCAATCCGCAGGTCCTGTCCCACGATACGATAGCCGATTTTAAAGCCTATATCGCGGAAATTGGTCTATCGGACCGCGTCGATGCGGATGATCCGGGTATAGTCCCGGGCGGGCCGATTATCGAAAGCTATCGACGTTTCTCAAAAACGCTTGTCCGTTACGGCGAACCCTCCGGGTCGGATCAGGCCATTGGTCTGGAGTATGAATGGATCAGGCAAGACGATGGTTTCCTGCTTCTTGGCAAAGGCATGCCCCGCGACGGTCATCCAGCATTTCTATTTTGCCGCAATGCGGAGGGATTGGTGACGGAATTTCGATCTACTGAAACGGACGCGCAGGGCCGGACAAACCCTGCAATTGAGGGGCAGCACACTTGCTTGCTGAATGCGGTTTTCATTGCACGACAAGAGGATCGCAGCTGGCAGAGTTCCTGGACCTCAATTTTGTTCGGGCGCTAGGCCTGTCTTGCAAATCCGACATTGCGTGGGTTGATGCAAGGCTTTGAACGGCGGCGGCAGGATGTGCTTTTCATGCCAATAAGCAAAGTCAGATCTGGACGGCGCTACTCCCTTCGATTTCAAGCTGTTCCGTCTCGGATCCGTTCACCGTTTGCCCTTCGATCACGACCTCCCCGCTCCATGCAAGTTGAGTGCGATCGCTTGCTACAACGCGTTCAAATTCGACTGGCCAGAACGGTTTGACTTACCAAAATCGCATTGATGCCGACCCCGACGGCCCAATATCGACAATGGCGAAGTTTAGCAGAGCGGGCGAAACGGGCGCCTGTGAGGCAAACCCAGCTCGGAATCAAGCGAAGCGCCGGGCCCTTTGGACTCTCTGCGGACCCCGAAGCCACAGCAGCATCCCAACCAAATCAACGCCGAACCCTGTAACGCAACGGCCCAAACCAGCCGTTCATCGCGAGATAAGTTGCCGCATTGCAGCTTCCCCAAAGCGGAAGTTGATCGATTGCGCAGCATCTCCAACATTAACGTACACTCATCGGATAAAACGAACTCGTGCAAGCGCAGTTTCAACTATTGCCACGCGACCTTACTTGCTCCGGGTTCGGCGCTTTTGCACCTGTTAATCGCCACCACTTCGGCGCTTCGCAACGTCTGACAGACCCCGGGCCAGCAGGTCGAATACGATCCGGATACGACGGCTGGTCTGTAACTCCCGATGGGTGACCAGCCAGATTGGAAACTCAAGCGAAGGGAAATCCGGCAAGACCTTCTCTATGCCAGGTTCAGCCTCGCCCAACGTTTCGGGCTGCATAGAGATGCCATAGCCCGCTTTCACCATTTCCCATGCGACGACACCGCTCTCGCTCGACATCACGAAGCTCTCTGCGCGAACGGGCACGCCCATGTTGTGCAGTGGGGCCATTAGCCGCTCGGGGTCGGCATTGCCGACGAAATCGAGTGCAGCCACATCGCGCGGTGTCCGTGGGCGGCTTGCACGATCGAGATAGTCGGTCGCGGCATAGAGATTGGCGCGAAAGTCGCCCAAGTGCCGTGCGATCAGGTCCGGCTGATCCGGGCGGACGTGGCGTATCGCGATGTCCGCCTCGCGCTGCGTCAAATTTTGCATCTCACTCGACGCAAGAATGCGGACGCGGATGCCAGGCGCCATCTGTCTCAACGGCTTGAGCACACCCGGCAGGATCGCTGCTGACAAGAGGTCCGTTCCCGTGACCGCGACCTCTCCGGTGACATCCTGAGATTTACCGTCGGCCACCATCGAGATGAGCGTTGCAGCCTCGCCCATCGTGCGCATGTGATCAATCAGGTCGCGTCCTGCTTCCGTCAAGGTAAGACCACGGACGCTACGTTCTACCAGCGTGACGCTAAGTGCCTCCTCCAACGCACCGATCTGCCGTCCTATCGTCGGCTGTGTTGTCTTCAGCACGCGCGCCGCGCCGCTGAACGAGCCTTCTTCCGCTGTCGCGAGGAAGGCGCGTACCTGGTTCCAATCGAAGGAGACGGCCTGCCAGTTCATTCATGAGCGTATAGCAGGTGGACGAATTTAAGCAATCGACCTTTCATGAGCGCATGGATGATACCGGCTGCGAAACGGGATCGGCCCGATCTCGGCAACCGAAAGCGACACAATGTATTCCGCAGTTTCTTACGACTGGCACATCCGCGCTGCTTCAAACCTGAAGTGTAACATGCAAAGGAAACCGACATGACTGCCCAAGCCTTCTGGCACCGGCATGCGCCCAAGTACGCAAAAAAGCCCATCGCCGATGTCACCGCCTACGAAGAAAAGCTGGAATGCGTCACTGCGCTTCTTCGATCGACCGATCGCGTTCTTGAAATCGGCTGCGGGACAGGCGGAACGGCGAGTAAGATCGCGCCTCTCGTCGCTCATGTGACCGCAACCGACCTCTCTGCCGAGATGATCCGGATCGCCCGGTCACGTTCAGGCGGCGATGCCGCAGGAACACCAGAATTCCTTCAGGCGGAGGCGGCGCAAGACATTCCTGGCCAACCGTTCGAGGTCATTTGCGCGTTCAGCCTGCTTCATCTGGTGGATGACATACCCATCGTGCTGGATTCAGCATTCCACCAAATGAAACCCGGCGGTCATTTCATTTCCAAGACGGTTTGTCTGAAGGACGCGCCGCGCTGGATGCGAGCCATGGTTCGTGTGCTCATGGCCCTGCGGATCGCGCCTAATGTGATCATCTTGAGTCACGCTGAATTGACCCGGCATCTGTTCCGGGCCGAGTTCGAAATCGCGCAGACGGGGTACTTCGGAAAGAACCGACTGAGCCCCTTTATCGTCGCGCGCAAGCCCGCCTGAGGCAGACCGACACCTTGTTCTGAGAGACCGAAGCATGCACTTTATCAGCCGTCGCGAATGGGCGTTCCTTGCCCTCGTGTTCCTCTACTCTTTCATTCCGGCAGTCGTCGGTCTGGTCCGGCTTCCGGAACTTCTCGGCACTCCGGCGATCATACCGCCAAACCCGCGTGCGGTGATCGATCCCCTCCCGATCACATTGCATATTCTCGGCAGTTCAGTTTTCTGCCTTGTGGGGGCTGTGCAGTTTCTGCCGAGCCTGAGGCGCTACCGCCCCGCCTTGCACAGGATCCTCGGGCGGATCGTGGCGGCCACTGGATGCGTCAGCGCGCTTACCGGGCTATGGATGACCGTAGCTTACGTATTTCCCGACGCCCTGCAGGGACCATTGCTTTATGGGGCGAGGGTCACGCTTAGCCTCGCGATGGTCGCCCTCATCGCATGGGCCGTCGTCGCGATCCGGTCGCGAAACGTCGCTGCGCACCGCGCTGCGATGCTGCGCGCTTATGCCATCGGCCAAGGGGCCTCAACGCAGACCGCGCTCTTTCTGGTCACGATGGGCCTCTTTGACACTGAGCCGTCGGGGTTTTCCCGTGACGTCCTGATGGTCGGGGCGTGGGCCATCAACCTTGCGATTGCAGAACTAATGATCCGCCGCGCCTTTGCAACGCGCACATCCGGCGCGGTGATCTGAACCCGGTCGTGCTCCCGGCCTGATACCGGCAAACTCCAGAAACACAGAAAGAAGACACCAAAATGAGACGGCTCGATTCCCATATTCTTCTTTCGGCCCTGTGGCTGTTCATACTGCTCAACATCATCTTTCGCGATATTCACCAGTTTGTCCTCGCGTCCCATATCGAGATGCTGCTGACAGGCCATTACAACGGCATCGAGATCACCGAAGGGCTGATGCTTTTGGGCGGTTTCCTCGTCCAAGTGCCGATTGCGATGGTGCTCTTTTCGCTCCTGCTAACCCGCAGGATCGGTCGCCCTGTCACCTTTCTTGCAGCGATCTTCACGACGGGTACGCTCCTTTCCTCGCCCCCTACCGACATGGATGACATCTTTCACCTCGTCATCGAGATCGCGGCTCTAATGGCAATTCTCTGGACCGCATGGATGTGGCCCGAGCACGAACACACCGCGCCGCAATCCAACGCAAGTTCTTCGTAAAGAACGTGTGCGCACCGCGGACACTATGAATGAGTAATAGGACCAAAGAGATGTTGGCAGAAACGCCTATAAGCGATCCGGTCGATCTTTATGACAGGCTCGCACCTCGCTATGACAAACTTCATCATCGCTGGCTGCGTCATGCAGGCGGCGAGGCGCAGGCCGCCCTGGAAGGCCTGGTGCGTGCACTTGCGACGCCGAATTCGAAGTTTTTGGATGCTGGCTGCGGCACCGGCAATCTGGCACGTGCATTGATTGCCGAGGGTATGCCCCCGAATTTGATGACCCTTCTCGACCCGTCCGCGGCCATGCTTGCGAGCTGCGCCGATATTCCTGTGCCAAAGATACAAGGACGGTTGGAGTCCTTGCCGTTTGAGGATGGCGCATTCGATCTTGTGACCTGTGCTTGGGCTCTGGAAACCGTCCCCGATCCCCATCTGGCTTTGACTGAGCTTTGCAGGGTTGTTCGAGCCGGTGGCGCTCTTTGTCTCGCGTTTTGCGCGGATGAGCCTGCCCGTGGTCTTGCCGACAGCCTAATGCGCCAGGCGCTTTTGTTTCGCGGGACCGGCCGTTTTATGTCCCGCTCCCGATTGATGCAGGCAATCGAGCGTTTCGAAAATTTTGAAGTGCGGGCAATTCCGAGCCATGGTCCGGCCTCGACCTTACTTGCAAGGCGGTCTGGCGCAGCAACCCAGGCGTCTTTTTAGCCGGGCTTAGAGTTGAAATGACGCCCACAGAATTACGGAGATCAAGTATGATCGGATATGTTACCCTCGGAACCAACAACTTCGGGGCCGCGCTGAAATTCTACGACGCCTTGTTTTCGAGCGTGGGTGCAAACCGCCTTTGGAAACACGGCGATATGGCCGCATGGGGCCGCTCAAGGGCCGAGCCTGCGTTATGCCTTGCTTGTCCATTCAATGGGGAACCGGCAAGCGTTGGAAACGGGGTGATGGTCGCATTGAAAATGACCAACAGAAAAGCCGTCGATACGCTTCACGCCAAGTGCCTCGAACTTGGCGGAACAGATGAGGGACCCCCCGGCCCACGCGGAGATCATGGTTTCTACGGAGGATATTTCCGGGATCTGGATGGCAACAAACTGAATGCCTATGTCCCAGCGTGACGCCAGGCAAAGAGTTGGCTGAAAAAAATCTTGTCCAGCTGACAATGAGCGACGAGCACATCGAAAGACGCCGCAATGAAATCTGAAATAAAATTCGTCCGATTGTCGGAAATTGACCCAGCCGAAATCTTGGCGCACATGTCCGACCCGCGTGTCGCCGAGCATATGCCGCTTCTGAAATTTAGTTGGAATGCCGAAACAGTGGCGCGGTTTGTCGCCAAAAAGGAAGAGTGTTGGCACCGTGACGGACTTGGACATTGGGCATTCTTGTCCGATGACCGATATGTCGGCTGGGGTGGATTTCAAAAAGAAGGGGCCGAGTGGGATTTCGGACTGGTCTTGCGGCCCGACACGTTTGGCCTCGGGCCGCGCATCTCGCGAAAGGCGATCGACTTTGCAATTTCCGATGAACGCATCCCGTATGTGACCTTCCTTTTACCACCGTCACGCACGAACCTGCGGGCACTCGACAGAATTGGTGCTTGGCGGGTTGGCGAAGTCGATTATGACGGGGCGACCTTCCTCAAATTTCAACTTTTGACAGGATGACGGAATTGTCCGATTTCTGGCACATCCCAGATTCAGAGTGTCGTAACTCGCGGCCCATAGCCGACCTTGAGCACGGTTTTCGGAGACTGCAGACTCAGCCAACTTATCCGCCGTTCGCTGCGCCTGCTCGATAGAAGCAGCGCTGGAGGTCTGCTCAGCGGACAGAGCTGCCTTTTGATATCTTCGTCTCTGCGTCTGCTATGCGTCGTTTGCGGTCGCAGCAAAAAGCACCTTGGATGGTAAGCAGTTCTTCTCCGCGGTAGCAGCATATATATCATGCGTACGCAAAGCGGACCTTTGTTAGCCCAATAACAGTCGGAGCCTTGCAGACCTCACACCGGAGAGAGCACGGCGACCGCGAACCAGGCTTTGGTGTCGGTGTGGAACGCATCGATCTTCCAGCCGGACGCTTTCGCCAACTCGTGCAGGCCTGCTTCGGTGTATTTGCGGCTGTTCTCGGTATGGATGGTTTCACCAGCCTTGAACTGAATGTGCGCGTCACCGACGCATACGCTCTGGTCCACCTCGCTGCGCAGGTGCATCTCCACCTGGTTTTCATCTGCGTTCCAGCGGGCCTCGTGCCGGAAGCTTTCCAGATTGAACGTTGCGCAGATCTCGCGGTTCAGGCGACGCAGGAGGTTTAGGTTGAACTCGGCCGTCACACCCGCCGCGTCATCATAGGCCGGGATCAGGACATCAGCCGACTTTACAAGGTCAGCGCCAAGGATGAACCGGTGAACGCCGTCCCACGCCCGGACGCTGGACAGCAACGCGACCGCCTGCTCTTGATCCAGATTGCCGATGGTCGAGCCGGGAAAGAAGACCGTCTTTGGTACGTCAGACAAGTCTTTGGGCAACGCAAACGAACCGGTGAAATCCGCGACCATGGGCTGTACGGACAGTCCCGGGTATGCCTGCGCCAGCTTGACCGACGTGTCTCGCAAAAACTCGTCCGCGACGTCGACCGGGACATACAGGCCCAGATGCGGTGCGGCATCAATCAGCAGCCGTGTCTTGACGCTCGCGCCACTTCCAAGTTCGACAAGCGCCCCGCCAGCCAGGATGGACTTTGATAGCGCACCAGCCTGCGCGCGCAGGATGTGCGTTTCCGTGCGGCTGGGATAGTACTCCGGCAGTTGCGTGATCTCTTCGAAGAGGCGGCTGCCTTCGGTGTCGTAGAACCATTTGCTGGGGAGTGTCTTGGGAACCTGTTGCAGACCGTCGAGCGCCGCGAACAGCAGCGCCTCGTTCATGATGACCGGCGTGTCCAGCATCACGCGTCCTTTGCCAACCGGAGGCCAAGCATCTGCCAGCGCTGATGCGGGTAAAAGAACGTCCGATAGGTCGGCCGCATCTGCGCGCACGGCGTCGCGCAAGACCCGCCGCGCAAGACGAACTGGTTGACCATGAACTTGCCGTTGTATTCGCCAATGGCACCGGTTGGAGCGCGGAACCCGGGGTAGGGGGTGTAAGGGCTTTGCGTCCATTCCCAGACGTCGCCCCAGATGCCGTCGCCGGGCAGCGGGCGGAACGCGTCGCTGTCGGCAAAGTTGCCCTCAATCGGCCGATTGCGGAATGCTGCCTCGTGTTCCGCCTCCGTCGGCAGACGTGCCCCTGCCCAATGCGCGAACGCATCCGCCTCGTAGTAACTGACATGGACAACCGGAGAATCGAGGGCCACGGGTTGTGCGCCGCGCAACGTAAAAGACCACCATTCGTCATCCTGTCGCCACCAGTAAAGCGGCGCATCCCACGCTTCGCGCTGACGTGTTGCCCAGCCGTCGGACAACCACAGGGTTTGTTTTTCGTATCCTCCATCCTCGATGAAGGCGATCCAGTCCCGGTTTGTGACCGGGCGGTTTGCCATCGCATATGGCGCAAGGTGGGTCGGATGGCGCGGGCCTTCGCAGTCGTAGTGAAACGCATCGCCGGTGTAACCGATCTCTACCAGCCCCCCTGCATGGCTATCGAACTCCAAATCTGTTGCCTGGACAACCGGGAGCGGTTCGGGAGGGCGATAGGCCGGCATCAAAGGGTTGTATGACAAGCCATGCAGCAGGTCCGTCACCAGCAGCTCCTGATGCTGCATCTCGTGGTGGCACCCAAGCGCCACCAAAGCCGCAATCTCCGGCAGGTCGTCCCGCCCTGAACTGAGCAGCCTGTCGAGCGACGCATCGACATGGGCGCGATAGGCGTGAACGTCCTGCAACGAAGGGCGTGAAATCAGACCGCGCTTGTCACGGGCATGTCGCGGGCCTGCTTGCACGTAGTAGGAATTGAAGAGGAACGCGAAACGGTCGTCTGGCGACACGTAGTCTTTGCTAGCGGACCGAAGGATGAATTCCTCAAAAAACCAGGTGGTATGGGCCAAATGCCATTTGGCGGGGCTCGCGTCTTCCATGGACTGCAGCATGGCATCTTCGGCAGAGAGAGGTTTGACCAACTCAGTCGTGCGCTGGCGGACTTCGGACAAGAGCGTTTGAACGGCACCCAGGTCATCTGTCTTAAAGTATAGGGCTTCGGTCACTTTTAGAGCCTCCAAGACCGGTCTGGGGTTATTTCAGGGTGACACCGATGAAGGATGCGATTGCCTGAGCGTCCCAGCCTGTGAACATCTGTTCGCGGCCATCCGGCAAACGGACAAAGAAACCCGGCGTACCGGCGAGGCCAAGCGCGCGCATGGCCGCCGTGTTGACCCGCATGTCGTTCTGATATGTGCTGATCGCAGCCTCGGTATCCGCGATTTCGACGGCTATCCCGAGCTGTTCAAACTCGCGGAGCGCGCGGGCACCCGTCATTTGTCCCCTGCCATCCATGAGCGCGTGGTAGGCGCGATTGTAGTCTTCCGGACTTGCGATCGAAAACGTCAACGCTGCGGCCTCACGTGATCCGGGACCGATTAACGGAACGTCCACCGCGACGACCCTGGTGTTGTCAGGCATCTGTGTCAGGAACCGGTCCATCTGTCGGTGCGCAATCCGGCAGATCGAACAGTTGAAATCGAAGAACTTATAGATCACGAGATCACCGTTGGGGTTTCCAAAATAGCCACCCCGCGCCTCGGCGGAGGCAAGAGCTTCGGCGACGACGGCTTCTGGGTCGGCATCGGTGTCTGGCGCAGCAGTAGCCGCAATGGGAAGTGGCCGAATTTGCGGCACTTGCACACCTGCAATCCGGTCATCAATCCAGGCCGTTATCGCGCGGCGTCCGGCGCTGCTCACCACATGGGGGACCGGGAAGGTTTCTAGCTGAACGGACAGTCCGGCATCAGACAGCGCGGCGACGGTTGCATCCAGTTCCTCGGCGCTAAATCGCGCGTCGCGCGTGCCGTAGCCCAACAGGACCGGCGCGCCGCCTTCGACTGTCAAGTCTTCGGCGCGAACCTCGCGCGGCAACCCGCCTGCAAAGGCAATGTAGCCTGCAGCGAGATCGGGGTGTGTCAACGCAAGCCCAAGCGCCATCGACGCACCTTGGCTGAACCCAACAATGTAGACCTGTGCGGGGTCCGCTCCGGTCTCGGCGACAAGGGCGAGGGTTGCGTCCGCAACCCGGTCGCTGCCCAGGCGCACGTCGCGTGGATCCACCACGACCGAGCCCGAGCTATCGTCGAGAGGGAACCAAGCGCCCCCTCCGCCCTCCACCGGCACGGGCGCGTTTAAGGCAATAAAGGAGTGGGCTGTGTTCGGCTGAATATTGACGAGTGATTCAATCTGCTTGGCGTCCATGCCGTAACCATGGAGGCCGACAATGAGCGCGGCGCCGGGTGCGTCCGCCTCTCGGATGATCCGCGCGCCGATCTCACCCTGATCGGTCACGAGCGTGATGATGTTCGCGTCAGATTGCGCCGCTGCCCCCTTGGGGACCACGGCTGCGAAGGGGATCGACAAGCCGACTGCTAGCAGAAAAGATAGTATTTTGCGCATGTTCGACCCCCTTGCCGATCAGTTTTAAGACGGGAACTGGCGCGCGTAGGGCGTGCCATTCTCAAGGAAGTACTTGAGATCGTCGATCCCGAAACCCGCGAACATGAAGAAGCTCGTCCGCGCGAAAGCAACGGCCTGCGGCGGCACGCCAGGTGCGGTCTCGAAGACGATGGAAACCGTGACTTCAGACGAATCTTCATCAATCGGTTTGACGCTCCATTCGGCCTCGTTGGTGGTCACGAAGGGCGGCATGCCTGCTTCGATCGTGTAAGCATAGGTGAGATTGTCTTCGTCATAGCGTGTGATGATCTCACGGGTCGCGCCCCCAAGGCCGGGGATGAAACAGGCGCGTACGTCGCCAACTTTTCCATCCGTGTCCTCGAATTCGATGGACTCGATCACGCTCGACCATTCGTGGGCACCTGCGTAGTTCTCGGCCACCTCGGCCCAGACGTCCTGTGCAGACACGTTGAATACCCGGGTGTGGGTCAACGCAACGTCAGCGATCCCGCTGTGCATCCCGCTGGCATAGCCGCCAAACCGGTCCGTGAGGCTTGCCGCAGCTTCGGTGTAAAGGGCCATCACCTCCCCGGAGGTCCCGCCGTCGAAATACTGCTGCCAGGACAGGACCGCGCCGTCGCGTTCTTCAGCGGGGCGCACCTGCATCACGGCAAGGTGGTCGGACACGCCCAGCGGGTTGTCGCCGGGCAAGCTGTAGGCAAAGGACATTTTGCCTGCATCGTTCACGAGGATCGTTTCGGTCACCACCGTACCATCCGCGAGTGTCAGGTCACGGGACTTACCGTCGCCGGACACGGATACATCGGACACCACGCCGATCATGTCATCAACGTTGTTGCTGTCAGAGACGAAGGCAAAAACGTCAGCGGGCGAGGCGGCGAGTTCGACCTCGATTGCGAACTGCATGGGTGCCATGGTCAGTTCGTCGACCATGACCGCACCGACGACACGCGGTGGCATATCCTGAGCGACCGCAACGGGTGCGGTAGCCGTGAGGCTTGTGGCAACGGCCAGAATGGCGGCAGTTGTTTTGAGACTAGAAATCAGGCGCATGGAATCCTCCTGGTTGGGTACCTGCGCACAAGATTTACACTAGTCGAAAATGCACCTCATGTTCTGTTTGAGGGCCGCACTGGACGAAAAATGGAACGCTAGCTATATATTGAAGTGTGACATCCACACACGAAAAAATATCGTCTCTGGGCCAAAGGTGATCTCAACGGTGTCTGTCGATTGGAACGATTTGAAGGTCTTTCTCGCCGTCGCGCGTGCGGGGTCAATCCGCGGTGCATCAGAGAGCCTAAAGGTCGCGCACTCCACTGTGTCCCGCAGAATGGACGCGCTTGAATTTGCGTTGAAGGCTCGCTTGTTTGATCGGACGCCGGACGGCTTGCTGATCACCTCGGCAGGCGAAGACCTGCTTGGATCTGCTCAAAAGATTGAAGAAACAATGCACTCTGCCGAACGGTCCGTCGCGGGACGAGATCGCGAGCTGTCCGGGGATGTTCGCTTTACTCTACCGCTACCGATGGCCGTTTGCGTTCTGACAGACGATCTCGCGAACTTCGTTGAGCAAAATCCGCTCGTTAACCTGATCCTCGACCTAACCGAGGACCTTCTTGATCTGTCAAAGCGGGAAGCTGACATTGCAATGCGTTTTACATCGCAAGGTAATTCGCCGCCCGACTATCTGGTTGGGCGCAACCTGGCGACCCAGGCGTCCTGCGCCTATGCTTCGACCGATTACATCGAGGCGCATACCTTTTCGGGACCCAACCGAAATGGGCGCTGGCTTGGATGGGACGACGTTGTTGAATATCCGAAATGGGTCCATTCGGCAGGGCTGGAGCCGATGCCGGTTATGGGCAGTTTCGACGACGTATTTGTCCAGATGGCTTTTGCCAAACGTGGCCTCGGTATGGCCTTCCTTCCATGCATGATGGGCGACCTAGATCCGGGGCTTCAGCGAGTGCCCGACGCACGACCAGTGCCACATACGTCCCTATGGGTTCTGACACATCCAGACCTGCGAGACAGCGTTCGACTCCGCAGTTTCCGCGAGTATCTGTACGATGTTGTGTCCGACAAGCTTGACCTCATCGAGGGGCGCGGTGCTTAACCTTGTGCCTGCCGAAGGGCGTCCAGGACGGTTCTCCGGGTCAAAAGCTCAGGCAGCACGATCCCATCCGGCGCGCCGGGCCCGTAGACCACATTGAACGGAATGCCGTAGCGGCCATGGCTCGTCAGATAAAAAAGAATGCTATCGTCGCGCTGCGTCCAGTCGGCCTGCAGGGGCGCGACCCCCTCCGCTTCCAGCGCAGCGCGAACATCGCCGTCGCTCAGCGCAACTCGTTTATTGACTTGGCACGTGATGCACCAATCTGCTGTCACATCGACAAAGACGACCTTGCCCGCAGCGACGAGACGGTCTCGCTCCGCTTCGGTGAATACTCCGAACTCGGCTGTCACGACGGACGAGGCATCAGCCTGCGACGAGGTGATCACGCTGGGGCTCAACATTAGTGCCAACGCAATAATCGCAAGTGTCGCCCCGATAGCACCGCCTTGGCCTTCGACCGACCGGCCTGCCCAAAGCGCAGCCCCCATGACGACAAGGCCAGCCGATACGACGATGGCAAGGATTTGCCCGGAAACGCCAGCGATAACGAAGAGAAGCCATACGGTTGTCGCTGCAAGGGCAAGCCCAAGCGCCTTCTTCATTGTGAGCATCCACTTACCAGGCTTGGGCATCGACGTCGCAAGCCGAGGGAACCCAGCGACCAGCAGGAAGGGCGCGGCAAGGCCGAGACCGAGCGCGGTAAAGATGGTCAGTATTTCGAATGTGCCCGATGACAGCGCGAACCCGATTGCCGTCCCGACAAAAGGTGCGGAGCACGGGGTGGCGAGCAGCGTCGCGAAGACGCCGGTCAGGAAGTGACCCTTTAGCGTGTCCGAGTTGCCGATCTGCGCGGTCCCGGACATCCATTGCGGCAGTGGAATTTCAAACATGCCCAGCAGATTGTAGGCGAACACCGTGACGATGAAGGCCATGAAAACGAGGAAGTAGGGGTTCTGGAATTGAATGCCCCATCCCACCGCAACGCCAACCGACCGCAGTGCAACAGCCCCAAGGGCGAGAATCCAGAAAGACGCCAGAATGCCCATGGCAGACGCCAGAAACGACAGGCGGACCCGGGCCGGGCTATGTCCGCCGTGTGAGACGACCGAGAGCAGCTTGATTGACAGCACAGGCAAGACACATGGCATCAGGTTCAGGATCATGCCGCCGACAAAGGCGATCCCGACGAAGCCTAAAAACGCGGAGACCGAGATGCTGGCCGGAGCCCGGGCGAGCAGTGAAGTGTCCAGTTGAGCCTCGAGGCCGCGTGTACCATCCACGATGGTAAGAGTTAAGTCTTTGCCCGCAAGGTCGGCGGGCGTGCCTTCAAACGTCTCAGCACGTAGCGTCGCGGTGAAGCTCAGCCCATCCTCTTGCAGATTGATAGTGGGGCGCGAAAACAGGATCTCGTCCGGTCCCTCCACGATCACGTCGGGAGAGGTCAGAGGGAAAACGGACGTAACGCGCACTGCTATGCCATTGCCAGTGTCCGTGAGGGTGGCGTCGTCCAGAGACAACCCGGATTTAGATCCATCGCTCGGAACCTGAGACTGGTAGAGGTCGATCAACTGCGCATCCGAGCCTGCGGTGGGCGTGCCCGGTTTGAGATTCAGAGAAACTTTGGCGGCCTGTGGGACGCAAATCTCCTTGCAGAGCAGATAGTCAACCACCGCGTTCAAATGAACGGGCTGTGTCAGATCCGGGACATGCACATTCACCGGAAAGACAACGCGGTCGCCGTATCCAAAGGTGTCGAGGTCGAACAGCGAAAACCGATGTGGTGCGGGCCATTGCATTGGGGTTGGTTCGGCGTTGTCCGACCCTGACCAATCCACAGTGACCGGATAGCCCGCGTCGCCCGGGCTTCTCCAATAGGTTTTCCATCCATCGTTGAGCCGAATGTCGACGCCGACCTGAAGCAGCCCATCGGCTGGCGCTGCCGTTTGCGCCGCAATCAGCCGCGCGCTCGACAAATCCAGATCTGTCCAGCCCTCATCCGCCTGCGCGGACACCCCGGCAACAAGAGCAATCGCAACTGCAAACGACCTGAAAAACCGCATTGGACTACTCCTGTTCGTTGGCAATCGCGTACAGTCTATCGGACCAATTTCAGACCAACACGCATCATTATTGGAACTGGCCGGTGCAAAAGTGAGCATGGCGCAGGCGAAGCCTAGTCCCCACGTTGGTGCCATCGAGATCCAAAGGAGTTCCGGTCATGTCCAAGCAATCGCTCATCACTGTTGAGCTCAAGACACCTAACAATGCTGAAGGTGCCGCAGCGAGTATCCTTGCTGGAGCGCGCGATCAGCTTGGCTTTGTGCCGAATATGTACGCGGCCATGGCGAACCTGCCGGCCGTCTTGGAACACTACACAGCCAGCTATGCCGCGTTCCGTGAATCTGCGGGTTTCACGCCCGCCGAGCAAGAGACGGTTTTCCTGACGATCAGCCATGCGAACGGTTGCCACTACTGTATCGCCGCTCATTCCATGCTCGCTGACAAGACGTCTGGCGTTCCGAAGGACGCGCTGGACGCCCTGCGCAAGGGTGACATGCCTGCTGACGCCCGGCTTGGTGCCTTGTCCGAGTTCACCAGCAGAATGACGCTCTTGCGCGGGGCGGTCGAGAAAGACGATGTCGACCGCTTTCTGACTGCCGGTTTCACCAATCAGCACGTCTTTGGGGTGATACTCGCCATCGCTTGCAAGACATTCTCCAATTACACCAACCACTTGGTCGGAACCAAGGCCGATGCCGCGATGGCGGCCTACGCCCTGTCCGGTGACGATCTCGCGAAAGCAACTGTGTAAGCGCGTATCCCGCGCGTCTCACCCTCAAACCTAGAAGGAACAAAAACATGCATGCAGAAATGACAAAACGCGTGAATGCGTCGGCTGAAGACGTCTGGGCGGCCTTCAACGACTGGGGCGGCATTTGGCGCTTTCAGCCGTGGGTCGTGCGCTCCCCGCTGCTCAGCCAGAACAACGAGGGCGTGGGCGCCAAGCGCCGCTGCGAGTTCGTCGACAAGACGTCCATCGTCGAGACAATCACAAAGATCGATGATGGTCGCGCCATTCACATGACGCTGAGCGAGACTCCCAAACCCATGAAGGGTGGCAAGTCCGTCATCCGCCTGAGCCCAAGCGGCAGCGGCACCGACGTTATCGTCGAAATGGACATTGAAATCGGCATGGGCCCCCTCGGCGCAATTATGGGAAACCTCATGATGAAGCCCATGATGAAAAAGCGCGTGTCGCTGATGCTCGAGAGCCTTGAGCACCACCTCAAGACCGGTGGAAAGATCGACAGCAAAGGCGTTAAGCACAGCTCCCCGTCCGCTGCTGGCGCCGTGCCCGCATAAAACAATGAAACCAAATGGAGAGCGTGGCGGGTCGTCGCCACGCTCACATTGGAGTGCAAGATGAAAAAGATACTCAAAGTAATTGGCGCCCTCGTCGTGATCGCTATCGTTGGGGGTTTAGCGTTTCTCAGTTTCAGCCCAACTCTGAGAAGCGACCCGAATGTTGGCCTGTCGCCCGACACACATGTATTTGGGGACCTGGATGTCCGGGACTTCACCGACAAACCGCTCGGCGCGGAGGTGAAGGTGTTCCTGCCAATTCCACCGACAGAAGCGATGACGATTGTCGCCGCGTTCGAAGACTACGGGGATTGGGTGTCCCCACCACCGGAGAATGTTGTGGTCGACAATTCACCCAGGGAAGCCGGGGATTTTGGGGTCGGTTCTCTGGTCTCTTACAAGGAAGGCGAAACAGACGAAATCGTTCACCTTGACCCGGCGGCTTCGATGGTCGCGAAACCACTTTGGGCACCTGACGCTTTTGAAGGCCATCGGGGGGTCGTGATCGTGACGCCAGCCGAAGGCGGCTCAATCATGCATATGCGGCGATACTTTGAGACCACGAATATGCAGGGCTGGATGATGTCGAAAATGATGCCAATGTTCATGGAAGGCAGCGCCAAGAACCTCGCAGAGATCTATGGCGGTGAAGTTCTTTGAAGACGGTCGTGCGGATGTGCGCGGGACAATAAACCGTGTTGCGTCAACCAAGCGCGGCAGTTTCACTCTGCAAAAAAGAAGACTGACGATGAACGTACGGTGTCACCAGCTTGGCTGTCACCCTAAACCGGGTGGGCAAATAGCGGCGCACAAAAAAGAGGCCGATTGGCCCGCAGTCTTGCCTTCGATCACCTGTTACATCGTGCAGATGCGGCGAACGACAGGTTTGAACGGCAGCGGAGCTGCATCAAGGCGCGGAAGCTGACGGCAGCGTTGAGCCGTCATCACATATGCGAATGTCAGCAAACCGCCCATCGCAGCTACTCATGTAAGGTGCAGCATTTGGAACTTTGGGCTCTATCCCGTCATTGGATCGGTTGCAGAATTCTTGAGTTCAACGCCCAAGTGAACGGCAGCTTTCGCGAGCCCTGCAGAGATTCATTGCAAACGCAGCGAATGACCGGTTTCCGCCCAAGATGCAAAATTGGCAATATGCAAAGCAGACGTTCAACTGCTAAGGAATTTTTCAGGCCCGCATGCCGCCGCTGGCTACTGATAGTGTGGTCGCTATGTGGTCGCTCTCAAACATATTTGAACGATCGAAATGCTCTAACTGTTTGATTTTATTGGCGATCCCTGAAGGACTCGAACCCTCAACCTGCTGATTAGAAGTCAGCTGCTCTATCCAGTTGAGCTAAGGGACCGCTGCTCCGTACATGCCGCAGGTGCGCGCCGCGCGCAAGTCTCAGATCCGGCGGGTCATGAAAATGCTCAGCGGGTCCTCGCTGTAATCACCAAAGGGCGGACAGGGCGTAAAGCCCTCAGCAGCATAAAGCGCCCGTGCCGCCGCGTGTTCCGGGCCCGAACCGGTTTCCAGCCACAGGGACCGGACCCCCTCGCCCGCGGCGTGACGGATCAGCCCCTGCAACAGATGACGCGCCAGCCCCCGACCGCGATGCTCCGCAGCAGTGTGCATCGATTTGAGCTCGCCGTCAGCCTGACCGAACCGGCGCAGCGCACCAATGGCAACGGCTGTGTCCTTTTCACGGATCGCGAACAGCGTAATGTCGGGGTCGGCCAGGTTATCAGCCGGCAGCACATGGCAGCTTTCGGGGGGCGACTGAGACCGCATCAGCTGAAAATGCCGCTCCAGCAGCGCCGCAACATCCGGGTCCTGCGCTGCAACGCGGAGCACATCAGGCCGCGTCAATGGGTCCAGGCACCGCGGCGGCTGGTGGCAAAGTTCTCGCCATATCCGCCGGGACGGATGTTGGGCCTGCGTTTCTTCGGCTCCAGCACATCAGCGTCGATGCCGTTGTCCCGCGCATATTCCACTGCTTCTTCCTTGGTACGGAAGCGCATGCGCACCTGGCTCTGCATGTCGTCCGAAGAGGTCCAGCCCATCAGCGGATCAACCTCGCGCGACGAGGCCGGTGCAAACTCAAGGACCCAGGCGTGGGTCTTGGCCATGCCCGACGACATGGCGGTTTTTGCAGGCTTGTAGATTCGTGCGCGCATCTTCTGGCTCCCGGACTGGCTCAGGGCAGTATATCAGAGATTTCGGCCCGTCAGGCAAGACGCCAAATTGTCCTGCCTGTTCAACTTTTACCCGGTTTGATGAAATCGGGCGCCCGGCCTGACAATTTTAACCATTCGCTAACCATGACCAGGGAATATCTTTCGGTGCCTGCACGCAGGAAGGAGTACCAGGTGAGCAATCAGAAGCATGGATTTTCCGAAGAAGCCCTGCGCGGGCTTGAGGATCTGGACCGCCGCATCCCGGCCTGGGCTGAAACGCGGTCGCTGCAACCCGGAGAGTTTGCGACCCGCGGCGGCGGCCCTTCTCCGCACTATGTCGGCCACAGGCAACGCCTGCGCACACGGTTTCTGTCCGGCGGGCACGCCGCGATGCCCGAATACGAACTGCTCGAACTGCTGCTGTGCAATGCCATCGAACGCATTGACGTCAAACCGCTCGCCAAGAAACTGCTGGAAACTTTCGGCGATCTCAACGGGGTTGTCGCCGCCTCGGAACACCGCCTGCTGCAGGTCAAAGGCACGACCCGCAAGGTGTATTTCCAGCTGCGCCTCGTCGAGGCATTTGCCCAGCGTATGGCGCAGGCCCGCGTGCTGCAGCGCTGCGTCCTGTCGTGCTGGGACGACCTGATCGATTATTGCCGCACCTCAATGGCGCACCGTGACACCGAACAGTTCCGCATTCTGTTTCTGGACAACAAAAACGTTGTGATCGCCGACGAGGAACAGGCGCGCGGCACCATCAACCACGTGCCCGTCTACCCGCGCGAAGTTGTGAAACGTGCCCTCGAACTGAACGCTGCTGCGCTGATCCTCGTGCACAACCACCCCTCCGGCGACCCCTCACCCAGCGATTCTGACATCACCATGACCGACGCGATTGTGCGCGCCTGCGAGGCCATTGACGCGCGGGTCCATGACCATGTGATCATCGGCAAAAACAGCGAGGCGTCCTTCCGGTCACTGGGGCTGCTGACCTGAACATCAGCCGACGTCACCACCGTCAGCTATGATGATCTCCGGCTCTGGAACAACAGGCTGATTTCGGTCGCCCAGACGATGGAAGAGGAGCTGGGCACTGTGCAGGGGTTTTCTCTGGCCCACTCAAACGACTACAGCAAACTGCGCGCGAAACACATGTACGATACAGTCGAAGGGCTGACAGCCACGCGTGACAATCTCATCTACAAGGTCGGCAATAACCATATCATCGAGATAAACAAGATCATCCAGGACGTTTCTGCCGACGTCGAAATTCTGGACAAGACCGCCTATGAAGCTGAGCTTTTTGATCTTCTTGATGTCCTGAACCCCGCGGTCAAAGACAACTGAGCCGCCACGCACCTCCTGCCATTCCCTGTCAGGATTGCCGCACCGGCCCCTTGAACCCCTGACAAAACATGACACCTTGGCAGTAACCCCAGGGAATCTGCATATGTCTTACGCTCACACTGACAGCTCTGACGCTGTTCTTTCCAATCCTGCGCCCGATGTGCGCGACCGCCCCAAGCTGGAAGGCGGCCTGAAATTCGTGCTGGCCACTGAATTTGAACCGGCCGGTGACCAGCCCACTGCGATTGCCGAACTGGCCGATGGCGTCACCTCCGGTGAGCGGGACCAGGTGCTGCTCGGCGCCACCGGCACCGGCAAAACCTTTACCATGGCCAAGGTGATCGAAGAGACCCAGCGTCCGGCAATTATCCTGGCGCCGAACAAGACACTCGCCGCGCAGTTATACGGTGAGTTCAAAGGCTTCTTTCCGGACAACGCCGTCGAATATTTTGTGTCCTACTACGACTACTACCAGCCCGAGGCCTACGTCGCGCGCAGCGACACCTACATCGAGAAAGAAAGCCAGATCAACGAACAGATCGACCGGATGCGCCACTCGGCCACCCGGGCGCTGCTGGAACGCGACGATGTGATCATCGTGGCCTCGGTCTCGTGCATCTACGGCATCGGCTCCGTCGAAACCTATGGCGCGATGACCCAGGATCTGAAAACCGGCTCTATGTACGACCAGCGCCAGGTCATGGCCGACCTGGTGGCCCAGCAGTACCGGCGCAATGACCAGGCCTTCCAGCGCGGATCTTTCCGGGTGCGGGGTGACAGCCTCGAAATCTTCCCCGCCCACCTCGAAGACCGCGCCTGGAAACTCTCGTTCTTTGGCGAAGAACTGGAATCCATCACGGAATTCGACCCGCTGACGGGCGAGAAAACCGATACTTTCGACCAGATCCGCGTCTACGCCAACAGCCACTATGTGACGCCCAAACCAACCATGCAGCAGGCGATCATCGGCATCAAAAAAGAGCTGAAAATCCGCCTCGACCAGCTCGTGAGCGAGGGTAAACTGCTTGAGGCGCAGCGGCTGGAACAGCGCACCAACTTTGACCTCGAAATGCTGGAGGCCACGGGCGTCTGCAACGGGATCGAGAACTATTCGCGCTATCTGACGGGCCGCGCACCGGGCGAGCCGCCCCCCACGCTCTTCGAATTCATCCCCGATCATGCCATTGTTTTTGCAGACGAATCCCACGTTTCTGTCCCGCAGATCGGTGGCATGTACAAAGGCGACTACCGGCGCAAATTCACGCTTGCCGAACACGGGTTCCGCCTGCCCTCCTGCATGGACAACCGCCCACTGAAGTTCGAGGAATGGGACGCCATGCGACCCCAGTCCGTCTTTGTCTCTGCCACGCCCGCCGGCTGGGAAATCGAACAGGCCGGTGGTGTTTTCACCGAACAGATCATCCGCCCCACGGGCCTGATTGACCCTGAAATTGAAATCCGCCCCGTTGAGATGCAGGTGGACGATCTGCTCGACGAGGTGCGGCGCGTGGCCGAAAACGGCTACCGCACGCTCGTGACCACGCTCACCAAACGCATGGCCGAGGATCTGACCGAATACATGCACGAACAGGGCATCCGCGTGCGCTACATGCACTCGGACATCGACACCATCGAACGCATCGAAATCCTGCGCGATCTGCGGCTGGGGGCCTTTGACGTACTGATCGGGATCAACCTGCTGCGCGAAGGCCTCGATATTCCCGAATGCGGGCTCGTGGCCATTCTGGACGCGGACAAAGAGGGCTTTCTGCGCTCGGAAACCTCGCTCATCCAGACGGTCGGCCGGGCCGCGCGGAACGCCGAGGGCCGCGTGATCATGTACGCCGACCGCATCACCGGCTCGATGGAACGCGCCATCGGCGAGACCAACCGGCGGCGTGCCAAACAGCTGGCCTATAACGAAGAACACGGGATCACGCCGCAGACCGTGAAAAAGAACGTCGAGGATATTCTCGCCGGTCTCTACAAGGGCGACACGGACATGAACCGCGTCACGGCGACGGTCGAAAAACCGCTCGCGGGGGGCAATCTGCAGGCCGTGCTCGACGGGCTGCGCGCGGACATGCGCAAGGCCGCCGAAAACCTGGAGTTCGAGGAAGCCGCCCGCCTGCGCGACGAAGTCAAACGTCTGGAAGCAGTCGATCTGGCCGTCGCCGACGACCCGATGGCCCGGCAATACGCGGTGGAAAAGGCCGTGGACGATGCCCAGAAAGCCTCAGGCCGCAGCACCATGGGCCGCGGCGGGATGCGCGGCGGGGTGAAGCGGAAGAAGCGGCGGCGGTAAATTAGAGTTTCTATTGGGAACGTGTTACTAGAACGTTTTCGAGTTTACGGTTAGGTTCAATGTTTGACCCGGAAGTTGAAATTGCAGACTTTTTAGAATCCTGCTTTGAGATAGCACTCTTATCTTCTCAAGAAGAAAACGCCGAAAAATATGGCCCTGAAAACTGGCGCATATTAAGCCTCCTGTCAGCGCGTGGGAGTAGAGTTGTCAAATCGACTTTGGAACTTCATACAGCGTTTGAGGACTTAATATTAGCTCGAAGAATGCTGCGACGATATCCATGGCATGGTACCGAAATCTCGAAAGTAAAACACTTTGAATTGACGTGGTTCCTGCTTCAAAACCTTTGTTACAAATACAAAGAAAAGCTGAAGCTTTGTTATAATGCTCAAAAAGAACTAAGCCTGATGCTTGGGGAGGCGCCACCTGGATGGCTAAAGAGCGAACTGAAGGTTGTCGAGGTAGCATTGGGGAAAGCAATTAAATCCCGCGGCAACAGCGTACATAGTTGGGATGAAAAGCAATCGGATATCGACTGGTTTGGTACCGTTCATTTTCTCCATAGCTTACGGGAGAATGGAGAAAAATTCGATTTACCAGATGGTTACTTCGATGTCGAAGGCCATTACCAAGACGCTAAAGCTATGCTAGGTGAAGAGACCAGTAAAATGGAAAACGCTGCGCGCTCCGTATTGGAGAGGTACTTGACGTTCCATGCGCCCACTCCGAAGACCCTGCTGAACCGTGCTCAAAAAATTCTTGATGAGGTCAAGGCGGGCGGCCAGTTGACTATGAAAACCAAAGACACTTGACGAAAAAGCGCCCTCCCCGCGTGGGATGGTCGGGCGCGGGCTTTGCACAGCAAAGCCTCTGGTGGATTTCCAGCGTTCTCCGGCTACCTCCCCCCATGCGCACACTCATCGCCCTCACCCTGCTCGCCACCCCCGCCGCCGCCTGGGAGTTCACCCCCGGCCTTCCCTGCGTCCTCGCCCACAGCACGCCCCAGGCGGAGATCGAGCTGACCTATGATCCGACCCAGCCGCTTTATACCTTGACCATCCGCCAGGACCGGCCCTTTGACAGCGCGCCTGTGTTCGCCATGCGGTTCGACGGTGATCTGCCGATCAGCATCGCCACCGACCGGCACGTGCCGTCGCGCGACGGGCGCAGCGTCACGGTGCAGGACCGCGGGTTTGGCAATGTCCTGAACGGGTTGCAGTACAACACAACAGCGACCGCGATCCTCGGCGCGGCCGAGGTCACCTTTCCGCTCGCAGGTGCCTCAGAACCGGTTGCGGCCTTCCGCGCCTGCCGGCCCGAGGCCGGCGTCTGAGCGATCAGAAGTCGAAAATCTCTTCCAGAAGCCCCAGACCGCGCTTTTTCTTTTTGTAGCCGGTCTGCTTGTAGCCGCCGCGGTATCCGCCCGGTGCGGGGCGTGGCGGTGCCGCATGCCCTGCCTGGGCATCGCTGCGGTCAATGATCTTATCCAGCTCGCCCCGGTCCAGCCAGACGCCCCGGCAGCGCGGGCAATAGTCGATCTCGACGCCGCTGCGCTCGGCAATCACAAGGGTTTCTCCGTCAACGGGGCATTGCATGGCTGTCTCTCCTCCTGATTTCACCCCTCTGAGATAGGGTGCGCACCGGCATTTTTCATCGGGCGTTTCGGTAAAATGCGCATCTTCCCGGTAACCATTTCTTAACCCCCGTTAACCATGTTGGCCGGCGGAAAGGATTTTGATGCGCACCGCCATTCTGGCCTCCGTTCTCTGCCTTGCGGGCGGGCAAACAGCCCTGGCCGGTGCCTGGCTGCGTGAAGAGGGCAAAGGGTTCGCCTCCGTCTCGGCCACCGCCACGCAGGAGCGCGACTACTCCGGCAGTCTGTATCTGGAATATGGCCTGACGCCCCGTCACACGGTGGGGGCTGATATCAGCCTGGGGCTGGACCGGACCGGGCAGCAGAACGGATCAGGCGTATTCTTTGTGCGCATGCCCATCGGGCCCACTGACCAGACGCACCGTTTTGCCGGGCATCTGGGGCTGGGCGGGCGCTATACCAACGGGATTTTCTCTCCTGCGCTGGAGGCCGGGCTCAGCTGGGGGCGCGGCGTGAAATGGCGCGACAACTGGGGCTGGGCGGCGGTGGATGCCAGCATAAATCTGCCGCGGGCACCGGCCGAGGAACGGATCAAGATCGACGGCACCTTTGGCATGCCCATCGCGAAAACGGTCAAAGGCATGATCCAGATGTTCAACACCTTTGAGGATGGTCAGGTCTTTTCGGATCTGGCGCCGTCACTGTTGTGGCAGCCCCGCGGCGGGACCTATACGATCCAGATCGGCGCGGAATTCGCTGTTTCCGGCGGGGGAGATGATGCGTTGAAAATCGGGCTCTGGCGCGACTTCTGACGCTCAGGCGTTCATCTCAGAACTGTCCAGGATCTGGACGCCGTTGATGCGCCATCCCTCGGGCGTCTCCAGAATGCGGTAGTCCAGGATGTGGATTGCTCCCTTGTCATCGGTGATCATCACACGCTGCCACAGCGCGCCACCCTGCTCGCGCAGCTCCAGAAACCGGAACCCCGAATAGCGCCAGACCATGGGATAGCCCTGCGTGACCATGCGTTCGAAATTCTGCGGTGTCTGGAACAGACGCTGCAGGTTCGGGCTGGCATAGGCGAACGCCGCGTCGAAATCATCCGCCTCAAAGGCTCTCAGCTGCTGGTCAATTGTGGCCTGAATATCCGCCGGTTCAGCCTGCGCGGCGCAGGCCAGCAGGATACCCGTGATCATTCCGATAATGCCTGAACGCATAACATGTCTCCCCGAGGTTCATCCCTCAGGGTAAGTCACGCGGCCCGTCCGGCAAGAGTTTCAGGTGTCTTTTACCAGTTCACCCGCAAGGGCAGCATCGATCAGGGCAATGGTTTCCTGCACACCGTACAAGGCGATGAACCCGCCAAACCGGGGTCCCTGGCTGGCGCCCAGCAGCACCTCATAGAGCGCTGTGAACCAGGCGCGCAGCGGGTCAAACCGCTCGCGGCCGCAGGCATAGACGACCGACTGCAGCGCCTCATCATCCACCGGACCGTCCCAGGCCGCCAGCTGATCCCGCAGATCCTGCAACGCCTCGCGCTCCTGATCTGTGGCCAGGCGGTACACCTTACCCGGTTTCACAAAATCATTGTAATAGCGCACGGCAAAGCCCGCAGCAGCATCCATGTCAGGATTGTTTTCCGCATTGGTTTCAGGTGCATAGCGCTGGATAAAGCCCCAGAGCTGCGATTTGTCCTCGGCCGCCGAAACGCTCGCCAGGTTCAGCAGCATCGAGAAGGGCACCACCATATTTGACGTCGGAACATCACCTGAATGGATGTGCCAGACAGGATTGTTTAACCGTTGAACTACATCCTGCCCCACATAAGCCCGCAGCTGCTGATGGTATTCATCCACCGCCTTGGGAATGACGTCAAAATACATCCGCTTGGCCGTTTTGGGCTTCTGGAACATGAAGTACGACAGGCTTTCGGTGCTGGCATAGCTCAGCCATTCGTCGATCGAGATGCCATTCCCGGAAGACTTTGAAATCTTCTGCCCCTTGTCGTCCAGGAACAGCTCATAGCTGAAATGCTCCGGCTTTTTGCCGCCCAGGATCTCGCAGATCCGGTCATAGATCGCGGTGTTGGTTGCATGTTCCTTGCCATACATCTCGAAATCCACGCCAAGTGCTGCCCAGCGCGCGCCGAAATCCGGCTTCCACTGCAGCTTCACGTTGCCGCCTGTGACCGGCAGCGTCCATTCGCGGCCATCCTCGTCATCAAATGTGACCGTGTGGTTGACCGCGTCGACGTTTTTCATCGGCACATAAAGCACCCGCCCGGTTTCCGGATGGATCGGCAGAAAGATCGAATAGGTCTGCTGACGCTCTTCGCGCAGCGACTTCAGCATCACCTTCATCACATCGTCGTAGCGCTCGGCGGCACGGCGCAGCACGTCGTCGAACTGCCCTGACCGGTAAAACTCCCGCGCAGAATAGAACTCATATTCAAAGCCAAACGTATCGAGAAACCGGCGCAGCATCGCGTTGTTGTGATGGCCAAAGCTTTCATGCGTGCCGAAAGGGTCAGGCACATCCGTGAGCGGCTTGTGCATGTGCTCCGCCAGCATGTCCTGCTGCGGCACGTTGCCCGGCACTTTGCGCATGCCATCCAGATCGTCCGAAAAACAGATCAGCTTTGTGGGGATGTCCGAAATCTGCTCGAACGCGCGGCGCACCATGGTCGTGCGCAGCACTTCGCCAAAGGTGCCGATATGCGGCAGCCCGCTGGGCCCGTACCCGGTGGAGAAAAGCACATAGCCCTTTTCCGGCGGTGCCTTGGCATAGCGTTTGAGCACCCGGCGCGCTTCCTCAAAAGGCCATGCTTTGCTGGTCATCGCGGCGTCACGGATCTCAGACATTTTCCACTCCGGGGTTTGCTCCCGCGCCCCATGCGCAGGGTTTTGCCCGTCCCTATTGCCTTGGCCGGGTGGCGTCAATAAATTGCGGGTATTCCGTTACCAGTGAAAGCAGATGCCCCGTGCCCGACAATTCGCCCCACGCGTTTACCGCCCAGGACAGCCTTGTTGCCCTGATGATCGCCGTGTCCGCCTCTGATGCGGATATCCGGACCGCCGAACTGGTGAAAATTGAGGCGGCGGTGCAGATGCTGCCGATCTTTGCGGAATATGATGCGGACCGCATGAGCGTCGTAAGCCAGGTCGTGTTTGACCTCTTTGAACAGGAAGACGGTCTGGATGCGCTGTTCGGTCTGATCCGCGAGGCCCTGCCGGAGCGGCTCTTTGAGACCGCCTATGCGCTGGCCTGCGATGTGGCGGCAGCCGATGGCAGCCTTGGCGAGGCGGAACTGCGCCTGCTGGAGGAAATCCGCTATGAGCTTGCGCTGGACCGGCTGCACGCAGCAGCCATCGAGCGCGGCGCTCGGGCGCGGCATCTGACCTGACCGCACGGCGGCTCAGCCGCCGAAATAGGCCTCCGTCTCTGCATCGGCGGGAAACCACAGCTCGATCTGCAGATCATCCAGCGTCACATCCCCGGGCGTGCCAAAGCGTGCAATGGTGGCAAACAGCGCCAGGCGCTGAGTGCCGGTGTTCAGCAGAACAGGCACCACCGGCCCTGCGCCATCGCCGGGAACCGCCTCCCGCGCGAGGTGATCAGCCACGGTGTCGAGCGCCGGCACCCCGCCCTGTGCGACGCTTTCCGTGCGCAGCCGCCGGGCCGCGTGGTGCGCCACCTCGGGCCAGTTCTCCACCAGCGGCGGCAGGTGATCCGAGACCATCAGCTCCAGAAAGCTCCCGCCCGGCGCCAGCCCAAGTGGCGCGAAAAGAGCCTCGGCCGGCGGGTTCATCTGAACCACCGTCCAAACCCGGTCAATCGCCATGGCCGGAAACGGCGCGTGCCGTGCCAGCGTATGGGACACCGCGCGGCGGATCGGGGCAAGTTCCGCGTCGTCCCAGGTCCGCCCGGCATAGCGCGCCGCAAACCCTGCGCCGGTGTGCAGCCGGTTGCGCGCCTCCAGCGGCAGCGCCATTGCCTCTCCGAGACGTTCGACCATTTCGCGGCTCGGGCGCGCCCGCCCGGTCTCCAGAAACGAGATATGCCGCGCCGAGACGCCTGCCTCCAGCGCCAGATCCAGCTGGCTCAGCCGCCGCATACCGCGCCAGGTTTTCAGCACATGGGAAAAATCGCTCATTCGCCCAGGATCGCATATTGCGCACGCGCTGTCAGTTACCTGGCAGGTAATTGCGCGCCTTACCCTGTCCGTGCGACCCCGCTGCCAGGTTTCAGAGGAGAGCAACATCATGACCCCGCAACAGCATAAATCGTGGCTCAGCGTCACCGCAGTGATCGTGGGGTCCTTTGGCCCGGTCTTTGCCCTCGGCAGCGTTGCAGCCACCGCAGAACCCGCCCGGTTCACAATGGATCTGCTCGCCTGGCCGCCCGACGGGGCCACCACCTGGACACATCCGGATACGCGGTTTCTCAGTGCGCTGGCCGGAGGCTTCCTGCTGGGCTGGGGCGTGCTGATATGGCAGCTGGCCACCCACGTCTATGACACCTGCCCCGAAGCTGTGCGCCGGGCGGTGCTGAGCAGTCTGCTGGTGTGGTTTGTGGTAGACACCGCAGGCTCGGTGGCCTCCGGCAATGCCAGCAACGCGTTCTTTAACACGCTGGTGCTGATGGTGGCCGCTGGTCCGCTGTGGCGTCCGGCTGATGCTCCGGCTGCCACCTGACGTGACTGCCGGTTCTGGCTCCAGCGGCTATTCCGCCAGTTCTGCCGTCTGATCGCGGAAGGCAGCACCCCAGCGCATAATCAGTTTCCGCTGCAGGCGGCGCGACCGGCTGGCCCAGGAGCGCCCGCCCGGCGGGCGTTCGCGCTCTGCGCGGGTCAGTGTCGCGCGGATATCCTCGTCGGCCGAGAAATAGGCAAAGACCAGCTCCCGCCCGTCGGTGGCTGTTACATAACCTGCCAGCCCCGAGACAAAGTTCAGCGTGCCGGTTTTGGCATCCGCTTTGACGGGATGATTGTTTGTGGGCCGCCCTTCGGCATCCAGCAGTTTGACCGCTTTCAGCAACGGCCGCAGCAGCGATGCGTGTCCCAGCGCGCCAAGGCCCCGCACCATATCCGCCGCACTCACGCGGCTGGCGCTGCCCAGGCCCGAATGATCAGCAAAGGCCGGGGCCACCATCCCGAGGCTCTCCTGCGCCCAGGCGTTCATTTCGCGAGCCGAGGCCTCCAGTGTCGGGACCCAGCCTGCGCGTTTTTCTGTTGCGGCAAGGCCCACCATCTCGGCGCTGAGATTGGTGGAGAATTTGAGCATTGCCTGCAGCACCTGGCTCAGCGGTGCGCTTTCCATAGCCGCGACCTCCACCACACTTTCAGGCAGTGTGCTGATCACGGCTGCGGGTTTCAGAACAATACCGTTCGACCGCGCCAGCGTGGCAAAGACCTCACCCGCATAGAGCCCCGGCCGGCGCACCGGCAGCCAGCGCGCCCCTTCGCGGCCCAGCGCACCACGCGCCACTGTCCAGTTGTCGCGCCCGCCCGCATCCTCATAGGTATAGACGGGCTGGCCGCGCTCGGCGACCGACATGCGCGCGATATCCACCTCGGGGCGGTACTTGCCCGCTCTGGCGTCCATGGTGATCGTGTAATCGCCCGAGGTGCGTTTCCATTCGAAATGTACCCGGTTGAAGTTCAGCGCAATCCCCGAAACCGCCGGGTTATAGCCCACGTGATCCGGCTGACCCGGATCGATTGCGCGCACCGACAGAACCGGCCCTTCATGCACGACAAAGGCGCCGCGCACCTCGCGGATACCCGCCTCTTTCAGACGCATGGCCAGCAGCGCCAGCCCGCGCGTGTCGAGCGTCGGATCGCATCCGCCCACCAGGATCAGGTTCCCGTCCAGAATACCGTCTGTGACCGTTCCGGTGACCATCAGCCGCGTGCGGAACCGGTGTTCTGCTCCCAGCACATCCAGCGCATAAAGCGCTGTGATCGCCTTGGTCACGCTGGCGGGTGCGATCAGACTGTCCTTCCCGCGCGCCTCCAGAATGTCGCCGGTCGCAGCATCCGCCACGGCAAAGGTGACGTCACCACTGATGCCCGCACCGCGCACCAGAACATCCGCTTCGGGCGGACGCGGCCCACCCCGGTACACCGGGCGCGGTGAGGTCAGCAGCCCCTGGGGCAGCGCGGGTGTTGCAAGGGCCGCCATGGCACCGGACAGCAGACTGCGGCGCGTAAACTGATATGAAGGTCTTCGGCTCATCGGGGCGAGTTAACCCCAGGGCGCGCGCCGGCACAACCGTCTGAGGCATCACAATGCCGGTCACAAAACCGCCAGACGGTCCCTCAGGCGGACCAGCCCCCTGCCGCCCGGATCGCAGAGGAGGATTGTGCCACCATCGGCACATTCACAAAACACCAGGCGGGTGCGTCGGCAGCCGCCAGCAGCTGGCTGGAGCGGCCCGCGACGCGGTACTGGCGGAACCGCCGTGCGGCATGGCTCATACGCGCAGAAATCCGGTCTCCGGGGCGGGCCAGCACGCCCACCGGCACATTGTGCATGATCCATTCCCAGTCCTGCCAGTGATGCAGCTGCGCCAGATTATCCGCACCCATCAACCAGACAAACCGCACGCCGGGATAATGCCGCTGCAGTCCCCTGATCGTGCGTGCCGTATAGCGCGTGCCCAGCCGTGCCTCGATATCGGTGACCGTGACACGCGGATGCTGCATCAGCGCACGCGCGCGCGTCATCCGCTGTGCCAGCGGGGCCGGACCGCGCTCTTTCAGCGGGTTGCCCGGGCTCACCAGCCACCAGACGCGGGTCAGGCCAAAGCGTTTCATCGCTTCCAGCGTGATGTGCACATGGCCCTCGTGCGCAGGATCAAAGGACCCGCCCAGAAGGCCGACCACCTCACCTCTGCCCGCTGTGGGAAAACCCATCCCCATTCCCGTGCCTCTGCCATTGCCAGACCTCCGCCGTTCAACGGGGCCTACGGTCTTTTGTCAATGCCCGCCCGCGTCCTGCGGCACCACGCTGTCCCCGGTGCTCAGCGTGCCCGGCACAACAACGCGCGCGCACATCCCGCCATGCCCCCGCACCGCAGAATACCCGCCGGGACCAAACACCTCTTCCATCCGGCTGCACGGCGCACAGATGCCTGTCAGCTCCAGCTCGGCACTGCCGATGCGCAGCCGCCGGCCCCGCAACGCTGCGAGGTTGATGCCCGACACCACCAGATTGCGCCGCAGATCTTCCGCCGCCACCGGACCGGTGCCCAGCAGCGCCCCGATCACCGCCAGATGCTCCGCCTGGATCAGCGTCACCGCGCGTTTTTCAGATGCCCCGTGATCGCCCTCCAGCCCACGCGGCCCCACGTCGGCCTGCGCTACTGTCACAACCTCACTGCGTCGCTCCGGGCGCAGCAGGATAGCTTCCAGCCGACCGGGCTGCGCGTGACGCCGGATCATCTCCTGCATCTGCATGCCTCAGCGGTCCGAGCCGCTGACAAAAGTGTCGACAAGATCCGGCAAACGTTCCAGCGGATAGTTGGGATGCAGCTGCCAGAACCCGTCGTCGTCCAGTTCCAGCGGCCGCAGTGTCCCGCCCGGGAAAGCCCGGGTGCGCAGCGCCAGCACAATGTCCGACAGCACCGCCGGGTTGTCACGGAAATAGGAATGACCCCGTCCGCTGATGTTCTCGACGCGGATGAAATGCACCAGTTCCGATTTGCGCAGCCGCTGAATAGCTTCGGGCGACAAAACATCCGATGTAGCAGAACCGAGCCGCGGCACACTTGTCAGAATGCTCGCCAGCCGCAATGCCGCATCCGCAGGGTTGATGTAGATGTTGATCTGTTCAAAGGCTTCGGCGAACCGTTCCGCCTGCAGCCGCTGGCGCACCACACCGGTGTCCAGATCCGCCGCCGCAAGGATCAGCGTGCCGGTCTTCATGGCTGTCTTGGGCGGTTTGCCCCGGCCGCGGTGATAGATCACCAGTTCGCGCAGCGCTTTGGCCATCACATCCGTGCCGCGCGAATGCGCCACGATATCAATGTCCTCTACCTCCGGCATCTCTGCCAGAAGGCGCAGGAATTCTTTGGCATGGAACACGCTGAAATTCCCAGCCTCGCGGTCCCGGAAATATCCCAGCGGTCCACCGTTGCCCGCAGGCCAGGCGAAAGCCACCGGGATACTGCCGCGCCCGACATAGTGCCACAGGTTGGCCAGCGAGGTGATGGAACGGTCGAAATCATTGCGCACACCGTGGGTGAACACCAGAATGCGCCGGTTGCCCGTCCGGGCGATCTCGGCGCGGATGGCGGCCTGAAAATCAGCGCCCCGTGCGTCGTATTCCGCCTTTTCCGCCGCATCAAAAATCAGTTCCCCTTCGGTGCGCGACGTGGCCAGCGGGACCGATCTGAAGCGTACGATTTCCTCGACGTCCTCAACGCTGAGATCAGAGAGGTTGCGCTTGCCATCAACGTGGGTGCGCGCCACCAGATCGTCCCAGTCGCTCGCGCCGAAACGCACGCGCGCGGCACCAAAGGCCATGGATTCCGACCGCGCCGCACCATAGGTCAGCATGCCGTCCGGCTTTTCCTCCGGTGCCCGGTCCGTGACAAAGAAGATGGGCGGCGACACCGTGCGCAGCGGCAGCGGCACCGCGTTGGTCGGATAATTCGTGCCGGTTGAATAGATGTTGGGGGGCGGTGCCAGAACGGCGTCCCGGATGCCGCAGGCCGACAGAAGGAACGCCAGACCGGCAAACAGCAGCGCGAGGTATTTCATGGGCACTCCCTGTTGCGACCCGGACCAGCGCTAACACGTCAGAACGAAATATCAAAATCACATCCGCACGCCGGCGGTTCTGCAGGAATTACTCCGCCGCCACATCCTCTGCAGGGTCCGGAGCCAGGTCATCCTCCATGACAGGCGGAGGCAGGTCCGGCAAATCGTCCCATTGCTCCAGGTCGCCTTCCATCCATTCGCGTGACATGATCCGGTACACCTCCTCCTCGAGGGTCGTGTAGTCGATGTACCAGAGGTCAAGAACCCCTCCCCGCAGGCTCTCCCTGCCGTCCCAGTCGACGCCGCACGGATACCCGTCGGCCGTCACCGGGCGGGCCTGCTCGACCCAGCCTTTCCAGCCATCATCAATAATAACCGACCGGTTGGAGGCATCGTCCTCCGCCTGCGCGGCTGCGCTGCGCTGGCGCGTGCGCTCAAACCAGGGCGGGACCGGCGTCAGGTTGCCCCCACCCCCAAGGCCGCCGAGCGGTGCATCAGACCAGTGTGCGGGGGCATCCATTCCGTCTGGCAGGGCCGTATCGGCATGACCCCATGCCTGTGTGACCATGCCGCCCTTCAGAACCCCTGCGAGCCCGGACAGTTCTGCGTCCGTCAGACTGCTGCCGGCAAAACTGAACGGTACGCTATACTCGGGGTCCCCGCCGGGCTGCACATTCTCAAAGCTGGCACCCGCCAGGTTCGAGACCACAAAACAGGTCTCCAGGACCGTGTTCCCCTGAAACCGTGAATAGGTCAGATCGCTGTCAAGAAAAGTGCTGTAGCTGAGATTGGACCCGGAAAAATCGGACTGGCCGAACTGTGTCTCACCAGCAAAGACCCCAGAAAGATTGGCGTCGATGAAGCTTGTATAGGGCATTTCCGAGCGGACGAATGCCGCGTTTTCAAGTTTGGCGCGATACAGCTGAACCCGCACCAGAGACGACCCCAGGAACAGGGTTTCACCCAGGTCCGCGCCGCTCAGATCAACATGGGAAAAACTGCTTTCCAGAATGCGCGAGGCATAAAGATCGCTGAACGCCATCAGGGCGAACGAAAAGTCCGACCGGTCGATCTTCAGCCCGGACAGAACCGCGCCCTGCAGCTCTGCGTGCCGCAGGCTGACGCCGTCAAAGGTGCTGCCCCGGAAGTTCACGCCCGAGAGCGTCGCGTCCTGCATCTGCGCGCCCGTCAGCTCAGCGCCCTTCAAGTTGGCGCCCGGCAGGAACGCATTGGTCAGATCCGCCCCCCGCAGATCCCGGCCCGTCAGATCCGGGGCTTCCAGCGTGTCCAGCCGGTTCTGCCAGAGCCGCCGGACGTCCGCGATACGTTCCGGTGATGTGTCCCCGGTCACGCCGGCGGCCAGCAGAAAGAGGTCAAATGGCTGCCAGTCAGCAGGCCTCTTCGTCAGTTCGGCCTCGCGCAGATCGGCACGGGCCAGCGGGATCTGCAGGGCGGGCGGCACACCGGCGGCCGCCAGCAGCCCCCCTGTGTGCGCTCCCAGGAGGCCAGCACCATGACCGGGAGTACAGCCGCCAGGGAGACGACAAGCCCGGGTCGCACCCGCGCCATATGTTCCCGCGACAGACCCCGCATCCGGCCCTCTGCCGCGCGCAGCGACAGCAGGCCCACCACCGACGCGGCCCACAGGCAGACCGCCGCCACAAGCGTCATGGTGAAATCATGCAGCGGCATGCCCCGGATCCAGACCACCAGCAGCACAAACAGCCCGAACGCCCAGCCAAGTGCCAGCGCAATGCCAACAATACTCGCGCCCAGCACACTGGGGGCCATGGACCCGTCCGCCCGCGTCCGCCCCCGGTACCAGATCGCCGCCAGGGCAAAAATCGTCGGCGCCACCCGGTCGCTCAGCGGCAGCGTGCCGGTCCCGTCATCCGGGGCCGCCTCGCCGATGTGATCCCACAGCGGCATCAGAAAAATATGCAGATACACATAGATCGCGGTGATCAGCACGGGGGCGGCCAGAAAGAACGCCGCCGGGTTCACATCCACACTCACCACGGGCAGCGTCGTCGCCGCGCCAAAGGCAAAGAAATCCGCGTCCCGGTGCCCCATCAGCGTGATGCCGACAAACACCAGCGCCAGCAGCAGACCAATCCAGATGCTGCGCAGATGCAGCGACAACTCGTTGATCTTCGCAATCCGCTGTTCGGTATCCATGCGCACCCCCGCCCCGCCGGCCGATGGCCGGTCACACGCATAACGATTGCCTGGCGCGGCGTTTCAGGCAAGCTTTGTGTGCGCTGGCCATGCCGGGGGCCTTTCGCAATCCGGGGTCAACGGCTGCCGCCCGACAAACGGCAAAGGGCCTGATCGCGCGCAATCCTGCAGCGGTTCTGCATTATTGCGGTGGCGCATCCAGAAGGCGCAGGGTTTTCTGATCAAGCGACGACCGCACACCGGCGCTTTCAGCCGCCCAAAGCGCCTCCAGCGCTTCACGATCCCTCATCAGCGGTCCCCCGGCGGACCGCAGCAGCCGCAGGGCGAATTCATCAAGGTATGTCAGACCTGAAAAGGTGCCATCACTGCGTGTCACCGACGGCAGGGTCGTTTGCGTGGGATAAAGATTCATTGCCTCAGCGAGGGCACGGCGAAAACACGTCTCCAGTGCGGGGTGGGTGACGTAAATCACCACTCTGCCATCGCTCTCCCGATCCCGGTTTGACGTAAAACAGCCCAGGGACTGATTGTCTTCCAGATGTCTCAGTGCTTTGCGGTCCCTTTTGTCCCGCGCCTTCTGCCACAGATACCCGGGGCCGCCGATGTAGATCAGCAGATTGGACTGCTCCGGGGTCTCCGTAAATTCTATGGGCAGGTCTGTTTGCAGGAAAACATCTATGATCGGCTCGACAACGGTTTCGATATTTTCCCGGGTCAGCGCCGCGCCCTCCTGAACCAGCGCAATCGAAAATCCGGTCTCCGGCCATGGGTGGATCTGCGCGGAACACCAGTGCGACTGGTCATTGCACCCCAGCAGCGTTTCCAGAAAGAATGTCTGCAGCACCGCGTCATCCAGAAGGGGCGAATGGTCCACAGGGTCCTGAGGCGCTCGAACCACGCCCATGATGATCTGACCTTCGGCGTCCACCTCATAATGCGCGCGGTATTTCAGAAGCTGTGCCGCATCCAGGTCACGCGGGTCGTGAACCCTGTCAAAATCCGCCAGTACCGTGCCACAGGACAGCGAGATAAAGAGAAAGACTGTGATCAGGCGACACATTTGCGGCCCTCCGCATCATCTGCAGTACTTATCGATCTGTGCCTCACCGCCCGGCGCACAGGACAGATTGCGTTTCAAACGACGGTAGGCAAGCACCACATCACCGGTAAAGCGCGCGGGCCACTGGAAAAGGACAACAGCGTTTTGGAGTCCTCGTCCCACAGGTGCAGGCGCGCGTTGGCGATGCTGTCGCGGATCGTCATGCGGTTGCCTTCCGCCAGTGCGCTGTGGTCCCGCAGGACCTCCGGCAAACGGTAAAACGGGATGCGGCTATAGAGGTGATGCACGTGGTGGATGCCGATATTGGCCGTCAGCCACTGCAGCACCGATGGCATCACATAATGCGAACTGCCGTGCAGCGCTGCTTCGTGCAGCTGCCAGTCGTCGTCCGTCTCCCAGTGCGTGGTCTCAAACTGGTGCTGCACGTAAAACAGCCAGACCCCGGCGGTCGCGGCCAGCAGCGTCGTGGGCAGAAAGATCAGCAGCACAGGCATCAGCCCGCCAAACCAGATGATCACCGCCAGACCTGCGAAAATTCCGGCATTCGTGCACATCGCACTCAGCCAGTATCTGCCCTTGGCCATGAACCCCAGTGGCAGCCGGTTCTGGAACAGAAAGAGATACCCCGGCCCCAGCCCGAACAGCACGATCGGATGCCGGTACAGCCGGTAGAGCAACCGGTTCCACGGCGACAGCGCTGCATATTCCGCGACCGTGAGCGTATGGATATCCCCCATGCCCCGCCGGCCCAGATTGCCCGACGAATTGTGGTGGATGGAATGCGACCGCCGCCAGACATCATAGGGCGTCAGCGTCAGCACCCCGATCACCCGCCCGAGCCAGTCGCTCACGTTGCGGCTGCGGAAAAACGCGCCATGACCACAGTCGTGCTGGATAGCAAAGAGCCGCAGCAGGAACGCCGCATTGAACAGCGCAATCGCAAAGGTCAGCCAGTAGCTGTACGACAGCGACCACCAGGCGAGCGTCCACAGCAGGACAAACGGCCCGATGGTCAGCGCCAGCTCAGTCCAGCTGCGCAGATGGCTCGGTTCGCGGTATTCGGCGAGGATACGGACCCAGTCCTTTGCCTCCCGGACATCGGTTGGCATCTCAGAAACGCTCGGGAGATCGGACATGTGCCTGCAATTCTTGGTTCTGTTGCTATCGTCCATAAACGATCCGGGCATTTGCGCAAGTGCCTCGACCTGCCACGCTCTGCCGCGCCGCGCCCTGCGGATCACGGATTGCCCCCCGCCCACCTGCCGGTATCAGAGGGCAACACCAACATCCGCACCAGGAGCATCCCATGGCCGCTTATCAGTATGTCTATCACATGTCCGGCGTCTCAAAGACCTACCCGGGTGGCAAAAAATGCTTTGAAAACATCAACCTGAACTTCCTGCCCGGCGTGAAAATCGGCGTTGTGGGCGTGAACGGCGCGGGTAAGTCCACGCTTATGAAAATCATGGCCGGGCTCGATACCGAATTCCAGGGCGAAGCCTGGCACGCCGAAGGCGCCACTGTGGGCTATCTGCCGCAGGAACCACAGCTCGATCCGAACCTCTCTGTGCGCGAAAATGTGATGCTGGCCGTGGCGGATAAAAAGGCGATCCTGGACCGCTACAACGAACTGGCGATGAATTACTCCGACGAGACCGCGGATGAAATGGCGCAGCTGCAGGACCAGATCGACGCCGAAAACCTCTGGGATCTCGACAGCCAGATCGACGTCTCGCTCGAAGCCCTGCGCTGCCCGCCGGACGATGCCGATGTCACGCAGCTCTCGGGCGGTGAGGCCCGCCGCGTAGCACTCTGCAAACTGCTGATCGAAGCGCCTGACATGCTGCTGCTCGACGAACCCACCAACCACCTGGACGCAGAAACCATCGCCTGGCTGCAACAGCACCTCATCGACTACAAGGGCACGATCCTGATCGTCACCCACGACCGCTACTTCCTCGATGACATCACCGGCTGGATCCTCGAACTCGACCGCGGCCGCGGCATTCCTTACGAAGGCAACTACTCCGCCTGGCTCGAACAGAAGGCCAAGCGCCTCGAACAGGAAGCCCGCGAGGACAAGTCCCGCCAGAAAACGCTCGAACGCGAACTGGAATGGATGCGCCAGGGCGCCAAGGCCCGCCAGGCCAAATCCAAGGCCCGGATCAACGCCTACAACGAACTCGCCGACCAGTCCGAACGCGAAAAACTCACCCGCGCGCAGATCGTCATTCCCACCGGCCAGCGCCTGGGCTCCAAGGTGATCGACGTCTCCGGCCTGCAGAAAGCCATGGGCGACAAACTCCTCGTCGAAGGGCTCGACTTCTCGCTGCCCCCCGGTGGCATCGTCGGCGTGATCGGCCCCAACGGCGCGGGTAAATCCACGCTCTTCAAAATGCTCACCGGCCAGGAAAAGCCCGACGCGGGCACCATCGAAATGGGCGACACCGTCGATCTATCCTATGTCGACCAGTCCCGCGATGATCTGGGTGCCGATGAAACCGTGTGGGAAGCCATCTCGGGCGGGGCCGAACTCATTCAGCTCGGTGACGCCGAGGTCAACTCCCGCGCCTATTGCTCGTCCTTCAACTTCAAGGGCGGCGACCAGCAGAAAAAGGTCGGCCTCCTCTCAGGCGGTGAACGCAACCGCGTGCACATGGCGCGCCTGCTGAAATCGGGCGGCAACGTGCTGCTGCTTGATGAGCCGACCAACGATCTGGACGTCGAAACCCTGCGCGCGCTGGAAGACGCCCTGGTGGACTTCGCCGGTTGCGCCGTGGTCATCAGCCACGACCGCTTTTTCCTGGATAGGATTTGTACCCACATCCTGGCCTTCGAAGGCGAAGCGCACGTTGAGTGGTTCGAGGGCAACTTCGAGGATTATGAGGAGGATAAGAAGCGGCGGTTGGGGGACGTCGAGCCGACCCGGATGAAGCATAAGAAGTTTGTGCGGTGACACTTCCCAACGAAATCACTGAGTTTACTGGGTGTGTTATAACCGGACCAAGTCGCGCAACCGTTACAGGTGATCAATTCGTAGAATGGTATAAACACCATTTGTCAGAAACCAACAGCACGGAGCTTATTGACAGAATGCTTGCATGTGTGCGAGCGAAATCCCTCAAAGCTACGGCATCGGCGGTTTGCAGAGGCAGTGCTCCATCTGTGAAAAGACTGGCGATTACGCCGAATTGTTGGATAGCGAACGCCAGCTACAATGAAACTGACCCGGTCACTGTCAGAATGAAGCAGCAGGCTGCCGAGTCCGGAACAACGGCTGCGCCTTCATACGCGAGCGCGCCAAATTTGCGAATCGCTATCGAGTACGAGTCGCCCTGGATTCAAAAACCTTTTCCGGACGCGTGGGCTTTCGGAGGACCATTTGAAGACGAAATCACTTCAAGACTGCGAAGCATCGTTCTGCTAACGAATATTTTGCCCGGTTGTGCCGCTTCTGAGGCTTACATAGAACACACTACATCGTTTGATGAGCCGTTTTTCACCACTGGTAGCTCGTTTAGCTACCGTGAAGACACCTCAGCGCTCGGCGCGCTCGGCGCTGCCAACTTGTACCAAAATGGGCCGATCGATAGTCATGTTGGCATGCTTGCTTCCTTATCTGACTTTTTGGAAAAGCTGCCGCAAAAAGAAAAAGCCAGTATTTTGTCTGGTTGCGGATACGTAGAAAAAGCAAAATTCAGCAAAAGTTGGGAAGAAAAATTTCTGAACCTTGCGATTGCTGCAGAAATTCTTTTTCTACGCGGTGTTGGTTCAACTGGCCAGTTAAGTATGACGTTTCGATTGCGTGCGGCATACCTTCTCGGCCGATCTTTCGAGAAACGTCAGAACATTTTCCGAAAGCTGGGTAAGTTCTATAGCTATCGAAGCAAGATAGCTCATGAGGGACGTTCCAAAGCGTTGCGCGAAAAACTGGATGCGTTAAGCCCGCCTGCGGGGCAGATGTATTTTAATGAATATGTTACCTTGATTGAACATGGGTATCGAATGATCATTGCACATGGTTATCCGGACCATCAAGAATGGGAAGAAATGATACTCGGAAATTCGGATCTGTTGACAAAGTATCATTCGCAACGATAGCCGAAGAAAATTCCGCGAGCGTAACGCACAGCTCGTTCAGAGTGTTCAAGTACCCGACTAAAAACACTACCGCCAACGGCCAATTCAACAATCCGGGTACTCTCCCGGCTTTGACAGTATTGACCTCCCCGCCGCCTGTTGTGCAAACGGCTGGCACGCGTCCGCCCGCCCGTCGCGCGTTTTCCGCGCGCCAGTATACGGCTCACCTTTGGTGAGACGCGGGCGCGTTCCGCACCCACCCGGGCGGACGCTCAGTCCTTTGACCTGAGGCGCCCAGCCCCTTCAATACTCAACCCCCTCGCCCCATCCCGGGCGCCGCCCCGTCTCCTGCTCTTCGGCCAGGACCCGTCCGCGCCGGTTGGCCAGGGCGGTATCCTCTTCCATCAGCCCCGCCATTTTCAGCGCAAGCCAGGTGTTCAGGATGCGGTTGATGCGCAGCTGATAGCCTTTGCCCATCGCGCGGAACATCTTTGCCACCGACTGATCGAGATAGAGCGAGACCTTCACCTTAGGCTCATAGCAGTCGATGTCCGCCTCGATCATGTGCCAGGCCTCGGGCACCTCTTCGCGCAGCCGCGCCAGCGGCAGCTCATCCGCATCCGCGCGCCACAGGTGATAGATCAGCCGCTGGCGGGCGAGCTTTTCGGATTTTGTCATACTGGCCATGGTGCGGGCTCCTGTCAGATCGTGGTGCGCGCCTGACCCCGGGGGCCCATTGTCCCCCGATGCGACCGGATGCCGGGGCCGGGGCAGGTCAGCGCGGCGCGTATCCTGCCGCACCGGTCTTACGATCTCCTGACCGCACCGCGCGCAGCGCACCGACGTTATACCGACGTTAAACCGACGTGATACCGATGGCCCCGGAACGGGTTCAGATCACCGCGCCCGCCCACAGGCCGATCCCGAAAACCGTATGCGCAATCAGGCCCAGCGCCCTTGCTTTCATGGGGTTCGGCGTTTTCGATGCCGCGACGCCCACGCCCAGCCCGGGCTGCAGCAGAAACCACCCGAACCCCAGCATCAGGATCGAGAACACCCATGCCGGCAGCAACGTCGGTGCCGCCAGCCAGGCGGGCCCCATGATCAGCGCCAGCGCCACGCCATACACCACGCCAACGACGTAGTGAAACGCCCAGCCCAGCGGCTTTTCACCCGCAATTTCACCCGCGGCCCCGATGTCATCGTGGAACACGACACCCCGCGGAATATGCGCCACCCAGCGTCCCACCATGCCCCAGTTGGTCGCGGGAATACCCGCCACGCGGGCCAGCAAAAGCGCCCAGAGGTCCAGCGCCAGAGTCGCTACCAGCCCCATGAGCACGCCGGTCATCAGTGTCTCCTGCACGCGTTTTCTCCTGTCGATCCCCGCGGGGACACTGCCATCTCCGCGGGTCGGAGGCCACCCCCGATGCCTCTTGATTTATGCGCCGTTGCGGCCCAGTCTGAGGTATGATTACACGACGCCTCTTTCTCGCCGCAGCACCGTTCGCTCTTGCCGCCTGTGCCTCACAGGGCATACCGGCGGGCGCACGCACAACCGTCATCATGGTCCGGCACGCAGACCGCGCAGGAGAAGTCCTGAACAGCACAGGCCTTGCCCGCGCAGCCGCAATGCCGGCACTGCTCGAAGACTACCCGCTTGATGCGATCTACAGCCCGGATATTGCGCGCAACCTGGAAACGGCCGCCCCGCTGTCCGAAGCAACGGGCCTCGATGTCACGATCGTGCCCAAGGAACTGGCCGCAGCACGGATGACACGTGACTTCCCCGAAGGCACGGTGATCTGGATCGGCAACAAGGGCAACCTGCGCAGCATCTGGGACGAACTGGGCGGCCCGGGGTCGGCCCCGCAGGAATACGGCGAGGTGGCTGTGCTGGAACTGCTGGACAATGGCGCGCGCCGCGTGACCCGGCTGGACCTGCAAGCGGGGTAGGACCAGGGGGAACTGCTGCGGCCTTTCCCCCTGACGAAAACACCGCCTCCCCCATACATACCATCACAGTGAAGCGCTCCGGATCTGTCCGCACGGCGGGCACCCCGGAGCAGGCTCACCGCTGGATGTAAAGGGGTTTCGGACATGATGCGTTCTGTTTTGTTTGCTGCGGCTGTCACAGCCATGGCCTCGGCCGCCGGGGCCGCAACCATCGTTATGAACGGTGATTTTGAGACCGTTGACGGGCGTACAGGCGTCACAGTCGGCGGGTCCGACGGCGATGCGCTCAACAGCCTGAACGGCAACACCGGCCGCGCTTCCTGGGATGTCTACGACAGCCTGCCGGGCGGCTGGGCCAACGCCCCTCAGCAGGGCAACGGGATCGAGGTGCATTCTGACCGCACCCTGCGGGGTGTGACTGCACATTCCGGTTCCCACTATATCGAGCTCGACAGCGAACGGGGTGCCGGGAAGGGCTCCAACAGCAACATGTCGCAGGAAATCGCGCTGACGGCGGGCACATGGGACCTGACCTTCTGGTACATGAAGCGCCCCGGCCGTTCCAGCCAGGACAGCAACCGGATCGCCGTCAGCCTCTGGGATACGCTGCCCGGCGGCACACCGCTGTTTGACGAGCTTCTGGTGCACCCCAGCACGCTCAGCGGCCGCGTTGAGAACGGCTGGACAGAGATCGTGCACCGCTTTTCGGTGAGCGAAGACCACGACAATGCGCTGCTGTTGTTCAGCGCCCGTGGCCGCGCGGACGAACAGGGCGGGCTGATTGACACCGTTTCCGTTTCGGCCGTGCCCCTGCCTGCAGGTATTCTGTTGCTGGTGAGCGGACTGGTTGGCCTAGGTGTCATGCGGCGCCTGCGCAAAGGCTGACCTGCGGGGCCGCTGGCAAAAAAACGGGCCGGCACAAAGACCGGCCCGCCAGATAATCAGTCGGGCGCAGGAAGAGGTACGCGCGACTGCCGTCGGTCTGTCCCCTTTTTGCGTCACCAGGCACAAAAAGCCGGAATACGGGAGTATTCGCATCCATGGACACCAACAGTTAACCACGATCCAGCCGCAGCTTCTGTGACCTGGGTCACATATGCTTCGAATTTTACCGAATGGCGCGGCCGCCAGCGCGTTGTTTTCTAACAAACTCCCTGCCGCCGGCCCGACACAGCGGCGCCACGCGGCCGCTTTGTGACGATCCGGCCGGAAACCTGCCACATTTCCGCCACAGGCCAACAGTCCCCTGTGCACTCTTTTCAACAAGTATCGCAGGTGGTTTATGGCGACGATGGCTGCTCTTTTAGGTGGCGTATTTGGCTTCTTTTCCTTCGCCGGAATGCTGCTCTTTTCGGACGCCGGGTTCATCGCCGCGCTGTCGATGTATCTGATGGTCGGGATCGGCACCACGACATCCCTGATCTGCCTTGGCATGGTCGCATCACGCTTCGGTTCGTCCCGAGCGGAACCCCGGGTCCAGCCCGTGCGCATGCCCGCCGGAAACTCCCGCGGCATCCCCGCAGAATAACCGGCAACCTGCCTGCCTGAAAAAGAGAAACGCCGCAGACCGCTGCGGCGTTTTCTGTATTCACCCTGTGGCGGCGTTCAGAGCAGAACGCGCCAGACCAGAAGGCTCGGGACCAGCATGGCAAACAGGATGCAGAACATCTTTGCCCCCTGGCTGATCCGGCCGAAAGCACCATCACCAAGCGCGCCTTCGCCATAATTCATCGCACTGGAAATCACCGCATAGCCACGTGCAGACCGGCGGACCTGCTGCGCCCGGATGGATTCCACAGCCTGATCATAGATACGTGCCTGACGCTCTTTTTCGGTCAACTGGCTCTCCAGATTTTCCATATTGCTCATAATCTTCCTCAAACTCCCTTGGCTGCGAGTCCAGATGGGGTCAGATTGCTTAAAGTCCAGTGCAAAAGACGCAAAAAAGGCCGGCACAAAGGCCGGCCTTCCGCAGAATTCAGCTCAGACTGCTCAGTTCAGCGCTTTGTCGGTGATCGCGTGTGTCCAGGCACCCTCGGGCGCTTTGGAAATCACCGGGTCCGACCCGCCGGACAGCAGCGAGGCCACCGTGCGCTCATAGTCTGCCGGGTCCAGCGTGCCGTTGCTGCCCGCTGTCAGTTTGGCAATCTCGCCCATCATGCGCTTCTGGTGCTTTTCGGTCTGTGCACCGCTGGCATCGTTGTCGAGCACAATCTCTGCCGCCTCATCCGGGTTCGCCTCGGCGTATTTCCAGCCTTTCATCGAAGCACGCACAAAGCGAACCATCTTGTCCTCAAAGGCCGGATCGGCGAGGTTTTCCTCCAGCGCGTAAAGACCATCTTCCAGCGTCGCAACACCCTGATCCTCATACTTGAAAACGGTCAGGTCATCGGGTGTAAGACCCGCATCAATCACCTGCCAGTATTCGTTGTAGGTCATGGTCGACACACAGGCCGCCTGCCCCTGCAGCAGCGGATCAACGTTGAAGCCCTGCTTGAGGACCGTCACACCATTATCGCTGCCATCGGTCGGAATTTCGAGCTTGCTCATCCAGCTCAGGAACGGGAATTCGTTGCCAAAGAACCAGACCCCCAGCGTCTTGCCCGCGAAATCCTCCGTGCTCGTAACACCGGCATCCTTGCGGCAGGTCAGCATCATGCCCGAGGATTTGAAAGGCTGCGCGATGTTGACCATGCCGAGGCCCTTTTCGCGCGCGGCCAGTGCGGCCGGCATCCATTCCACGGTTACATCAGCACCGCCACCGGCCAGCACCTGCGTGGGCGCAATATCCGGCCCGCCAGGCTTGATGGTGACGTTCAGGTCTTCTTCTTCGTAAAAGCCCTTGTCCAGCGCCACATAATATCCGGCGAACTGCGCCTGGGTGACCCACTTGAGCTGCAGCGTCAGATCATCAGCCGCCTGAGCCGCAGCGCCCCAGAGCCCCAGCGCCGCTGCTGCGGTAATGCTTGTTATGGTTTTCATCATACTCTCCTTTGTTGGTCGTTTTGTTTTTGGTTTTGTCAGTGTCGCTGGGACGGATGCCAGAACGTCACAACGCGCTCCGTCAGCGCAATAATGCCATAAAACGCCGATCCGGCAATCGCCGCGACCACAATCTCCGCCCACACCAGATCAAGCGCAAGCTGACCCACGGACGTAGATATCCGGAACCCCATCCCACGAATGGGAGAGCCGAAAAATTCAGCAACAATAGCGCCGATCAGCGCCAGCGTGCTCGCGATTTTCAGCCCGTTGAAGATAAACGGCATGGCCGCCGGCAGGCGCAGTTTCAGCAGCGTGGTCCAGTAGCCCGCCGCATAGGTGCGCATCAGATCACGCTGCATGGGCGAACTGTCGCTCAGCCCCTGAACGGCGTTCACCAGCATCGGGAAGAACACCATCACAACGACCACCGCCGCCTTGGACTGCCAGTCGAACCCGAACCACATCACCAGAATGGGCGCCATCCCGATCACCGGCAGTGCGGCCACAAAGTTGCCCACCGGCAGCAGGCCGCGCCGCAGAAAATCAAAGCGGTCCACCAGGATCGCCATCAGAAACGCGGAGCCACAGCCGATGACATACCCGCTCAACGCGCCCTTGATCACTGTCTGGACGAAGTCCTCCCACAGGATCGCGGTTGAGGCCGCAAAGGTCGTTGCAATCGCCGTCGGGGCCGGCAGCAACACCGGACTGATACCGAACCCGCGCACGATACCTTCCCAGATCGCGATCAGCGTCAGCCCGAACAGGAACGGCACTGCGAGGGACGTGGCCCGCGTGCGGGGCAGAGCCGCCAGCCGCGTGTTCGCCCACCAGCCAAGTGCCCAGGCGCCAAAGGCAAAGACCAGCCAGCCCATTACGCCATCCCCATGCGGCGCAGTGTGACCCGCTGGATGAGCCCGATGATCCCCACCAGCAGCGCCGCCAGTGCCGCCGCCATCAGCAGCGCCGACCAGATCTGGATCGTCTGCCCGTAGTAGCTGCCCGCCAGCAGCCGCGCGCCCAGCCCCGCCACAGCGCCGGTCGGCAGCTCACCCACAATCGCACCCACCAGAGAAGCCGCCATGGCAATCTTCAGCGAGGTGAAAAGGTACGGCATCGAAGAGGGCAGCCGCAGCCGCCAGAACGTCTGAGACGCGCTCGCATTCCACGTGCGCATCTGATCCAGCTGCATTGCATCCGGACTGCGCAGACCCTTCACCATGCCCACAACCACCGGGAAGAACGACAGATACATCGAAATCATCGCCTTGGGCAGCAGCCCCGAAATTCCAACCGCGTTCAGCACCACAATGATCATCGGTGCAATCGCCAGAATGGGAATCGTCTGACTGGCAATCACCCAGGGCATGACGCTCATATCCATCGTGCGGTTGTAAACAATGCCCACCGCCAGCGCGATCCCCAGCGCGGTGCCCAGACCAAACCCCAGCAGCGTCGCACTCAGCGTCACCCAGGAATGATAGATCAGCGACCGCTTGGACGTGATCTTCTTCTCCACCGTGGTTTTCCAGATTTCCGCGCCCACCTGGTGCGGCGCGGGCAGCTTCGGCTTTTCCTGGCTCCAGGTGTCCGCCACCAGCGTCTGCGTGGTCAGCACCTCGCCCGACCGTGTCGCCTTGTCATAGGCCCAGGGCGCATTCAGCCAGACCGCCGCGACATACCAGATCAGGAAAATGCCCGTGACAACCGTCAGAACCGGGAAGAAACTACGCACGAACCGCCCTCCGCTTCCAAAACCAGAATGCCATGAAAAGAGCTGCGGCCAATGTGGCTGCCATCATCCACATCGTTACCCTCGCATCTGAGCACTGATTTGCTTCCCACTCCAGACAACCCCTGAACCAATAGTCGCTCCCTGCTGCCGCGAACACGAGCGCTGCCAAAGCTGCGAGCAACAGAAGAAGAATTATCGCGACAAGCCTCACCGCATGCCTCACCGCACAGCCCTCCGCTTCTTCTGGCCAGAAATATCCCCCCGGAGGGCCGGCCTGCCACAAACACCCCGTCAGTCATCAATATGCCCCGCGCGCAACCCTTCACGCACCCGATGCGCCACTTCCAGAAACGCCGGCGTGTCGCGGATATCCAGCGGCCGTTCTTTCGGCAGCGGGCTCTCAATCACATCCGTGATCCGCCCCGGACGCGGGCTCATCACCACGATCTTCGTGCTCAGATAGACCGCCTCCGGGATCGAATGGGTCACAAAGGCAATGGTCTTTTCGGTGCGCGCCCACAGATGCAGCAACTGCTCATTCAGATGATCCCGCACGATCTCATCCAGCGCACCAAAGGGCTCATCCATCAGCAGAATATCCGCATCAAAGGCCAGCGCGCGAGCGATCGACGCCCGCTGCTGCATACCGCCCGACAGCTGCCAGGGGAACTTCTTCTCAAAGCCGGACAGCTCCACCAGATCCAGAACCCGCGCCACCCGCGCATCCATATCCGCCCGGTCATACCCCATGATCTCCAGCGGCAGCCGGATGTTCCCGCCAATGGTCCGCCACGGGTAGAGCCCCGCGGCCTGAAACACATAGCCATAGGCCCGCGCCATACGCGCCTCTTCGGGCGAGACACCATTGACGGTGATCGCCCCGCCCGTGGGGTGCTCCAGATCCGCCATACAGCGCAGAAAGGTCGTCTTGCCACAGCCCGACGGCCCGATGAAACTGACAAACTCGCCCTTGCCAATCTCCAGACTGACGTCTTTCAGCGCATGCACCGGCCCGTCATTGGTCCGAAACGTCAGATCCAGATGACTGGCACTGATTACACTGGTCATAACGTTTTCCCACCTGATGACAGCTTCGGCTCCCGACGCATGGCACCTGCAGCTGTGGGTATTCCCTTGTCGCGCCGTATGCCGTCGGACGGCCTTTCAAAGATCACAATGTACCCGGTCGATATTGTCCACAATCCCAACGTGACGATGAGCAACAGCAGCCGCAGGATCCACACAATCAGGTTCCGGCTTTCAGGCACAATTTCGGCCACATTCCAACCTTCGGCATTGTGAACCGAAACAACCTTTTCCAGTCGTCCGAACTCGCTGCCTGCAACAGCACCGATTATGCCACCGGTAAAGCTTACCCGCGCCAGACGGTTTTCTTTGGTGAGCTCCATTTCTGCCCTCAGATCCCCGCCGGGATGTTCAGCGGATCGCGATGGATCATCTTCGGCGCATTCAGCTCTTTCCACTTGCTCAGCGCCTTGGACGCCGACGAGAACGCCGGCCGCGGAATGAACCGCCCGCGCCCCGGGTTGGGCTGCGAATTCTGCCCCCAGGCCCAGATCACTTCGCCGCGGTTCAGCGTGTACCGGCTCTGCGCCTTCACCTCGAACCCTTCAAACACATTGTAATCCAGCACCGAATGGTGGTTCGCGGGGCTGATCGTCTTGGTGATCTTGGGATCCCATACCACGATATCCGCATCCGCGCCTTCCACCAGCGCACCCTTGCGTGGATAGATGTTCAGGATCTTCGCCACATTGGTCGAAGTCGCCGCGACAAACTCATTGGGGGTCAGACGCCCGGTCTCGACCCCTTCGGTCCACAGCACCGCCAGACGCTCCTCCAGCCCGTTGGACCCGTTGGGGATAATCCGGAAATCGTCGCGGCCTGCACGCTTCTGCTCTGTATTAAAGGCTGCGTGGTCTGTTGCCACCACCTGCAGCGATCCCGCCTGCAACCCGGCCCAAAGCGAGATCCTGATGGTCCTTGCTGCGGAACGGCGGCGACATCACGCGGCGTGCGGCATGGTCCCAGTCCTTGTTGAAATACTCGCTTTCATCCAGCGTCAGGAACTGAATGAGCGGCTCACCATAAACCCGCATCCCCTTCTGACGCGCGCGCCGGATCGCCTCATGCGCCTGCTCGCAGGACACATGCACAATATAAAGCGGCGTGCCCGCGGCATCGGCGATCGTGATGGCCCTGTTGGCCGCCTCACCTTCAACCTCCGGCGGACGCGAATAGGCATGGCCCTCCGGTCCGGTGATCCCCTCGTTGAAATACTTCTCCTGCAGGGCCGCAACCAGATCACCGTTCTCCGCATGCACCATCGGCAGCGCACCCAGCTCCGCACAGCGCTGGAAAGAGGCGAACATCTCATCATCCTCCACCATCAGCGCGCCTTTGTAGGCCATGAAATGCTTGAAGGAATTCACGCCCATATCCACGGCGTCCTTCATCTCTTCAAAGACATTCTCATTCCAGCCAGTGATCGCCATGTGATAGCCGACATCGGAACAGATCTGCGGCGCCGACTTGCGGTGCCACTCGTTGATCGCGTTCCTGATCGACCCGTCAGCCCCAGGCAGACAGAAATCCACAACCATCGTCGTGCCGCCCGCAGCCGCAGCCCAGGTACCACTCTCAAAGGTCTCCGCCGCCGTGGTCCCCATGAACGGCATCTCCAGATGCGTATGCGGGTCAATCCCGCCCGGGATCACATAGGCGCCTTCCGCATCAATATATTCATCACCCGACAGATTCTCGCCGATCTGTGCGATGGTCTCGCCCTCGATCAGAACATCCGCTTCCCACGTCCGGTCCGCCGTGCAGACCAGCCCGCCTTTGATCACCTTGCTCATCACATCTCTCCCATCTCAGCGGCCAGTTTCTTCTGGCCTGTAAATATCCCGGGTGAGGCCGCAGGCCGAGGGCAGAGCCCTCCTCAAACCGACGAAAAACACCCCAGTGCAGACCCATGCACACCAATATCCAGCGGCCCGAAATCGCTTTCGACAACCAGCGCAAAATACCCGGCCACCGGCAGATAGACGACCCGGTAATCACCGTCTCCCCGCGTGACCGACCAGCATTTCTGCGTCAGACCGCCGGAAAAGTTCACCGTAACCTCTTTCGGTGGCCGCAGCACACGGCGCATTTCGCCGGCAACCCTTTGCAGCACCACATCGCTGCTTGCTTCAGCCTCCGCCAGCTCCGCCATAATCAGCGCCGTGATCCGCTCAGCCACCGACAGGCCGGCGTCAATCACCCGACGATCTCCGCCGTTTCCACCACAGCATGCAGCAGAACATCCGCCCCCGCCATAGCCCATTCCTTCGAAATCTCTTCCGCCTCATTGTGGCTCAGACCATCAACACAGGGGCACATGACCATCGCCGTGGGGGCCACGCGGTTTATCCAGCAGGCATCATGCCCCGCGCCCGAAATCAGGTTCATGTGACTGTACCCCAGCCGCTCGGCGGCATTGCGCACTGCCGTCACACAGCCCTCGTCAAAGGCCACGGGGTCAAATCCGCCGACCTTCTCAAAAGCGACCTCCAGCCCCATCTCATCACAGATTTTCTGCGCCTCGACCCGCAGCCGGGCTTCCATATCCTCGATCACGCTCAGTTCCGGTGAGCGGAAGTCGACGGTAAAGACCACCTTCCCCGGGATCACATTGCGCGAGTTCGGATAGACATCGATATGACCTGCCGCGCCCACCGCATGAGGTTTGTGCGACCAGGCGATCTCGTCCACCTTGTCCAGGATTCGTGCCATGCCGAGCCCGGCGTTCCTGCGCATCGGCATCGGGGTCGAGCCGGTGTGGCTGTCCTTGCCCGTGACCGTCACCTGCGTCCAGGACAGCCCCTGACCGTGGGTCACGACACCGATGTCCTTGCCCTCGACCTCCAGGATCGGTCCCTGTTCGATGTGCAGCTCAAAGAAGGCGTGCATCTTCCGCGCGCCCACCTCTTCCTCTCCGCGCCAGCCGATGCGTTTCAGTTCATCCCCGAACGTCTTGCCCTCTGCATCCTCGCGTGCATAGGCCCAGTCCTGCGTGTGGATACCCGCAAACACGCCCGACGACAGCATCGCGGGCGCATACCGCGTGCCTTCTTCGTTGGTGAAATTCGTCACCACAATCGGATGCTTCGTGCGGATGTTCAGATCGTTCAGCGTGCGGATGATCTCCAGCCCGCCCAGAACGCCGAGGATGCCGTCATATTTGCCCCCCGTGGGCTGCGTATCCAGATGGCTGCCCACATAGACCGGCAGCGCATCAGGATCAGCGCCCTCGCGCATGGCAAACATATTGCCCATCTGATCAAGCCCCATGGTACAGCCCGCCGCCTCGCACCAGCGCTGGAACAGCGCACGACCTTCACCATCCTCGTCCGTCAGGGTCTGGCGGTTGTTACCACCGGCCACGCCCGGTCCGATCTGCGCCATGTCCATCAGGCTGTCCCAGAGCCTGTCGGGGTTGATCTTGAGGTTCTGACCTGGCGCCTGCATGGCTGGATCCTTCCTGAGGGTTGTTCTGGCCGGCAACAAATTTTACCATTTGGTAAAGGCACGATTGCGGCTGGGATGGATCAAGTCAAGACTTCCTTTCGGCCAGCGATGCTGTGATGCTGAAGACAGCGGGTCAGCTGCACTTTTTTGCGGCGTCCCCGGACAGGGAGGACGCATTGGGCGGGACCACAGAGAAAAAGACAAGCCGCATTCAGATGCGCAACAGACGCCGTATTCTGGATGCAGCACTCGATGTATTTTCGCAGCACGGCTATCGCGGCGCGACGCTGGATCAGATCGCCGAGAGCGCGGGGTTAAGCAAGCCGAACATTCTTTACTATTTCGAGGGTAAGGAAGAGATCCATATCACCCTGCTGAACCAGTTAATGGAAACATGGCTTGATCCTTTGGTAACTCTTGATCCTGCCGGTGATCCGCTTGACGAAATCCTGAACTACGTGCACCGCAAGCTCGATATGGCGCATGAATTCCCCCGCGAAAGCCGCCTCTTTGCCGGTGAGATCCTGCAGGGGGCCCCCCGCATGGCACCGCATCTGCAGGCCGGTCTGCAGCCCCTTTTCGACGAAAAATGCGCTGTTATCGGGGCCTGGATGGACGCGGGCCACCTGACCCGTGTTGACCCGAGGCACCTGATTTTTTCGATCTGGGCCACGACGCAGCACTACGCGGATTTTGCAGCTCAGGTGCAGGTGCTGTTGCGCGACGACCCGGCATCGCAGTCCGGCGCACAGGAATACCTCACCGCGCTGTTTACCAGACTGCTCAAACCCTGACGGATATTAACCAACATTTCACATGACCGGCGTTCATTAACTTCTCCGTAGTGTTTACTCCCGTTTAATGATTTGCGGTGGAGGCATCGAGTAAATGCGATGATCGGAGTATGAAATGACAGCAGTTTCACTGATTAATCCCTATGCGCCGCAGCCCGCACCGGGGCCTGGCCCGGAGGGTGCAGGTGCGCTCGCATCGGCACAGCCCGTGTCGCAGTCCGGCGCCGGGCGTGAGACCGGCACATCGTCGGACCAGGCCGGATATGGTGCAGGCAACAGCAGCGGTACGGGGGTGCTTATCTGGAATCCCTGCTGGCGCGCCAGCGGGATGAAAACCAGACGTCAGACGCCACACCGGAATCGGTTGTGGAGGCGCAGACCAGCACGGATGCAGCGGCCGAGTTCCTCGAACGCCAGTGCCCGCCAGCAGGCAGAGGCACGCGCCGCTGAGGAGGCCCGCGCGGCCGACCGTGCAGCAGCACGCGCCGCCGAGGCAAAGGAAGAGGCGGCAGCAGCTGCCGAGCCGGAGTACGTCATGCCGAACCCGCTGCCGACCGCGCCCATTCTGGAACGCGACGAGCCCTGATCCGCTGTTTACTCGGCTGCGTTCGCCGCCGGGTTATTCGGATGTGTTGTCCAGTTGGCATAGTCTTCCTGAACCGTCTGTCCTGTTCTGGGATCGACGGCGCCGGGCGTCATAGCCTCCATGGTGATACAGTCTTCAACCGGGCAGACATTGACGCAGAGGTTGCATGCCACGCATTCCTCGTCGATGACGCTGAACGTGCGGTCGTCTGACATCGCAATCGCCTGGTGCGAGGTATCCTCGCAGGCCGCAAAACAGCGGCCACAGGAAATGCACAGATCCTGATTGATCTTCGCCTTGGCGATGTAATTCAGGTTGAGGTACTGCCAATCGGTCACGTTCGGCACCGCGCGCCCGACAAGATCACCAATCGATGCCATACCTTTGCTGTCGAGGTATTCGCTCAGGCCGGAAATCATCTCTTCGACGATTTTGAACCCATAGGTCATCGCCGCCGTGCAGACCTGCACGTTGCCCGCGCCCAGCGTCATGAACTCTGCCGCGTCGCGCCAGGTCGTGACCCCGCCAATGCCCGAAATCGGCAGCCCCTGCAGCCCTGGGTCACGCGCAATTTCCGACACCATGGACATGGCAATCGGTTTCACCGCGGGGCCGCAATAGCCGCCATGGGACCCCTTGCCGTCAATCGACGGCTCCGGCGACATCGTGTCCAGGTTCACTGAGGTGATCGAGTTGATCGTGTTGATCAGGCTGACCGCATCGGCACCGCCGGCTTTGGCCGCCGCCGCCGGTTTTCGGATGTCCGTGATGTTCGGCGTCAGTTTCACGATCACCGGCTTTGAATAGTACTGCTTGCACCAGCGGGTGACCATTTCGATGTACTCAGGCACCTGACCCACAGCGGCCCCCATGCCCCGTTCGCTCATCCCGTGCGGGCAGCCGAAGTTCAGCTCGATCCCGTCGGCGCCGGTCTCCTCGACCAGCGGCAGGATCGCCTTCCGTGCCCCTTCCTCGCAGGGCACCATCAGCGATACGATGATCGCGCGGTCCGGGTAATCCGCCTTGACCCGTTTGATCTCCTCCAGGTTGGTATAGAGATCCCGGTCGGTGATCAGTTCGATGTTGTTGAGCCCCAGCAGCCGCCGGTCTGCCCCGTAAACCGCGCCATAGCGCGGGCCGTTCACGTTGACCACGGGCGGGCCTTCGGAGCCCAGTGTTTTCCAGACAACGCCACCCCATCCGGCCTCAAAGGCCCGGCGCACGTTGTATTCCTTGTCCGTTGGCGGGGCAGATGCCAGCCAGAACGGGTTGGGGGATTTGATCCCGATAAAATCGCTTGTCAGATCAGCCATGTTCTTCCTCCGTCAGCCGGGCGCTCAGGCCATCAGTTTTGCATGAATATCCATCGCGGCATCGCGGCCTTCGGCCACCGCCGTCACGGTCAGGTCGTCGCCACCGGCGGCGCAGTCGCCCCCGGCCCAGACACCATCCACTGATGTCCTTCCCTGCGCGTCGACGCCGATCTTGCGACCATCGAGTTCCGGCAGCCCATCGCCCTGCAACGTCTGACCGATCGCGCGGAACACCTGGTCTGCGGCGAGGCGCAGCGTCTCGCCAGTGGGCGACATCGAATCGTCGACGTAATCGAATTCGATCTCCCGCACGGCACCATTGCCGTGGATGGCTTTTGGCACCGCATGGGTGACGATCCGCACACCCTTACTGGCGGCCAGATCCTGTTCAAAAACGCTGGCGTTCATCCGGTCGCGGCCACGACGATAGACCAGCGTCACATTCAGTGCGCCCAGCAGCTTCGCCTGCACCGCTGCATCCACAGCCGTCATACCGCCGCCGATCACAACCACATCCCGGCCCACCGGAACGTCCGCCACATCAGAGGCCTGCCGCAGATCCGCGATAAAATCCACCGCATCCAGCACGCCGTCTTTGCCATCGCCATCCAGACCCAGCGCGTTAACGCCCCCAAGCCCCATGCCAAGGAACACCGCATCATAATCCGCACGCAGCTGATCAAGCGCTATATCCTTACCCAGCGCCTGCCCGGTGCGGATTTCGATCCCGCCGATCTGCAGCAGCCAGTCCACCTCGGCCTGTGCGAACCCGTCCACCGTTTTATAGGTTGCGATCCCGTATTCATTCAGGCCGCCCGCACGCGGGCGCGCATCGAAGACGACCACGTCATGACCATGCATCGCCAGCCGGTGCGCACAGGACAGACCTGCTGGCCCCGCTCCCACCACGGCCACTGTTTTACCAGTGACCGCAGCACGGGAGAAAGGATGCACCCCCTGGCCCTGCAGGTGGTCGGTTGCATATCGCTGTAGCTGCCCGATCAGTACCGGCTTGCCCTCGGCCGCCTCACGCACACAGGCCTCTTCGCAGAGCTGTTCCGTGGGACAGACACGTGCGCACATGCCGCCCATGATGTTCTGGCTGAGAATGGTTTTCGCCGCAGCGTCCGGCGTGCCGGTGGCAATCTGGCGGATAAAGAGCGGAATATCGATGTCCGTCGGACAGGCCGTGATGCAGGGCGCATCATGGCAGAAATAGCACCGGTCCGCGGCGACCAGCGCCTCGTGCGGATCAAGGGACGGATGCAGATCCGAAAACCCGGTGTCATAATCCGCGGCATCAAGTCGACCGGCGACGATACCTGGCGTGAAAGCGTTCTGTGGCATAAACGATCCCTGCTGAGCTGTCTTTGGAAAACGCTCTCACGGATTCATTTTTTTATCAACTGGTAAAAATATTTTAAGGCCGGCTTGCCTGAAAGATGACTGTTTTTCAGGCAATGCCCGGTGCGCGGGAAATCGCCTGGCGCCTTCTGAATGAGGCAGTTACATTAATTTCACTTGATTTTATTGCCTCAGACGCAGATATGGGGATCGCGACGAGAAAAATTTTCGACCACTGCTCCCTACGGCTCAGTTCTTCGATCTTATTCTACCGGGCCACGCTGCCGCATTCCGCGGGCAGGCACATTAAGGGAGACACGGAACATGGCTACTGGCACCGTGAAATGGTTTAACTCTACAAAAGGCTACGGCTTCATCGCACCCGATGGTGGTGGCAAAGACGTATTCGTTCACATCTCTGCTGTTGAGCGCGCAGGCCTGACCGGTCTGGCGGACAACCAGAAAGTGACATTCGACGTCGAAGCGGGCCGTGACGGCCGCGAAAGCGCCGGAAACCTCGCACTGGCCTGAACCGCCTCTGCATGAACACGACAGGACGGGCGCCGCATGCGCCCGTTTTTTTATGCGCCGCCGCCAGCTGCTTTTTCGGCAAGCTCCATCACGGCGGGCCCCATCGCGTCCACGATACGCGCGACCCCTTCGGCGTTGGGGTGAATGCCATCAGGCTGCATAAATTGCTGCACAGAGGCGGGATCACCGCCCTCTACGGACAGGCCTTGGAAAAATGCAGGGAAATACAACGTACCGCGCGCTGCTGCCAGGTCCGGATAGATCGCGTCAAACGCCCTTTTGTAGGCGGGGCCGAAGTTTCCCGGCGCCTGCATCCCCACCAGCAGCACCGACACGCCCGCATCATCCGCCGCCGCCAGGATACCATCCAGATTGGCGCGGCTGACCGCCGGATCGACGCCGCGCAGCAGATCATTACCTCCCAGTGCCACGATCATACCATCCACTTCCGGCGTAAGTGTCCAGGCCGCGCGGGAGAGACCGCCCGCCGTTGTATCGCCCGAAACGCCTGCGTTGATCAGGCGGACCTCGGCACCCTGCGCGTCGATCCAGCGTTGCAGCTGGGGTACGAAACCATCCGCCTCAGCCAATCCATACCCTTGCGTCAGGCTGTCTCCCAGCGCCGCAATCACGACCTCTTCGGCCTGCACGCCGCCCGCCCAGAGCGCTGCAATCAGCACCAGTATCTTGCGCATCCTGATCCAGTCTCCATATGCCACACGTATACTGCCCAGAGGTAGAACACGAATGGCTGATCCGATTTTCTCTCTTAAAGATGCGGCTTTGTCGCTGGATGGCAATGCGGGACGCGTTGATATCCTGCATGGCATCAGCCTGACCGTTCAAAAAGGCGAGAGCGTCGGGCTTGTCGGGCCGTCGGGCTCGGGCAAGTCCTCGCTGCTGATGCTCATGGGCGGGCTGGAGCGTGCCACCGGCGGCAGCGTCGAAGCGCTTGGTCACGATCTGACCAACATGTCCGAAGACGCCCTGGCGCGGTTCAGGCGCAGCCACATGGGTGTGGTCTTCCAGTCTTTTCACCTGATCCCGACGATGACCGCTCTGGAGAATGTCGCCACCCCGCTGGAGCTTGCGGGCGATCGCGACGCCTTTGAGAAGGCTGCCGCCGAACTGGAACACGTGGGCCTCGGCCACCGGGCTGACCATTACCCCGGCCAGATGTCCGGCGGCGAACAGCAGCGCGTCGCACTTGCGCGGGCGGCAGCCCCCGGCCGGCGATCCTGCTGGCGGACGAACCGACGGGCAATCTGGATGGTGCCAACGGGACCGCAATCATCGATATGCTTTTCGGGCTGCGCGACCGGCATGGCGCGACCCCGGTGCTGGTGACCCATGCCCGTGATCTTGCCGAACGCTGCGACCGGGTGATCCGTCTCGCGGATGGCCGGATCGCGCAGATGGATCAGGCAGCCGAATGAGCCTTGCGCAGGCAACCAGATTTGCGCGCCGGGAGCTGCGCGGCGGCCTGAAAGGGTTCCGCATCCTGCTGGCCTGTCTGGCGCTTGGCGTTGCAGCCATCGCCGCCGTGGGCACTGTCCGCGCCAGCATCGAAGCGGGCCTCGCGCGTGAGGGAGCGGCGTTGCTGGGGGGCGATGCCGAGCTTGATTTCACCTACCGTTTCGCCAACGATGCCGAACGCGCCTGGATGGCAGAGGTTGCCACAGAGGTATCCGAAATCGCAGATTTCCGCTCCATGGCCGTGGTCGGCGAGGAACGGGGCCTCACGCAGATCAAGGCGGTGGATGACGCATATCCGCTGGTAGGCAGCGTGGAATTGTCACCTGATATCCCCCTTGATCAGGCGATCGGCCTGCAGAACAATCTGCCCGGTGCTGTGATGGAGCGGGTGCTGGCGGACCGCCTGGGTCTGGAAACCGGTGATACCTTTGCACTTGGGACGCAGGATTTTGTGCTCACCGCGCTCCTCGAACGCGAACCCGACAGTGCGGCGGGCGGTTTCGCTCTGGGCCCCCGCACCATTGTCCGGACGGAAAGCCTGGCCAACTCCGCTCTGCTGGCACCGGGCACGCTCTTTTCCACAAAATACCGGATGACCCTGCCGCCGGGTGCCGGTCTGGAAGCCCTTGAAGCCGACGCGCGCGCACAATTCGAAGACAGCGGAATGCGCTGGACCGATGCCCGCAATGGCGCGCCGGGCGTATCCGAATTCGTGGACAGGCTGGGGGCTTTTCTGATCCTCGTCGGGCTGTCCGGCCTCGCCGTGGGTGGTGTCGGCGTCAGTTCGGCTGTGCGGGCCTATCTTGCGGGCAAAACGACCGTCATTGCCACGCTGCGGACGCTGGGGGCGGAACGGCGTCTGATTTTCATGACCTATTTCATCCAGATTGGTGTCCTGTCGCTGCTGGGTGTGCTGATCGGTTTGGCGCTCGGTGCGCTGGCACCAATTGTGCTGGCGCCGCTGATCGAGGCGCGGCTGCCAATCCCTGCCTCCTTTGCAATATACCCCGGACCGCTGGCTGAGGCCGCAGTCTATGGGCTGCTGACGGCATTCCTGTTCACCCTGTGGCCTCTCGCCCGGACAGATGACGTCCGCGCGGCGACACTTTTCCGTGACGCTCTGGCCGGGGGCAGACTGTTGCCCGCGCCACGCTATCTGGCAGTCACCGCTCTTGCGCTGGCAGCGCTGCTTGGCTGCGCGGGGATTTTTTCCGGCACCTGGTGGCTGACGCTCTGGACCGCGGGTGGGATCGCCGGCGCGCTGGTGCTGCTGGTGGGTGCCGCGGTTCTCATCCGCATCATATCGCGCCGCTGCAGCAGGTTCAGCCGCGGCCGCCCCGTCCTCCGCTGGGCGCTGGCCGCGATCAGCAGCCCGCGCGAGGGTGCAACCCCGGTGGTGCTGTCTCTGGGCCTGGGCCTGTCAGTCCTGGCCGCCGTCGGACAGATCGACGGCAACCTGCGCAACGCCATCACCGGCAACCTGCCGGACGTCGCACCCAGCTATTTCTTTGTCGACATCCAGAAGGACCAGATGGACGGCTACAGTCAGCGCCTGGCAGACGACCCGGCCGTGGCGCGCGTGCAATCCGCACCGATGCTGCGCGGGATCATCACCCGGATCAACGACCGGCCCGCCGCCGAAGTTGCGGGCGATCACTGGGTGCTGCAGGGCGACCGCGGCGTGACTTACTCAGGCCCCATGCCAGAGGGCACACGCCTGACGGAAGGAACCTGGTGGGACTCGGAATACTCCGGTCCACCGCTGATCAGTTTTGCTGCCGAGGAAGCTGCCGAGATGGGGCTCAACATCGGCGACACGCTGACGGTGAATATTCTGGGGCGCGACATCACCGGCACAATTGCCAGCTTCCGCGAGGTGGATTTCTCGACCGCCGGCATCGGTTTTATCCTTTCCATGAACCCATCTGCGCTGGCCGGCGCACCGCACAGTTTCATCTCGACAGTTTACGCCGAAGAAGAGGCAGAAGCCCGTATTCTGAGGGACCTTGCCTCCGCCTACCCCAACATTACCGCGATCCGCGTACGTGACGCCATCGACCGCGTGGCGGATGTTCTGTCCGGTCTCGCGGCGGCGACGTCCTATGGTGCTGCAGCCACCCTGCTGACGGGTTTTCTGGTGCTGATCGGCGCGGCCGCCGCGGGCACCCAAGCGCGTATATTCGAGGCCGCCGTCCTGCGTACGCTTGGCGCAGACCGGCGCCGCATTCTGAGCAGCTTCGCACTGCGTTCCGCAATCCTCGGTCTGGCCGCCGGTCTCGTGGCACTCGCCGCAGGAATTGCAGGTGGCTGGGCTGTCAGCCACTTTATCCTCGATACAGACTATTCGGTCATCTGGTCCTCGGCCCTGATGATCGTCGCCGGTGGCATTGTGGCCACGCTGGTCGCGGGCATGGCCTTTGCCTATGGGCCTTTGCGGGCACGGCCGGCACAGGTTCTGCGCGCCAGAGAGTAAGTCTTAGTGCCTCCGGCGGGGATATTTGACGCCAGAAGAAACACTTCATTAACCACAAACCCCTACCCTGAAAGGGCGGTACAGGCGGGGACGCCGATGACCGTGCCAGGAGAAGCGCCGCTTTTCTGACGGGGTTGCGTGTAAAAGGCGCGCCCCGTTTCTTCTGGCGGAAATATCCCGGGGGAGACCCGTAGGGTCGGGGGCAGCGCCCCTATTCCGCAGCTTCCGCGTATTCCTCCATTGGCGGGCATGTGCACACCAGGTGCCTGTCGCCATAGACGTTATCCACACGGTTCACAGGCGGCCAGTATTTGTCCACACGGAAGGCACCCGGCGGGAAACACCCCTGATCACGCGAATAGGGGCGATGCCAGTCGCTCACGAGGTCCTCAACGGTATGCGGCGCATTCCTGAGCGGGTTGTTTACCGCATCCATCCGGCCTGCCTCAATCTCGGCAATCTCGGCACGGATCGCAAGCATCGCATCGCAGAACCGGTCCAGTTCTGCACGCGTCTCACTTTCGGTAGGCTCCACCATCAGCGTGCCGGCAACAGGCCAGCTCATCGTCGGGGCATGAAACCCGCAATCGATCAGCCGCTTGGCGATATCTTCCACTGTCACGCCCGCGCTCTGCTCAAAGGGCCGCACATCGATGATGCATTCATGCGCCACACGACCGGTCGGGCCCTTGTAGAGCACGTCAAACGCCCCTTCGAGACGTTTAGCGATGTAGTTGGCGTTCAGAATGGCCACCCGCGTGGCCTGTGTCAGTCCCTCGCCCCCCATCATCAGGCAATAGGCCCAGCTGATGGGCAACAGTGAGGGCGATCCATAGGGTGCGGCCGACACCGGTCCTTCTGTGCCACCCGTCTCATCATGTCCCGGCAGATGCGGCACCAGATGTTCCTTCACCCCGATCGGACCCATGCCGGGCCCGCCACCGCCATGCGGAATACAGAAGGTCTTGTGCAGGTTCAGGTGGCTTACATCACCGCCCAGATCTCCAGGCCGGGACAACCCCACCATCGCGTTCATATTGGCCCCGTCGATATAGACCTGACCGCCGTGCTCATGGGTGATCCGCGTGACATCCGTCACCGTCTCTTCGAAAACGCCGTGGGTGGACGGATAGGTGATCATACACCCTGCAAGGTTTTCGCTGTGCATTTCTGCCTTTTCGCGGAAATCCTCCAGATCAATATCGCCGTTTTCCGCAGATTTCACCGGCACCACCTTCCAACCCACCATCTGCGCAGAAGCGGGGTTGGTGCCATGCGCGCTCATCGGAATAAGGCAGATGTTACGGTGTCCCTGCCCGTTGCTGCGGTGATACGCGGCAATGGTCAGCAGCCCGGCGTATTCGCCCTGCGCCCCCGAATTGGGCTGCATGGAAATCGCGTCATAACCGGTGATATCACAGAGCTTGGCGCTCAGATCCGCGATCAGCTCCGCATAGCCCTCGGCCTGATCCGCCGGTGCAAAAGGGTGCAGCAGCGAAAACTCGCGCCAGCTGACAGGCATCATTTCAGCCGCTGAGTTCAGCTTCATCGTACAGGACCCCAGCGGGATCATCGCCCGGTCAAGCGCCAGATCCCTGTCCGCCAGCCGCCGCATATAACGCATCATCTCGGTCTCAGCTCGGTTCATATGAAAAATCGGATGGGTCAGGTAATCCGACGTGCGCAGCATCTCTTCGGGGAAACGATAATCGGGCCGGAACTCACAGTCCTTTTTCACGATCCCGAACGCGCGCCAGACCGCCTCAATTGTGTCCGGACGGCACCGCTCGTGCATGCTGATGCCCACGCGCGTTTCGCCCACACGCCGCAGATTGATCCCCTCATCCACCGCGGATTTCATGACTGCTGCCTGCAGCGGTCCGACATCCACCGTGATCGTGTCGAAAAATGCCTGCGGATCGACCCGGAACCCGGCCTCCTCCAGCCCCCGCGCCAGCCGCACCGTTTTGCGGTGAATACGCTGCGCGATGGCCTTCAGCCCGTCGGGCCCGTGGAACACCGCGTACATCGATGCCATCACCGCCAGCAGCGCCTGCGCCGTGCAGACGTTAGAGGTGGCCTTTTCGCGGCGGATGTGCTGCTCGCGCGTCTGCAGCGACAGACGGTAGGCCCGGTGCCCGTGGCTGTCCACCGAAACCCCCACAATCCGGCCGGGCATCGCCCGTTTGATCGCATCCCGGCAGGCCATGTAAGCCGCATGCGGCCCGCCATAGCCCTCCGGCACGCCAAACCGCTGGGTCGACCCTACCGCGATATCAGCACCCATCGCCCCCGGCTCTTTCAGCAGCGTGAGCGCCAGCGGGTCGGCCGACACAATTCCGATCGCCTTGTGTTCGTGAAGGGCTGCCATCAGGTCAGTAAAATCATGCACATGCCCATAGGTGCCAGGGTACTGGAAGATCGCGCCGAACACCTCAGACGCATCCATTTTGGCCGGGTTACCAACAATCACCTCAATGCCCAGCGGGGCAGCACGCGTCTTCATCACGGCAATGTTCTGCGGGTGGCAGTCACGGTCGACGAAAAACGCCTTTGCTTTCGATTTCGCCGTGCGCATCGCCATGGTCATCGCCTCGGCACAGGCCGTCGCCTCATCCAGCAAAGAGGCATTGGCAATATCCAGCCCGGTCAGATCCGTGATCATCGTCTGGAAATTCAGCAGCGCCTCAAGACGGCCCTGACTGATCTCGGGCTGATAGGGCGTATAGGCGGTGTACCACGCCGGGTTCTCCAGAATGTTGCGCTGGATCGCCGGCGGCGTGACCGTGCCGTGATACCCCTGACCGATCAGCGATGTCAGCACCCGGTTTTTGCCCGCCGTGCGCCGCATGTGCTCCAGCACTTCACGCTCCGACTTGGGCTTACCAAAATCCAGCGGTTCCTTCTGACGGATCGCAGCCGGCACAGTATCATCGATCAGCGCCTCCAGACTGTCAGCGCCCACAGTTTCCAGCATACCGGCCATCTCATCAGGCGAGGGCCCGATATGGCGCCGGTTGGCAAAATCATAGGGAAGGTATTCTGTCGGCTTATACACCATGGCTCACAATCCTCTCGCGCACGTCCGTTTCTTCTGGCCTGAAATATCCCCGCCGGAGGCTCCCCGGCGGGCAAAACAGCCTATTCGATGAATTTTTTGTAAGCCGCCTCGTCCATGAAATCGTCCATCTGCGACGGGTCGCTTACTTTCATTTTGAAGAACCAGGCCTCGCCCTGCGGATCCTCGTTCACTTTGCCCGGGTTGTCCGTCAGCGCCTCGTTCACTTCAGTAATCTCGCCGTCTACGGGGGCCAGAATATCACTCGCAGCCTTGACGGATTCGATCACCACAACCTCGTCGTCCTTGCTCACGGTGGTGCCTTCCTCGGGCAGCTCGACAAACACAACGTCGCCCAGCTGTTCAGCCGCGTGGATCGTGATCCCCACCACCATCTCATCACCTTCTGCGCGCAGCCACTCGTGCTCTTCTGTGAATTTCATATCGTCTTCTCCTGTCGGTTATCTTTTGAAATTTGCCGCCACAAAAGGCAGATCAACGGTCTGAACGGGCAGCCGTTTGCCCCGCACCTCTCCCCAGAGACCGGTGCCTGGGGCCGCAAGATCGCTGCGGACATACCCCATCGCAACAGGGCCACCCACGGTCGGGCCGAACCCCCCGATGTGATCCGGCCAACAACCTGTCCGCCCTCTGCCGCATCAAATATCTCTACGCCGTCACGCATAGGCGCCCGGCCCTCGGGGCGCAGTCCGACGCGGGACATGTCCGTGCCCGCGCCCAGCCGCGCCAGCACCATGTTGGCGCCGGGAAAGCCACCGGCGCGCGCACCACCTGCGCGGCGTGCTTTCTGGATGGCCCAGCGCAGCCCCGCTGAAACCGGGTCCGTCTGGCTGTCAATGTCATTGCCATAAAGACACAGGCCCGCCTCCAGACGCAGACTGTCCCGGGCCCCCAGCCCGATCGGCATAACGCCTTCCTGATCCAGCAACAGCCGCACCAGCGCCTCTGCCTCACCAGCCGCAACTGAAATCTCGAACCCGTCCTCGCCGGTATAGCCTGACCGCGACGCCCAGACGGGAAGTCCGCCCAGCGACAGATCCGCTACATCCATGAAACGCATGTCTGAAGCTGCCGCATCAAGGACCGCCATCACATCACCGGCCCCCGGTCCCTGCAGCGCCACCAGCGCCCGGTCCTCCAGAACCTCCAGCGTGATGTCCCCGCCGAGGCTCTCCCGCATATGGGCAATGTCGGCATCCTTGCAGGCGGCGTTGACCACCACATAGAGGTCGTCGCCACGCCGCGCGAACATCAGATCATCGCGGATGCCGCCTGCGTCATTGGTCAAAAATCCATACCGCTGGCGCCCGTCACCCAGACCCAGCACATCCATTGGCACCAGCGCCTCAAAGGCAAGTGCCACCGCCTCCCAGGACGGCCCGGACAGAATGACCTGCCCCATATGGCTCACATCAAAAAGCCCCGCCTGCGTCCGGGTATGCTGATGCTCACCCATCACGCCCATCGGATACTGCACCGGCATCTCATATCCGGCAAAAGGCACCATCTTTGCGCCAAGTTCGACATGCAGCGCATGGAGCGGTGTTCTGGCCAGTTCGCCCATCAGGCGTCTCCCCGTTTCCGGCCGGTCAGGTTTTTGAAACACACCGGCATTCCCGGCACAGCCCGCTGCTGTGCGCTGAATGCCCCCTCTGTCACACGGCCTGAGATCGTTATCCCTTCGGCGGGTGCCTGGCGCACCACTCTCCAGAGTTTTGTATCCACACGGTCCCTTTGGCCTGAGAGTTTCCGGGGCGGTTGCTCCTTCGGCACCGGGTCGGACCCGGTTCTCCCATGCAGATGTCGCCAACGTATGCCGGTGTATACGCTGCGGTCAAGCGCTCTTGTGATCACGACTTCTAAATGGTTCAGTGCGCCCGACCCGGGAAGAGAGAGACCAATGAGCGACCCCTATTTCTTTGGCTACGGCAGCCTCGTGAACACGAAAACACACAGCTACCCCAATGCGGTTCCCGCGCGGCTGAACGGCTGGCGCCGGGCCTGGGTGGCCACGCCGCGATTCGGTGTTGTGCTGCTCACAGGGGTGCCCGCACCGGGTCACAGCATCGACGGGCTGATCGCTGCGGTCCCCGGTTCGGACTGGGCGGCACTCGACGCCCGCGAGGCGGGCTACAACCGCCTGGGCGGCGGTCACAGCATTGACCATGAGCACCATGCCGATCCGGAAATCGCGGTCTATGCAGTTGAGAAAGAAAACATACTGCAGAGCGACAACCACATGATTTTGCTCAGCTATCTGGATGTGGTCGTACAGGGGTTCGACGAAGTTTACGGCGAAGAGGGCGTGGCCCGTTTCTTTGCCACTACAGACAACTGGCACACACCCATTGTGAATGACCGCGCCTCGCCGGTCTATCCGCGTGCGCAGGTTCTGACAGACCGGCAGACAGCGCTGGTGGACGATCACCTCGGCGCGCTATCGGCGCAGGTGAAGCAGCGACATGAGACGACCCTGTCTTCCGAATTCTGACCGCTGTCTGCTGGCAGCCGCAACGTCGGCCTGATCCACACGCATCAGCCGTGCCGCCATGACCCAGGCCAGCACGCCAAAGATCACACCCGCCAGCGCCTGGCCGATCAGCACACCCGCAGCGCCCATGCTGGCCGATCCCAGCCACACCAGTGGCACCATCCCCACTGTATTGCGCCCCCAGTTCAGGAAGGTCGACCAGAAGGGGTGACCGAGGTTGTTAAAGCCTGCGTTGGCGACAAACAGAACGCCGTTGAAAAAGAACAGCAGCGACAGCGGCCCGCAGAACAGATAGACAAGGTCGCGCGTGATGCCCGTGGCTGAAAAGAGGTCGGCAATCGGCGCGCGCAGCATGAAAAGCAGCGCGGATACTCCTACAACCACGATGGCCGTGAACTGAACCGCCGCGCGGAACCCGGCCCGCACACGCTCAAAATCCCTTGCGCCAAAATTCTGGCCCAGGATCGGCCCAACGGCCCCTGACAATGCAAAGATTACCGCAAAGGCCAGCATGCTGAGCCGCCCGGTGATCGCCATACCCGCAACCGCGGCCTCGCCGTAAACAGCCATGGCGCGGGTCACGATCGCCTGCCCCACGGGCGTTGCCAGCTGGGTCAGAATGGCCGGTACACCGATGGCTGCAAAAGGCACCATATCGCGCAGCAGCGGACCCGGGCGCGGCACGCCGATCCCGCCATAATGGCGCATCACCGGCACCATGGCCGCCCATGCCATGACCACACGCGACGCGACAGATGCCAGCGCCGCACCGGTCAGATCAAGCCCGAAGCCGAATATCAGGATGGGGTCCAGCACCGCATTTGCGACGCCACCCCAGATCGTCGCCATCATCGAGCGGCGCGCATCCCCATGCGCCCGCAGGATCGTGCCTGCCATGATCCCGATGACCAGCAGTGGCAGGCTGGGCACAATGATCTGCAGATAACCCACCGCCAGGTCCGCAATCTCGCCCTCTGCCCCCAGCAGGTTCACCAGAGACTCCAGCCGCAGCCAGATCGGCACGGCAAACAGCACGCTCAGTGCAGTGCCCGCCACCAGCGTGTTGGTGCGCCGCTGCTCGGCCAGGGCTGCATCCCCCTGCCCCAGCGCCCGCGCCACCAGAGCGCCCGCCGCAATCGACAGACCGATCCCAAAGGAGGTCGTGAAAAAGAGGATTGTGGCCGCATAACCCACCGCCGCCGCCAGCTCCGCCTTGCCCAGCATGGCGATGAAAACCATGTCGATGAAATCGACCGCGAAAATGGCCAGCAGCCCCAGCGAGGCTGTCAGCGACATCACGGTCACATGCCCGAAAAGGTTGCCGGTCAGAAATTTTGCCTGCGTATCCGCCATGCTGCAGCCTCAGCGCAGCGGCACCTCCGGGTCAACCCCGTGCTTTGACAACCTGCAGCAGCGGCATCAGCGCGGACATGTCCGGACCATGCGCCTGACCGGTCAGCGCCTTGCGCAGCGGCATGAAGAGCCCGCGCCCCTTGCGGCCGGTGGCCTCCTTTACGGCGGATGTCCAATCCCCCCAGGTCTCCCTGTCAAACGGGCCTTCGGGCAGCAGCGCCATCGCCTCTGTCACGAAATCCGCATCTTCGGCATCGATCACCGGGTCCGCGCCATCGCGCATCATGCGCCACCAGCCCGCCAGATCACCGAGCGTGGTGATGTTTTCACGCGTCACAGCCCAGAACTGTTCCGCCATGTCATCGGGCACACCCGCGTCACGCACCGCACCGGCCACATCTGCCAGCGGCAGGCCGCCCAGATACCGCGCGGTCAGCGGGAAGAGGTCGTTCACGTCGAATTTCGTCGGCGCCGAGCCAAAGCGCCCGATATCAAACCCATCGATCAGACCGGACATTTCGGTCTGCAGCTCGACCGGGTCACTGGAACCCAGCCGCGCCATCAGGCTCAGCAGGGCCGCAGGCTGTACACCCTGGTCGCGCAGATCGCGCAGTGCCAGCGTGCCCAGCCGTTTGCTCAGCGCCTCGCCCTGCGGCCCCGTCAGCAGCGAGTGGTGCGCAAAGGCCGGCACCGACCCACCCAGGGCCTCAATGATCTGGATTTGGGTCGCGGTGTTGGTCACGTGATCCGAGCCGCGCACCACATTCGTCACACCCATCTCCGTGTCATCCACAACGCTGGCCAGCGTATAAAGGATCTGACCGTCGCCGCGGATCAGGACAGGATCAGACACAGATGCGGCATCAATCGAGATGTCGCCCAGGATACCGTCGTTCCACTCGATACGCTCCTGATCCAGTTTGAACCGCCAGACACCGTCGCCACGTTCTGCGCGCAGCGCGTCTTTCTCCGCATCAGACAGCGCCAGGGCCGCCCGGTCATAGACCGGTGGTTTGCCCATGTTCAGCTGCTTTTTGCGCTTGAGGTCCAGCTCGGTCGGCGTCTCAAACGCCTCGTAAAAACGTCCCATCCCGCGCAGCTGATCCGCCGCCTCATGGTAACGGTCCAGCCGTTCCGACTGGCGCTCTGTCCGGTCCCAGTGCAGGCCCAGCCATTCCAGATCACGTTTGATCCCATCGACGTATTCCTCTTTCGACCGCTCAGGGTCGGTGTCGTCGATCCGCAGGATGAACGTGCCGCCCGCCTTGCGCGCAATGAGGTAATTCATCAGAGCCGTACGCAGGTTGCCGATATGGATATAGCCGGTGGGCGACGGGGCAAAACGGGTGGTTGTCATGGTGGTCTCCTGTTGGCGCGGTGTTGTCACAGGGGGGCCGGTTTGTCCAGCGCATGCGCCGGTGCCGGCAACCGCCCGCGCGCGCAATTGTGATGCGGCGGCACCGATGGTGAACTGGTCCGGCCACATCAGCGCGCTACTTTGGCGTGTGAAATGATAACAGGGAGATTCCTCATGACCCAGTCACCGAAATTTTCACGGCGCGCAGCGCTGGCAGGGGCCGCCGCCCTGCCGCTGGCCGCTGCCACCGCCGGGGCCGCGCGCGCCGCCGCCCCGATCATGGGCGCCAGCATGGCTCCATTCCAGCGCCTGAAAGTTGGCTCGTTTGATGTAACGACACTGCTGGCCGGGTCCCGCGCCGTCGAAGGGCCCCAGAACATCTTTGGCATGAACGTCGATGCCGACACGTTCAACGCGGTTTCCGCTGAAAACAACCTGCCGATTGACGCTGCTCAGTTTTTCTTCACCCCGACGGTCGTGAACAACGGATCGGAACTGGTACTCTTTGACACCGGTCTTTCGGGTGCCGGCACCACTGCCGCGCTCGAAGCGGCCGGATATACCGCGGATCAGGTCGATGTGGTGGTCATAACCCACATGCACGGCGACCACATCGGCGGCATGACGCTCGAAGACGGCAGCCTGACCTACCCGAACGCCCGTTACGTTACGGGCCGCGCGGAATATGACGCCTGGGCCAAACAGGACAACGACAACTTCAAAGCCAAAATACAGCCGTTTGCCGAGCAGTTCTCCTTTATCGAGGACGGTGCATCCGTGGGCGCGGGTCTGACCTCGGTCGCAGCTTTCGGTCACACACCCGGGCATATGAACTTCATGGTCGAGGACGGTGGCACACAGCTGTTCCTCGGGGCCGATTTCGCGAACCACTATGTCTGGTCGCTGGGCTATCCCGACTGGGAGGTCAAGTTCGATATGGACAAGGCCGCCGCAGCCGCCACGCGTCGCCGTCTGCTGGGCATGCTGGCCGCCGACAAGATCGCCTTTGTGGGCTATCACATGCCCTGGCCGGGCGTGGGCTATGTGGAAACCCGCGATGACGGTTTCCGCTATGTCCCGCACAGCTACCAGCTGATGCTTTGATCCATCGCGGCGTGCCCCCCGGGGTGCGCCGCTCGGGCACCTGTCCCGCCCGACAGTCCACTGTCGGGCCGCGCCGCCCCGGTCTCAATGGCCGGGGCGGCGCGCGTTTGCTCCCAGGGCTGCCGTCCAGCCGCTCAGAGCCGCCCGGCTTCTTCCAGCTGCTCCCAGCCAAAACGGACATACTCCGTGCGGAATGAATGACCGCCCTCGAAAAGGCAGAATTTCATCACGTCGCCCGCATCATTGGCATCCCCGTCACAGACCAGTCCGCCGTAGCGTTCATCCTCCGACACCGGCTCAAACCCGCCAAACCCGCGGTACATCTCCAGCGCTTCGGCCACTTCGCCCTGCTTGGTCTGCAGAATTTTCCGGCCCGTCAGCGGCACGGTCTTATCCGCATCGCCGTGGATATGAATGATGCTCGCCACCGGCGCGCTGCAGGTTTCCGGCGGCTTCAGCCAGAAGGTACCCGAGATCGGCACGAAGCCCGCAAACCGGTCGCTCATGGAACAGGCAAGGTTCCAGGTCATCATGCCGCCCGCGCTGAACCCGGTGGCGACAACCCGGTCCGCATCAATGGCAAACCGCGTGGCCGCGTCATCCAGAACAGCGCCAAAGTAGGCAAATTCCTCTGCGCCGTCGCTGTCCATATGGCGCGGCGCGTTCGGGATGACCCAGTCCTGATCGCCGGATTTAACCGCAATCAGCGCAGCCCCCAGGCCGGATACCATCCGGCGCAGCGATCCGTTGCGCATCACACCGGCGGCCGATCCGCGATAGCCGTGCGAAAAGACGATGGCAGGCACCGGGCTGGTGCCGTCATGCCCTTCGGGCATGGCGATCCGGTAATGACGGTCGCCGATCATGCAGTCGGTATCAGGCCCGCAGGCCTGTGCGGTGCCAGCCGCCAGGATCAGGGCTGCGGTGGTCATCAGGTGTCGGATCATATGCGCCTCCGGTGGGTGTCTGCGCACAACCTGGTGCGTCACCGCCCCCGCGCCAACTCACAAATCCGTGCCCGGCGCCTGTCCGCGCTGTTCACGAAGGGTCGCGCCAGCGGTTGGCAATCGGATACCGCCGGTCCAGCCAGAACGCGCCCTTGGTCAGCCGCGCGCCCGGCGCGGACTGAAACCTTTTGTATTCAGAGATATAGATCAGGTGCTCGACCTTTTTGGCCACATCGCGCTCAAAACCTGCGGCAACGCAGTCTTCGATCGATCCCGCCCGGTCGACCAGGATTTCCAGCATGGCATCAAGGTCAGGATAATCCGGCAGGCTGTCGCTGTCCTTCTGGTCCTCGCGCAGTTCTGCCGAAGGGGGCTTGTCAATGATCTGTTGTGGAATCACAGCCCCCGCGGGCCCCATCATCCAGTCCCGGTGGTTCACGTTGCGCCAGCGGCAGGTTTCAAAGACGCGTGTCTTATAAAGGTCCTTGATCGGATTATAGCCGCCCGCCATGTCGCCATAGATCGTGGCGTAGCCCACGGCGACCTCGGATTTGTTACCCGTGGTCAGCAGCATTTCACCGAACTTATTAGACATTGCCATCAGCAGCAGCCCCCGCAGGCGCGACTGGATATTTTCCTCCGTCAGGTCCGCGTCGCGCCCCTCAAACAGCGGGGCCAGCGTGTTGGTGATGGCTTCACGCCCTTCAGAAATCGGCACGTAATCATAGTGGCAGCCGAGGGCCGTCGCGAGCGCTTTGGCATCATCCAGCGACCCCTGGCTGGTGTATTCGGACGGCAGCATGACACAGCGCACATTTTCGGGCCCCAGCGCATCCGCCGCAATCACCGTCACCAGCGCAGAGTCAATCCCGCCCGAGAGGCCCAGCAACACCTTGCTGAACCCCGTTTTGCGCATGTAGTCCCGCAGGCTCTGCACCATCACGCGATAGTCCTGTTCCCAGGCGTCGGGGTGCGGGGCCTTTTCGCCCTCCAGAATGCGCCAGCCCTCAGACGTGCGCTCCAGGTCCACATGGGCAATCTCTGTGTCAAAAACCGGCATCTTAAAGGCCAGATGCCCACCGGGGTTCAGCCCGAAACTGCCCCCGTCAAACACCTGGTCGTCCTGCCCGCCCACCATGTTGAGATAAATCAGCGGCAGCTCCGTTTCGACCACGCGCGCCACCATATGGTTCAGGCGGGTGTCGAATTTGCCCCGGTAATAGGGCGATCCGTTCGGCACCAGCAGGAATTCGGCGCCCGTCTCGGCCAGGGTCTCGGCCACATCCTCATGCCAGGCGTCTTCACAGATCGGGCTGCCCACGCGCGAATTGCCCACTGAATAAGGCCCGCCCAGCGGCCCGGCATCGAAAATACGGACCTCGTCGAACACGGTTTCATTGGGCAGGTGGTGTTTCAGTACGGTCGAGGCAATGCGCCCGCCCTTGAGGATATGCCAAGCGTTATAAAGCTTCGTACCCTCGACATAGGGCGCGCCGATACCCAGCGCGGGCCCCTCCGCGCAATCAGCCGCCAGCGCCTCCAGATGGGTGGTGATGTCCAGCTGAAAGGCGCGGCGCATCACCAGATCCTGCGCGTTGTAACCGGCCAGAAACATTTCCGGCAGCGCGACCAGATCAGCACCCGCTGCTTTGCCCTGCGCCCAGGCGTCCCGCGCCAGCGCCGCATTGCCCGCGATGTCCCCCACGGTCGGGTTCAGCTGACCCAGTGTGATGCGAAAACGATCTGCCATACCGACCGGCCCTTCTGCCTCTTTGTGCGTCATGTAGCAGATCAGGCTGCGGTGAAAAGCCCCGGCACCGCCGATGCGGCAAAAGGGCGTTGCGACGACCCGGCCCAGCGATTAGGTTCGGGGCCGGGACGCGCGGGGGTGCAACCCCGCCGGAAAACAACGCACCGAGGTGAGCCATGACACTGCGCAGACTGAGCCTTTGCCTTGCATTACTGCCACTGCCGCTTTTCGCGCAGGAAGGCGAGGTGCAGACCAAGCAATACGACGATGGCGGCGTCTACGAAGGCACGTTCCGCGGCGGCGTCCAGCACGGCACCGGCACCTACAAACTGCCCAACGGATACGAATACACAGGCCAGTGGATCGACGGTGAAATCAAAGGCGAGGGTGTCGCCCGTTTTCCCAACGGATCGGTCTATGAGGGCACATTTGCAAAGGGCAAACCCGAAGGTTTCGGCCGCATCACCTTTGCCGACGGCGGCACCTATGAAGGTCAGTGGGCCGCGGGGGCGATCACCGGCGAGGGCGTGGCGCTTTATGCCAACGGCGTCCGCTACGAGGGCGGCTTCCGGGACGCGCAGCATCATGGCAAGGGAGCGATGCAGAGCCCGGGTGGCTATGAATATGCCGGTGACTGGATTGATGGTGTCAAACAGGGAACCGGTAAAATCACCTATCCCGATGGCGCGGTCTATGAAGGCCAGATCGCGGATGGCAAGCGCGAGGGTCAGGGCACCCTGACCATGCCCGACGGGCTGGTCTATGTGGGCCTGTGGCGCGACGGTCAGATTGACGGCTCCGGCCGCCTGACCCAGGCCAATGGCGATGTCTATGAGGGGCAGCTGGTCTCAGGCCGCCGCGAAGGCGTGGGCAAAGTGATTTATGCCAACGGCGACGTTTATGAGGGCGAGTTTGAAGGCGATCTGCGCAACGGCCAGGGCACCTTCACAGCACAGGACGGCTATACCTACACCGGCTCCTGGGTCGCGGGTAAGATCGAAGGCGAAGGCCGGGTCACTTATCCTGATGGCTCCGTTTATGCGGGCATTTTCGCGGATGGCCTGGCGGACGGCGAAGGAACGATCACCTATCCGGATGGCTCGACTTATGCCGGGCAATGGAAAGCAGGCGTGATCGAAGGCTTCGGCAAGGCAACCTACACCAATGGTGTGGTCTACGAGGGCAACTTCCGCGACGCACGCAACCACGGAAAGGGCGTCATGACCTACGCCGACGGGTACCGCTATGACGGCGAATGGCTCGATGGCCAGCGGCACGGCACAGGCACTGCGACCTACCCTGACGGAACCGTCTATACCGGTGGCTTTCAGAACGGGCAGCGGCATGGAATGGGCAAAATCACCATGACCGGTGGCTTCACCTATGAGGGCGAATGGTCCGACGGTGAAATCGAGGGCCAGGGCATCGCGACCTATGAGAACGGCGACATCTACGAAGGCACATTCCGCGCGGGCAAACGCCAGGGCACCGGGACCATGCGCTATGCCACCGGCGAGGAAGCCTCCGGCACATGGGAAAACGGTGCGTTAAACGAAGGCGGCTGACACGGGTTTCCGGGCCCGGCCCGGCGTGTTTCCTCAGATCCGCTGCGGCTGCTCCATAAAGTCCGCCAGCACGTCAAAAACCACGCGGATGCGCCGGCTGGTGTGCAGTTCGCGGTGCGTGACCAGCCAGGTCGGAAAGGTCACCGGGTCCATTTCCGGCAGCACAGGCACCACCTCGGGCGTCATTGCGCCCACATCCTCCGACATGATGGTCACGCCAAACCCCTGCCGCACCAGCTCCCACGAAACGATGCCGCTCGCCGATCCATAGCGGAAATTCTCCCGTTTCAGTTCCAGACCGATCACTTTCATATGGCCGATCATCTGGTCGGTATCCGTGAAACTGATGAACCGGTGCCGTGCCAGCGCCTCCAGTGATTGCGGAGTGCCATGCCGCGCCAGATAGGAGGGTGCGGCGTAAAACCGTGCCGTCGAGGTGCGGACCTTTCTGGCAATCAGGTCCGGCTGCTCGGGGCGGACGTGCCGCACTGCGATATCTGCCTCGCGCCGGATCAGATCGCGCACTTCATTGGACGCCACCACATCGATCTCAATCTGTGGCGCTACGGCTTCCAGCTTTTTCAGGGCGCGCGGCATCAGATAGGCCGCGAAAATATCACTCGCCGTGATCCGGACCAGACCATCAACCGCCTGCGACTGACCCGACGCCGACAGTGCTACCCGGTTCGCGGCAGCCTCCATCGCGCGGGCATGCTCTACCAGATCGAGCCCCGCCCGTGTCAGCGCCAGCGACCGGCCACCCCGCTCAAAAAGCAGCAGGCCAAGATCGTCTTCAAGAGCCGAAATCTGCCGGCCGACAGTGGGTTGCGCCACGCCGAGGGCGCGGGCGGCTCCGGAAAGTGATCCCGCATCCACGGTCGCCAGAAAGGCGCGGGTTTGATTCCAGTCGAATGAATAGGGAGGTTTTTCCATGCATTTATGCATACCAGTTCAGCTATTTCAGGCAATTCCTTTCGCACATTGCATATGCGATTGTGCGCCGGAACAAGGAGATCTGTTATGCCCCACACCGCTTTCTGGGACAGAATTGCCCCCAAATATGCCCGCCAGCCGATCCGCGACGTCAAATCCTATGAGTATACCCTCGGGCGCACCCGCAGCTATCTCGGCGCGCAGGACCGTGTGCTGGAACTGGGGTGCGGCACCGGCGGAACCGCTGTGCTGCTGGCGGGCGGCGTCGAACGCTACACCGCGACAGATGTCTCGCCCGGCATGATTGCCGAAGCGAACGCCCGGCAGGCACCGGACAACCTCGGCTTTGTTACCGCAGGCTGGTCCGAACCGCGCCTGCTGGACCGCGAATACGATGCTGTTCTGGCCTTCAACCTGCTGCACCTGCTGCCCGATCTGCCAACTGTGCTGCGCCGCGTAAACACGCTGCTGGAACCGGGTGGCGTGTTTATCTCCAAGACGACTGTCGCACCTGCCGCCGACGCCCCGCTCTGGTTCCCGCTGCTGCGTGTTGCCCTGCCCGTGCTCCGGCTTTTTGGCCGGGTGCCCTGGGTGGCCTTCCGCCCTGCGGCAGAACACGATGCGATGATCGAAGCTGCAGGCTTCCGGATCATCGAAACCTTTGACGGCACCGGCCACGTTCCGGCCCGTTTCGTCGTGGCGCGCAAACTCTGATCAGGCCTCCCCACCAGCGGGACGGCGGGTGGGGCGATGGCACAGCCGAGCGCCGTCCCGCCGTCCCGCAAAAGTTAACGGGCCGCCATTTCCGCATCGGGATACCGACCCGGGCACCGACGTAATACCGACAAAATACCGACGTTATACCGACGTGGCATTCTGAATTTTTTCAAAGACTTACACTGATGATCGCAAAATGACTTCGACGCGGCCGTGCGCTGCGTTAAACCTTTTCGCCTGCATCAAGCTTCTCAAGGAAAGCCCCGGCCTCTTTCAGCACTGTGTCGCGCCGGTCTGCATCCATCCGGTCCCAGGTACGGTACATGTTCCCCATCCGCGCATTGCCTTCAAACCGGTCACGGTGCCGGTCCAGAAAATGCCAGTACAACAGGTTAAACGGACAGGCGCCATCGCCCGTTTTTTTGCTCACCGAATACTGACAGTTTTTGCAGTAATCCGACATCCGGTTGATGTAGGCCCCGCTCGACACATAGGGTTTCGAGGCGATCACCCCGCCATCGGCGAACTGGCTCATACCCACAGTGTTCGGCGCCTCGACCCACTCAAAGGCATCGGCATAGACGGCCAGGTACCATTCATGCAGTTCTGTCGGGTTCACCCCCGCCAGAAGCCCGAAATTTCCTGTGACCATAAGGCGTTGAATGTGATGGGCATAGGCCTCATCGCGGGTCTGCGCCACCGCTTTTGACAGGCAGTTCATCTGTGTCTCGCCGCCCCAGTAAAGATCGGGCAGAGGCCGGTCATGCTCCAGCCCGTTGCGCTCCGGATAGTCCGGCCCTTCCAGGAAATAGATGCCCCGCACGTATTCCCGCCAGCCGATGATCTGGCGGATGAACCCTTCGGCGGCATTGATCGGCACATCGCCTGCGGCCCAGGCATCGGCGGCAGCCTCGCAGACCTCCAGCGGGTCCAGCAAGCCGATGTTCAGGTAGGGCGAGATCACCGCGTGATACAGAAACCGGTTGTCGTTCAGCATCGCATCCTGGAAATCACCAAACGCTGGCAGCGCATTTTTGATGAAATGGGTCAGCGCCCGGCGCGCCTCCGCGCGGGTCGTTGCAAACCAGAATGGTCGCAACTGCCCGAAATGATTATCAAAACGCGCTTCGACCAGATCCAGAACAGCCTCGGTTTCAGCGTCCGGGGTGAACTGCATCGGGCCGCCGAAATCCACCTCATCGGGGGCCGGTTTGCGGTTGTCGTGGTCATAATTCCACTTGTCTCCCGCGGGTTTGTCCCCCTCCATCAACAGCCCGGTTTTACGCCGCATATCGCGGTAGAAATACTCCATCCGCAGCTGTTTTCGCCCTTCGGCCCAGCGCTCAAACTCCTGATGTGACGCGATAAATCTGTCGTCCTGCAGAATGCGTATCTTCAGCGGCGCATGTTTCAGCGCGCGGATCAGCCGCCATTCGCCGGGCTCGGTCGCCAGCACCTGACCAGCTCCCGTCTGTTCCGCGCGCCGCAAGAGCTCTCCCACGATGGAGCCTGCGTTTTCCGTGTCGTCCAGCTCCGCATAGGCCACATCCCAGCCCTGCTCCCGCAGCCCGGCTGCAAACTTGCGCATCGCCGCAAAAATCAGCGCGATTTTCTTCGGATGGTGCCGGACGTAGGAGGCCTCATCCGCCACCTCGGCCATCACGACCGTATCCGTGTCGCGATCCGCCTCCCGCAGCGCGCTCAGACTCTCAGACAGCTGGTCCCCCAGCACCAGAACCAGGCGGCTCACCAGGGCACCTCTTTGCCCGCCCAGTCAAAGAACCCGCCCGTCTGTTCAGGCGTCAGGCCCTCCATCACGCGGATCAGGTTTTCAGCGGCCTCGGACGCAGGCACCGCCGGATGACGGCCCAGGTATTTTTCAGTGAACGGCGTCGCTACCGTGCCCGGGTGCAGTGCCACGCAGATGCTGTGTTTGTGACTGCGCGCAAGTTCAATCGCTGTCGTATGTACGATCTGGTTCACCGCGGCTTTGGCGCTGCGGTAGCTGATCCAGCCCCCCATCCGGTTATCCCCGACCGATCCCACCCGCGCGGACAGAACGGCGACCATCGCCACCCTGTCCCGCGGCAGCAGATCAGCGGCATGGCGCAGCACCAGCGCGGGACCCAGCGCGTTCAGGACAAACTGATCCACCATCGCCTGTGATGTGACTGATTTCACGCTTTTTTCAGGCACTGCACCGTCGATCTCCAGCGCACCTGTCGCGACAAATACCAGATCAAAGGGCCCTTGCAGTGTACCAAGATGCTCAGTGACAGAGGCATCATCCGTGATGTCAAAACCATCCGCGGACCGCGACAGCGTCACCACCTCATCCCCCCGCCCGCGCAGTGCTGACGTCATAGCGGACCCGATCCCGCCGGAGGCACCAATTATCAGAATTCGTCTCATCCCGGGCCACCTAGCCGCGCGCTCGGCCGGTTCAAGTAGGTGCGCGCAGTGGTCGCGAAAAGCCCCTTTCCATTTACGGAACCTGCGGTATAAAGCGGGCATGAGACATGCTGCTGATCAAAAGTTCTCCGCGCGCATTCTGCCCGCCGCCGCAGCCCTGCTGCTGCTAACGCGCCTCTGAGCGTGCCTGTCGGCGCGCCCGCTCAGAGGGATCGCCCGCGCGCCAGGACACACAGCAGACAATGAAAGAATTCCGATATGACTGATAAAGCAGAACAGGACCGCGTCCTCATCTTTGACACCACGTTGCGCGATGGCGAACAGAGCCCGGGTGCCACGATGACCCATGCCGAAAAGCTCGAGATTGCCGGGCTGCTGGACGAAATGGGTGTCGACATCATCGAGGCAGGTTTCCCGATTGCCTCCGAAGGCGACTTTGCAGCCGTGAGCGAGATCGCAAAGCTGGCGAAAAACAGTGTGATCTGCGGTCTGGCCCGCGCACAGTTCGGTGACATCGACCGCTGCTGGGAAGCGGTCAAACACGCAGCACAACCGCGGATTCACACGTTTATCGGCACCTCGCCGCTGCACCGTGCGATCCCTAATCTCGATATGGACCAGATGGCCGAGCGGATTGAGCAAACTGTGACACACGCCCGCAACCTCTGCGACAATGTGCAGTGGTCACCTATGGACGCCACCCGCACCGAGGATGATTATCTGTGCCGTGTGGTCGAAATTGCGATCAAATGTGGTGCGACCACGATCAATATTCCGGACACTGTGGGCTATACGGCCCCACGGGAATCGGCGGATCTGATCCGGATGCTGCTGGAGCGCGTGCCGGGTGCGGATACCATCACCTTCGCCACGCACTGTCACAACGATCTTGGCATGGCGACGGCCAATTCGCTGGCCGCTGTTGAAGCTGGCGCACGCCAGATCGAATGCACCATCAACGGGCTGGGCGAACGTGCGGGCAATACCGCGCTCGAAGAAGTCGTGATGGCGATGAAAGTCCGCAACGACATCATGCCCTATCAGACGCGGATTGATGCGACCAAAATCATGAATATCTCACGCCGCGTTGCCACCGTGTCGGGTTTCCCCGTGCAGTTTAACAAGGCGATTGTGGGCAAGAATGCCTTTGCGCATGAAAGCGGCATCCACCAGGACGGGATGCTCAAAAATGCGGAAACCTTTGAGATTATGCGCCCTGAGGATGTCGGCCTCACCGAAACCAACATTGTGATGGGCAAGCACTCCGGCCGGGCTGCGCTGCGCTCCAAGCTGGAAAATCTTGGGTTTGAGCTGGGCGACAACCAGCTCAAAGACGTGTTCGTGCGGTTCAAAGAGCTGGCCGACCGCAAGAAAGAGATCTACGACGACGACCTCATTGCACTGATGCGCACCGCTACAGATGCCGAAGCCGACCGGATCCGGCTGAAATCAATGCACGTCGTCTGCGGCACCGACGGCCCGAACGAGGCCCGGATGACCCTTGAGGTTGATGGTGTCGAGCACAGCACCGAACAGACCGGCGATGGCCCTGTGGACGCGTCCTTCAAGTGCATCAAGGCACTGGTCGCGCACAGCGCACGCCTGCAGCTTTACCAGGTGGCCGCGGTGACCGAAGGAACGGATGCTCAGGCCACGGTGTCTGTGCGCCTTGAGGAAGAGGGCCGTATTGTGACCGGGCAATCCGCGAATACCGATACGGTTGTCGCCTCGGCGCTCGCCTATATCCACGCGCTGAACCGTCTGCTGGTGCGCCGTGAAAAAGGCGGCAGTGACCGCCCGGAAATCAGCTACAAGGACGTCAGCTGACCTCAAAAGCGGCTCCGGACCGGGATCTTTCACGGTCCGGAGACCTTCTGCAACTGTTGCGCGCTGCGATACAATCGCAACGTAACAGCAAGATGATGCCCAGATCATCGTTAACGCCCCTTTCACCATAACGCGCCTAAGCATATAACACAGGGCAACCGGCCCTTTCAGGGCACGGACCAATGGCATTCGGGCAGGGTTTACACCTCATGGCAATATTCGACAGTTTTCGCGGTCTGTTTTCATCGGACATGGCGATCGACCTCGGCACGGCGAACACGCTGGTCTACGTGAAGGGCAAGGGTGTGGTTCTGTCAGAACCCTCCGTTGTCGCCTATCATATAAAGGAAGGTGTCAAGAAAGTGCTCGCCGTGGGCGAAGACGCCAAGCTGATGCTGGGGCGGACACCGGGCAGCATCGAAGCCATCCGTCCGATGCGCGAAGGTGTCATCGCTGACTTTGACACCGCCGAAGAGATGATCAAACACTTCATCCGCAAAGTGCACAAACGCTCGACGTTTTTTGGCAAACCCAAGATCATCGTCTGCGTGCCGCACGGTGCCACTCCGGTTGAAAAACGCGCCATCCGTCAGTCGGTTATGAGTGCGGGCGCGCGGCGCGCGGGCCTGATTGCGGAACCCATCGCGGCGGCCATTGGCGCAGGCATGCCGATCACGGACCCGACCGGGAACATGGTCGTGGACATCGGCGGCGGCACGACAGAGGTCGCGGTTCTGAGCCTTGGCGATATCGTTTACGCGCGCTCCGTGCGCGTCGGTGGTGACCGGATGGACGAGGCAATCATCAGCTACCTGCGCCGCCAGCAGAACCTGCTGGTGGGTGAAACCACGGCAGAACGTATCAAGACATCCATCGGCACGGCGCGCATGCCTGACGACGGGCGCGGCACCTCGATGCAGATCCGCGGACGCGACCTGCTGAATGGCGTCCCCAAAGAAATCGAAGTGACCCAGGCGCAGATCGCCGAAGCACTGGCGGAGCCGGTACAGCAGATCTGTGAAGCGGTGATGACCGCGCTGGAGACAACACCACCGGACCTCGCGGCCGACATTGTTGACCGTGGCGTGATGCTGACCGGTGGTGGCGCATTGCTGGGCGATCTGGATCTGGCGCTGCGCGAACAGACAGGCCTCGCCGTATCTATCGCAGACGAATCGCTGAACTGTGTGGCCCTTGGTACCGGCAAAGCGCTTGAATACGAAAAACAGCTGCGTCACGCGATCGACTACGAAAGCTGACGCCCCCGACAGAGTTCCCCGTGCGTGGCAGGACTGCCTGCCTGACCCGGGGCAGGAGACCCGCCGCTGATGGCCAGAGACCGTTCTCAGACCAGCGACTTCACCGGCCCCCTGCGCCGGTTGCTGATTGCTGTGCTGGTGCTGTGCCTGCTGGGCGTTTTCCTGCTCTGGCGGATTGACAGCCCCCGTGTCGAGCGGTTCCGCGCACAGATCACCGACCGCTTTGTACCGGGGCTCGATTGGGCGATGGCACCTGTTACCGGGGCGATCTCTCTGCTGCGCGATTTCCAGAGTTATCAGCAGCTGGCCGAGCAGAATCAGGAACTGCGCTCAGAGCTGCGTCGGATGCAGGCCTGGAAGGAGGCTGCCGTGCAGCTGGAGCAGGAAAACGCCCGGCTGCTTGACCTGAACAACGTGCGTCTGGACCCGCGTCTAACCGTAATTTCCGGCGTTGTTCTCGCAGATAGCGGATCCCCGTTCCGCCAGTCCGTACTCCTGAATGTCGGCGCGCGCGACGGGATCATCGAAGGCTGGGCCACGATGGACGGCATTGGCGTGGTCGGGCGGATTTCAGGTGTTGGTCACACAACGTCACGCGTCATCCTCCTGACGGACGCCTCTAGCCGCATTCCGGCATCCATTCAGCCATCGGGCCAGCGCACCATTGTGGCCGGCGACAACACCGCCGCCCCCCTCATCGACTTTCTGGAAAGCCCCGACCAGGTGCGTCCCGGCGACCGCGTGGTCAGCTCCGGTGACGGTGGTGTGTTCCCGTCAGGCCTGCTGATCGGTCAGGTTGCAGCAGATCCGGGCGGGCAGCTGCGTGTCCGGCTTGCTGCGGATTATGAACGCCTCGAATTTCTTCGGGTCCTGCGCCATCACGGCACGGAACCGATCGAAGACAATCCCCAGATTATTGGCCCGCAACTTCCCGTGATCATGACCGAGGGGGCGATACAATGAGCGACGGCCCCGTCACACGTCTCTGGAGCATGCGTATTTCGTTTGCCTTCGTGATCTGCGCAATTCTGTTTTTCCAGCTGTTGCCCCTTAATATGACGCCCGCCCGCTGGGCCGGACCGGACCTGTTGCTGGCCTTTGCCTGTGCGTGGTCGGTAAGGCGCCCGGAATATGTGCCCGCCTTTGCTCTGGCCCTGCTGTTTCTGCTGGCAGACCTTTTGCTGCAGCGCCCGCCAGGGCTCTGGGCCCTACTGGCGCTCATTGGGTGTGAAAACCTGAAATCACGCGCACGGGCTGTCCGGGATGGCACCTTTGTGGGCGAATGGCTGACCGTGTGCCTGATCATTGCCGGGATCAGCATCGCGTACCGCCTGGCTCTGATGATTACCCTTCTGGATCCGCCTTCCTTTACACTGTCATTTTCCCAGTTTCTGATGACACTTGTGTGCTACCCATTGGTTGCCGGGATAACCCACACCTTTATGGGCGTCCGCAAATCTGCGCCGGGCGATCCGGATACAGGCGGAGGCGGCCTGAGATGAGACGTCAGCTGTTTTGCGGAGGAACCGCATGAAAAAGACACGGGCAGAAACGGATATCAGCCATCGCAGGCTGTCGCGGCGTGCCGCACTTCTTGGCGGTGCCCAACTTTTGTTCATCGGTGGGCTCGCTGCCAGGATGCAGTATCTGCAGGTTGATCAGGCTGATCAGTTCCGTCTGCTGGCCGAGGAGAACCGAATCAACATCCGGCTTATCCCACCCTCCCGCGGAGAGGTGTTCGACCGGAATGGCATGAGCCTTGCACGCAATGCGCCGTCTTACCGGATCGTAATCGTGCGGGAGGACGCTGGCGACGTAGATGCAGTTCTTGAGCGGCTTTCCCAGATCATCAGCCTCGACGAAGAAACGATTGCCCGGGTCAAGGACGAGATGCGCCGGTCGGCCCCATTTCTGCCGGTGACCATCGCATCAGATGTCACCTGGGACGACATCAGCCGGGTGTCCGTGAATGCCCCTGCACTTCCCGGTGTGACACCGGAAGTCGGGCTGAGCCGCGTTTACCCGCAAGGGTCAGATTTCGCACATGTACTGGGCTACGTTGGCCCGGTGTCAGACTACGACCTGTCCAAAATCGAGGACCCTGAGCCTGTTCTGATGATCCCGCGGTTTCAGATCGGAAAGGTCGGGGTTGAAACCAAACTTGAACCGCTGCTGCGCGGAAAAGCAGGCGCAAAAAGGGTAGAGGTCAACGCTGCCGGCCGCGTCATGCGCGAGCTGGACCGGCGCGACGGCATCCCCGGCTCCGATCTGCAGCTGACCATCGACGCAAAGCTCCAGGGTTATGTCCAGGCCCGCCTTGACGGGGAAAGCGCAAGCGCGGTTGTTATGGATTGCGAAACCGGTGATCTGGTCGCCTGTGCCTCGGCACCGACATTCGATCCGAACCTGTTTGTGCGCGGCATCTCGTCCAAAGATTACGGCACGCTGACCGGTAACAAATACCGCCCGCTTGCCAGCAAGACCGTACAGGGCGTGTATCCCCCGGGTTCCACTTTCAAGATGATCACGGCCATGGCCGCTCTCGAAGACGGGCTGATAGGACCGGATGAAACCGCCTATTGTCCGGGCCATATGGAAGTGTCAGGACGCCGGTTCCACTGCTGGAAACGCGCCGGACACGGGTGGGTGGACCTCGAAACTTCGCTGAAACGGTCGTGCGATGTCTATTATTATGATCTGGCAGTAAAGGTCGGCATTGAGCGCATTTCTGAAATGGCGCGCAGGTTCGGGCTGGGCATAAAGCATGACGTACCAATGTCGGCTGTTGCCAAGGGTCTGGCGCCCAACATGGAGTGGAAGGCCCAGACATATGGCCAGAGCTGGCGCGTGGGTGACACCGTGAACGTGTCGATCGGCCAGGGTTTCATGCTGGCCTCACCCATGCAGCTTGCAGTGATGACCGCGCGGATTGCCACCGGGCGCTCCGTCGAGCCGCGCCTGATCAAGTCTGTGGACGGCGTCGAAGAACCGATCCGGGGCGGCGAGCCCATGGGTCTGAACGAGAACAACCTGCGCAAGATGCGCAAGGCGATGTTCGAAGTGGTCAATGACCGGCGTGGCACGGCCTATGGATCGCGCATCATCGAAGAAGAGATGCGCATGGCCGGGAAAACCGGCACCAGCCAGGTCCGCAACATCACAGCAGCGGAGCGCCGCGCTGGTGTCATCCGGAACGAAGACCTGCCATGGGAGCGCCGCGACCACGCGCTGTTTGTGAATTTCGCGCCCTATGACAAACCCAAATACGCGGTTGCGGTGATCGTCGAGCACGGTGGCGGTGGCTCAAAAGCCGCGGCACCGATCGCCCGGGATATCACCTTGCAGGCGCTTTATGGAGGCCCGCCACCACTTGAAGCCTATCCCGCGAAAGACCGTGAAAAAATCACTGAGCTTCAGGAACGACTGAGAGACGCGCAACCCCAGGTCTCCGTTCCCGGGAAGGATCAGGCATGAGTTATCTCGAGTATGCCGTCAAATCTGCCCCGACCGGGTTCCGCAAGATTTTCTATCTGAACTGGGCGGTCGCGCTGCTTCTCGCATCGGTGGCCGGTGTCGGGTTTCTGATGCTTTATTCCGTGGCCGGCGGGTCCTACAGCCCCTGGGCCGAGCCACAGATGAAACGCTTTGCCGTGGGGTTCGTTATGATGATCATGGTCGCCATGATCCCCATATGGTTCTGGCGCAGCCTGTCGGGCCTTGCGTATCTGGGCACCATCGTGCTGCTGGTCGCGGTGGAGCTTTTTGGCACCGTGGGCATGGGCGCGCAGCGATGGATTGACCTTGGTTTCATGCGCCTTCAGCCCTCGGAACTGATGAAAATAACGCTCGTGATGCTGCTTGCGGCCTACTATGACTGGCTGCCGGCAAAGCGCACCTCACATCCGTTCTGGGTGCTGATACCGGTTATTCTGATCATGATCCCGGTGTTCCTTGTGCTGCGACAGCCCGATCTGGGGACATCCATTCTGCTGCTGGCAGCGGGTGGCGGGCTGATGTTTCTGGCCGGTGTGCACTGGGCCTATTTCGGTGCCGTGATTGCCAGCGGTATCGGGCTGGTCACAGCCGTCTTTCAGTCCCGGGGGACCACCTGGCAGTTGCTCAAGGACTACCAGTACCGTCGCATCGACACTTTTCTGGACCCCAGTTCTGACCCTCTGGGCGCGGGCTATCACATCACCCAGTCCAAGATCGCGCTTGGCTCCGGCGGATGGACCGGCCGTGGGTTTATGCAGGGGACACAAAGCCGCCTGAACTTTCTGCCGGAAAAGCATACGGATTTTATCTTTACGACCCTGGCCGAGGAGTTCGGCTTTGTCGGCGGCCTGTCGCTGCTGGGGCTTTATGCGCTGATCATTATTTTCTGCGTCTGGTCTGCATTGACAAACAAAGACAGGTTTTCCTCCCTGCTGACGCTGGGCATCGCGCTGAACTTTTTCCTGTTCTTTGCCGTCAATATGTCGATGGTCATGGGGCTGGCTCCCGTGGTTGGCGTACCCCTGCCACTGGTCAGTTTCGGCGGGTCAGCGATGCTGGTTCTGCTGCTCGCCTTTGGTCTGATGCAGAGCGCCCACGTCCACCGCCCAAGATAGGAATGCTATGCCACTGAATGTGCTTTTTGCGGCCACGCCGGAACGCTGGGCCACCTATGAGCCTGCATTGCAGCGGGCTTTCAAAGGGGCCGGGCTCGATGTCAGACTGGCGCTGGATATCCCTGCCGGCGAGGTGGACTATGTCGTCTACGCCCCGAATTCCGAGCTGCAGGATTTTACACCCTACACCCGCACAAAAGCAGTCCTGAACCTTTGGGCAGGCGTGGAGGGGATCGTAGGCAACGAGACCCTCACCCAGCCACTGGCCCGCATGGTCGACCCGGGCATGACCCGCTCGATGACCGAATGGGTCACAGGGCATGTTCTGCGCCACCATCTGGGCATGGACCAGCACATCCTGCATCAGGACGGCGACTGGACGCCCGTGGTGCCCCCGCTGGCCGAGGAACGCCGCGTCTGTGTTCTGGGTCTTGGGGAGTTGGGGACGTCCGTGGCGCAAACCTTGAAGTCACTTCGTTTTGACGTCAGCGGATGGAGCCGCAGCCCAAAGGACGTGCCGGGTATCGAAACATTCAACGGGGACACCGGTCTGGATGACGCGCTGCGGTCTGCTGAGATACTCGTGCTTCTGCTCCCGGACACACCGGCCACGCAGAATACGCTCGACGCCCGTCGTCTGGCGCTGATGCCGCAGGGGGCGTTCATTATCAATCCGGGCCGCGGACCCCTTATTGATGATGACGCCTTACTGGATGCCCTGGACAGCGGTCAGATCGTACATGCGACGCTGGATGTTTTCCGCGTGGAACCGCTGCCAGTGGAGCATCCCTTCTGGGCGCATCCGCAGGTAACGGTGACGCCGCACATCGCAGCTGAAACCCGGGCGAAAACAGCCTCAGAGGTCATCGCGGAGAATATCCGCCGTGGGGAAGCCGGTGAGCCGTTTCTTTATCTGGTCGACCGCACCCTGGGGTACTAGGCGGTTATTCTGCGGCCAGGCCGCGCCCTTTCAACAGCGCATCAACCCCTGGCAGGCGACCGCGGAACGCCGTATAGAGCTCCGCTGCATCCCGGCTGCCACCCGTCGACAGGATATGTTTCTCCAGAGCCGCGGCCTTATCCGCATCGAAGGCTGATCCAGCCTCTTCAAAGGCGGCAAAGGCGTCTGCATCCATCACCTCAGACCACATGTAACTGTAATACCCGCTGCTGTAGCCGTCGCCGGCAAAGACATGGGCAAAGTGCGGTGTGGCGTGACGCATCGTTATGGCATCAGGCATCCCGATCGCATCCAGGATTTCCTTCTGACGCTGCATCGGATCAGCCGGTGCCGTTCCCTCGTGAAAACCGAGGTCAACCAGCGCGGAGGCTACATATTCGACCGTCTGAAAGCCCATGTCGAAGTTTGCGGCACCCAGCACCCGTTCAAGCATATCAGCGGGCATCGGCGCGCCGGTGTCCGCATGCGTCGCGTATTCACTCAGGACCTCAGGGACCTCCAGCCAGTGCTCATAAAGCTGGCTCGGCAGTTCCACAAAGTCCCGCGCGACGGATGTGCCGGACACGCTTTCATAAGTAACATCCGACAGCATCTGGTGCAGCGCGTGGCCGAACTCATGAAACAGGGTGCGCGCATCGTCGTAGGACAAAAGCGCGGGATCGCCCTTGGCAAAGTTACACACGTTGATCACGACAGGTCGCTGTACCTGCGGGAACCGCGCCTGTGCGCGCATCGCCGAACACCAGGCGCCGGACCTTTTGGAGCCACGGGCAAAATAGTCGCCGATAAAGACCGCGATGTGCTCGCCGCCCCGTGTCACATCCCAGGCCCGGCAGTCGGGATGGTAGAGCGGCACGTCGAGCGGTTTGAATTCGAGCCCGAACAGCCGGGACGCACAGGCAAATGTTGCCTCAATCATCCGGTCCAGCTGGAAATATGGTTTGAGTGCCGCTTCATCCAGATCGTGCTCTGCCGCGCGCCGTTTTTCCGCATAGTACCGCCAGTCCCACGGCGCCAGCGCATCATTGATGCCGTCGGCCTGCATCATCTGCGTCAGCACCCGGGCATCAGCGTCAGCCTGCGCGCGCGCGGGCTCCCAGACGGACATCAGCAGATCCCGGACTGCTTCCGGCGTTTTGGCCATTTCCGTTTCCAGCTTGTACGCCGCGAAACTGTCATACCCCAGGAGCTTCGCGCGTTCCTCGCGCAGGGACAGTATTTCAGCAGCAATGCCGCGGTTGTCAGTTTCACCGCCGTTCGCACCGCGCGCAGCCCAGGCACGGAACGCAGTTTCCCGCAGATCCCGGCGTGGCGAGAACTGCAAAAACGGCGTGATCAGCGAACGCGACAGGGTGACCACCGGGCCGTCAGCGCCCTTTTCCTCTCCTGCGGCGCGGGCGGCATCCACGACGAAATCCGGCAACCCGTCCAGATCGTCCTCCGCAAGCGGCATGAACCATTCCCGCTCGTCAGCCAGCAGGTTCTGCGTGAACTGCGTGCCAAGCACGGCAAGCCGGGCCTTGATCTCCTGCATCCGGGCGTCCGCTTCGCCTGTCAGCGCGGCACCGGCCCGGACAAAACCGCGGTGGGTGAGCATAAGTACCCGTGCCTGCTCGTCCGTCAGATCCAGGGCCCCGCGTTGTTCCCAGACGGCGGCAATGCGCGCGAACAGCTTTTTGTTGCCGGAAATCGCGGAAAAATGCGCAGACAGCATTGGCGAGAATTTCCGCTGCAGTTCTTCACGTTCCGGGTTGCTGTCCGCACCGGCGACCGTGAAAAACACGGACAGAACGCGATCAAGGTCCTGACCGGCGGCTTCCAGCGCCTCGACCGTGTTGGCAAAGTCAGGGGGGACGCCGCGTCAGCGATGGCGTCGGTTTCTGCCCTGTGCGCCGCAAGCGCCTGTTCCAGGGCCGGCTCAAAATCCTCGTCTTTTATCTGATCAAAGGGCGCAATCCGGTAAGGGGTGGACCATTCCTCAAGCAGGGCGTTGGACATCGGCGTTCTCCTTTGACGGTTAAGCTAAGGCTGCGCCCACGCGGCAACAACTGTCACGCACAAATAAATTTGCGGCTTCAGCTGCCTCCACACACCGGGCAACCAGCTCGCCGTCTGACCGCAATCTGGCGGCTCTCACCATAGAGCGCATCATAGATCAGCATCTGCCCCCGCAGCGGTGCACCAGCACCGGTGATCAGCTTGACCGCCTCGACCGCCATCATCGCCCCGATGACGCCCGGCAGCGGCCCGATCACGCCCGCCTCGGCGCAGGATGGGGCCAGTTCAGGCGCAGGCGCTTCGTCGAAAATGCACCGGTAACAGGGCGCGTCCTGTGCCGGGTCAAACACGCTGAGCTGCCCTTCCCACTGACTGAGCGCACCAGAGATAAGAGGAATACCAGCCGCGACGGCGGTCTCATTCACCAGATATCGTGTCTGGAAATTATCGGTGCCATCCAGAACGACGTCATATTCCGCAAAGAGTTCAGCAGCGATGTCCTGTGTCAGCCGCCGGTGGTAGGGCCGCACCTGCACAAACGGATTCTGCGTCTGCATTTCGGCCTGGGCCGAGAAGACCTTGGGCATGCCTATGGACGCGTCCTTGTGAATGACCTGGCGCTGAAGGTTTGCGTTTTCCACGGCATCGTCGTCGACCACACCGATTGTGCCAACACCTGCTGCTGCGAGATACTGCAGCGCCGGTGCACCCAGCCCGCCGGCTCCGATGACCAGAACCTTCGCCTCTTTAAGCCGCTTCTGCCCGGGTCCGCCAATTTCGCGCAACACAATGTGGCGGGCGTACCGGTTGAGTTCCGTTTCTGTGAACAAAGGGGCCGGACCGTCGTTCCCGCCGGTCTCCGTCCGGGACGTATCTGCTCTGTTCCGCAGGCGCGTCAGCACCTGGCGATACCCAAGAACAATGGCGACAAAGCCACCCAGTATCAGCCAGAGAGCCGCACTCTCACCCGTCGCCAGTCTCAGCGGATGACCGTCAGGCAACACGAGGTGCAGTGCAAGAACAGCCACATAAAGCAGACCGATCATAAGGCCACGCGCCGACTTCGGTGCACCCATGAAATGCCCGATGCCCCAGAGAACCGCCGCCAGAGAAAGTACCAGAACCATCAGCTGCCCCCGGTCGATCCGAAGCCACCCGACCCGCGCGCGGTGTCAGACAGAGTTTCCCGCACGGCAAAACCGGCGCGCACGACAGGTGCAACAACCATCTGAGCGATGCGCATCCCGTGTGTGATCTCCACCGGTTCCTGACCGGTATTCATCACAATGACACCAAGCTCGCCGCGGTAATCACTGTCTATTGTGCCGGGACTGTTGGGCAGGGTCACGCCGTGGCGCAGCGCAAGCCCTGACCGGGGTCGCACCTGGACCTCGAACCCTGCCGGGATTTCCATGCGCAGACCCGTCGGAACAAGCTGCCGCGCACCTGGGTCAAGTACGACGGGTCCATCCGGCAGGCAGGCCCGCAGGTCAGCGCCGGCCGCACCATCCGTTTCATAAGACGGAAGGCCAAGCGACGCGGCCGCTTCGGACACAAAGGAGATGATGATGTCAGTCACCGGCGATCCTCAAAAGACATTTCAGCCCGCAGCACCCAGCGCTTTTGCGATCCGTCCGGCTAGGCGTTCGGCAACTGCATTCTTGTCCATACGGGGCCAGCTTTCGGCACCGTCATCGTCGATGATGGTCACTGCGTTCTCCATGCCCCCCATGATCCCCGTCTCGGGCGATACATCGTTGGCCACAATCCAGTCGCACCCCTTGCGCTGACGTTTCGCCGTTGCGTTTTCGACCACATCATCCGTTTCGGCGGCAAATCCGATCACAAGACCCGGTCTGTCTGCGTCCCGTCCGGCAATGTCCCGCAGGATGTCCGGGTTCTCTGCGAATTCCAGCACTGGCAGGCCGTCTTTGGATTTTTTCAACTTTCTGTCGCTGGACCGTGCCATCCGCCAGTCTGCCACGGCAGCGGCAAATATGGCCGCGTCCGCCGGCAATGCGGCGCTGACGGCCTCCTGCATCTCAAGCGCCGTGGTCACGCGGATCACCTCCGCCCCTTCGGGCGGCGGAACGTCGGCCGGTCCTGTTACAAAGACGACGGTTGCGCCCAGCGCCAGCAGTGCACTTGCAATTGCAGTGCCCTGTGCGCCGGAGGACCGGTTCGCGATATAGCGCACGGGATCAATCGGTTCATGTGTCGGCCCGGAGGTGACGAGAATGCGTTTGCCCTTCAGCGGCCCGTCCGCAAAATGCGTGCTCACTTCCGCGACGATATCCAGCGGCTCTGCCATGCGACCCGGTCCGTATTCCCCGCAGGCCATATCGCCTTCGTCGGGCCCGACAACTTTCACGCCATCGGCGCGCAGTTGCGCGAGGTTGCGCCGGGTCGCCGCGTGTTCCCACATCCGGACATTCATGGCCGGTGCAATCATCACCGGCGTGTCGGTCGCGAGCAGAAGCGTCGTTGCAAGATCATCCGCAAGACCACCCGCCATCCGCGCCATCAGGTTTGCAGTGGCAGGTGCCACGAGCACCAGATCGGCAACACGGCTGAGCTGGATATGTCCCATCTCGGCTTCGTCGGTGAGGTCAAAAAGATTGCGGTACACCCTGGTCCCCGCAAGTGCGGAGACGGACAGTGGCGTGACGAATTCCTCAGCAGCACTGGTCAGGACAGGGGTCACCTGCGCGCCCCTTTCGCGGAGCCGGCGGATCAGGTCGAGCGATTTGAAAGCCGCTATACCGCCGCCAATGATCAGCAGGATATGTTTACCGCCCAGCATAAGGTGCCTTTTCCAGATATATTCCTGCCGGACCTTAGAACGCCCGTCCGGCAACTGCCAGCCCCACCGTGCTCAGCGGAACGCCGCACAGGGGTCACCGCGTTCCACTGTGGGGGAGGTCATGATCCGGTCAAAAACGCCTGGCGGCAGGCGCGAACCTTCTTCCCCCTGCCCCAGCACAAACACCGCGATGTCAGGCTTCACCCGTTCGAGATAGACCGGCATACCCCGGTCGCGGCGCGCATGGCCATTGCCGGTGATCACGACCACAGGCCCCCCTGTAAGCTCCAGCGCGCGCACCGTTTTCTGCGCCAGCCGCGCATCCCGCAAGCGCTGAAAATCAACCATGAAAGGCAACATCTCTTTGGGAAGTGCATCGCAATGCGCGGCCATCTGATCCGCCTCACGAGCGGTCTGCTCTGCTTCAGGCAATGGATCGTTCAATCCGTATGCCCCGGCCCCGATCCCGAACACAAAGGAAATCCCCTTTTCCCGCACCTGGCGGGCTTCCTGACGCGGAACACCCGCACCAAAAATGCGCGCATCGGGTGCTGCCGCAAAAATCGGATAGTACATCGTAAAATCCGGCCAGCCGGCGTTTTCCCAGTCAAACGCTTCTGACAGCACCGCCGCGTCAGCGCCCGGCACGTGGCGCGCAGCCTGCGCCTCCGTAAGCATTTCGAACACTATGGCAGTGGGTTTCACCTCCGCAGTGATCTCCGCCTGTCGAGTGTGATGCCCGGGATTGTCATGCAGTTCGCCAAGGATGATCACATCCCCAACAAAGGAGCCCGCTGCCAGAGACAACGGGCTCAGCCACGCAATAAGAAAAGCGGCAAGCAGCCTCATGCGAGGAAGTGGAACACTTCTTTGGACTGACCTTCGAGGGATTTGCGCATCTTGCCAAAGGCTGCGGCCTCCAGCTGGCGCACGCGTTCTTTACTCAGGTTCAGCTCCTGACCCAGGCTCTCCAGCGTGCGGGGCTGTTCGCGCAGTTTCCGTTCACGCACGATAAACCGCTCACGGTCGTTCAGATCATTCATTGCCTGCAGAAGCCAGGCTCGAAGCTGCTCTGTGTCATGCGCGTGCTCGACAGTCTCGGCGGCCTGGGCGCTGTCATCTTCCAGCGCATCAATCCATTCACGCCCTTCGTCTTCGGTCGACTGGGTTGCATTGAGCGAATAGTCAGACCCAGACAGCCGCCCTTCCATCATCTCGACGTCATGGAGAGGGACACCGATTTCTGTGGAAATCATCTGGCGCAGCTGGTGGCGGTCCAGCGTTTCTCCGGCAGCTGCACTCTCGCGTTCCAGACGCGCCTGGACACGGCGCATGTTGAAGAACAAAGATTTCTGCGAGGAGGTCGACCCGGTGCGCACCATCGACCAGTTGCGCATGACGTAATCCTGAATGGATGCTTTGATCCACCAGACCGCATAAGTCGAAAAGCGAACGCCCCGGTCCGGATCAAACTTGTCCGCCGCCTTCATCAGCCCGAGACCTGCTTCCTGAATCAGGTCGTTCATCGGCGCGCCATAGCGTTTGAATTTTGACGCCATCGAAATCGCGAGCCGCATGTAGGCTGTAATCAGTCGGTGAAGGGACTCCTCGCAGCGCTCATCCCGCCAGGCATAGGCCAGTCTGAGTTCTGTTTCCGCGTCGAGTAATTCCGCTTTCATCGCCCTGCGTGAAAGTGACATATCTCTTGCCGTGTCCAAAGCCATAGCGACATCTCCCAGTCAGATGAAGCACACCTTGCCGTGCACAATTGATATAGATACGCACCATACACCCGATTGGTTCACCGCAAAGGTTTATAAAATGTTGCCAAAACTGAGTTTCGTTCTAGGTGGGGCCGCCTCGGGAAAATCGGCGTTTGCGGAAAACCTTTTGTTAACCAGTGGTTTAGAACCTGTTTACCTTGCCACGTCCCGGGTTTTTGATGACGAAATAAAAATGCGGGTGGAGGTGCATAAATCGCGCAGATGTGAAGAATGGCGCAATTTTGAGCAAGATATTTACCCCGAGCGTATCCTGAGCACACTGGAGAAGTCGCAGGGCGTTCTCATCGACTGCGCGACAATGTGGCTCACCAACGTGATTCTGGACGAAATGGATCCTGTTGCGGAACGCCAGCGTCTGATCCGTGGCATAGAAGCTTGCGCCGCCCCAATAATCATCGTCTCCAATGAAGTCGGCCATGGCATTGTGCCGGACAATACGCTGGCCCGCCGGTTCCGGGAGGAACAGGGACGGCTGAACATCGCCCTTGCAGCGGCTTCTGATCTTGCGGTTCTGGTCACGGCCGGGCTGCCACAGGTACTGAAAGGATCGCTGCCATGACGACCTGGCACTGGGTCCGCCATGGGCCGACCCACCAGAAGTCCTTTGTCGGCTGGCGGGACGTGCCCGCTGATCTTTCTGACGAGGCTCAGATCAGCCGCCTGCGGGCGCATCTGCCGGAAGAGGCGCTGGTGATTTCATCCGATCTGATCCGGGCATCAGCCACTGCCGATGCCATTTCGGGCCAGGGCCACCAGCGGTTGCCCCATGACCCTGACCTGCGGGAGATGCATTTCGGCGTCTGGGATGGCATGCATTTTCGCGATGTCGCTGAAAGGGACCCGGAACTCAGCCGGTTGTTCTGGGAGGAGCCCGGCGATGTCAGCGCACCTGACGGCGAAAGCTGGAACGGGACCTCTGCCCGTGTCGACAGTGTTGTAAGCCGGCTTAATGCTGCCTATCCGAACACCCATATTATCGCCGTTGCGCATTTCGGCGTCATTCTGACCCAGCTTCAGCGGGCGCTGCGGGTCGCGCCCTACGATGCCCTGGCGCAGCCGATCGACAATCTGTCCGTCACCAGCATCACATGGCAGGGCGACACTGGAACACCCGGTGTAATCAATCACCTTCCGTGATCCTGCACACCACAATTGACCATTTGCCGACAGCTGACCGCACGTAATAGCGTCCGGTCATGACTTATGATCTTTATATTGGCGACCAGGCATTCTCGACCTGGTCCTTGCGCGGCTGGCTGATGCTTGAAAAGTTCGGCCTCTCTTTCAACACCCATCTGCTGGGACTGTATTCCGGCACAATGCAGAGCGATCTGGCCCCTCTTGCTCCAGCGCGTCTGGTCCCGGTCATGCAGACGCCGGAAGGTGACGTCGTGGGTGAAACACTCGCCATGGCAGAGACGCTGGCGGAACGCCACCCCGACGCCGGTCACTGGCCGCAGGATGCGGGCCTGCGATCCGCGGCACGGTGGCTCTGCGCCGAGATGGCTAGTGGTTTCAGCGCACTGCGTTCTGAATGCCCCATGCAGCTTTTTCATGTGAACGAGGGGTTTCACGTCTCCGACGGAGTGCGTGCAGATCTGGACCGGATTGAAACGCTTTGGGCCTGGGCACGGAGCCGTTCCGGTGATCAGGGTGACTGGCTGTTCGGTGAATACAGTCTGGCGGATGTTTTTTATGCGCCGGTCGCCGCGCGCATGGTCGGTTACGATCTGCCCATGACGGCGTTCGCTTCGGCCTATTGTGAGCGTACAATCTCGGATCAGGCTTTCATCGCGTGGCGCACAGAGGGGCTGAAGAAAACCTATGATCCCTTCCCCTATCCTGTGACTGCCAAGACCAGACCCTGGCCAGAGGTGAGCTGACGTTAACCGTTCGGTAACAGTGGTGACGGTAGCGTTAACCACAAACAGCCGGTTGCGGGGACCTCATGATCACTCACACTCATTCCGTGGCATTTCGCGGCGTGGACGCCTGCCTGGTTCAGGTACAGTGTTCGCTCACGCCGGGCCTGCCCGGGTTCAGCATCGTCGGTCTGCCGGACAAAGCGGTTTCCGAAGCACGGGACCGCGTGCGTTCCGCGCTTGCCGGCATGGCGATAGCTTTCCCCGCTAAAAAGATCACAATCAACCTCAGCCCCGCAGACCTGCCCAAAGAAGGCAGCCACTTTGATCTCCCAATTGCGCTGTCTCTGCTGGCAGCAATGGAAATCGTTCCGTCCGATGTGGCCCGCACGGTCGTGGCGCTGGGGGAAATGTCGCTGGATGGCGGGCTTGTTCCGGTGGCGGGCAGTCTTCCCGCAGCCGTCACAGCATCGGAAAGCGATATGACACTGCTATGCCCCGCAGATTGCGGGCGCGAGGCCGCCTGGGTCAGCGGAGCACAGGTGATCGCGCCCAAAACGCTGGGCGATGTCATCCGTCACTTCAGCGGCCAGGTCCCCATCGCACCGTCCCAGCCAGGCGAAGTCACGCACCCCGTTGCTGAAACCGATCTGCGCGATGTGAAGGGGCAGGAACGGGCGAAACGTGCGCTTGAGATCGCTGCCGCCGGCCGGCATCACCTGCTGTTTGTGGGCCCACCGGGGTCTGGGAAATCCATGCTGTCCCGCAGGCTGCACAGCATCCTGCCCCCCTGACGCCGCGCGAGGCGCTTGAAACATCTATGATCCACTCTGTTGCCGGTCTGCTGGATGCAGGTGGTATTTCCCGCGCACGCCCTTTCCGCGATCCGCATCACACCTCCTCGATGGCAGCCATCATCGGTGGTGGCCGGATTGCACGCCCTGGTGAAGTGTCACTTGCGCATAATGGGGTGCTCTTCATGGATGAGTTCCCTGAATTCCAGCGCAATGTCCTGGAAACCCTGCGCCAGCCGCTGGAGACCGGCGAGGTGATGATTTCCCGGGCCAATGCGCATGTCCGCTACCCCTGTCGCTTTATGCTAGTCGCAGCTGCCAACCCCTGTCGCTGCGGGTTCATGACAGATCCGGACCGCGCCTGTGCACGGGTTCCGGACTGCGGCGCAGACTATCTTGGCCGGATCTCAGGTCCGCTGATGGACCGCTTTGACCTGCGGGTCGAGGTGCCCCCGGTGCGCTATACAGACCTGAACCTGCCGGACAGTGGCGACAGCACCGAAACAGTCGCCGCCCGGGTTGCCACGGCTCTGGCGGTGCAACAGGACCGTTACGAGGGCCGGGCACACATGCGCACAAATGCCGATGCCGCAGGCGAGGCCCTCGAAGAAATCGCAGCACCCGACAGCGAAGGCCGTGATCTGCTGGTGCGTGTGGCCGAAAAGTTCAGCCTGACAGCACGCGGATATCACCGTGTCATGCGTGTGGCCCGGACAATCGCCGATCTGGACGGCTCAGCGGACGTCAGGCAACCTCACATCGCGGAGGCCGTCAGCTTCCGGCTCGTCACACCGGCGCGGCCCTGACGTTCAGCCACCCGCCCGCCGTTCGATGGCAAGCCAGATCTTTTCCGCAATGTTCGCGCCATCAAAGCGCTCAAGTTCCTGGATGCCTGTGGGCGACGTCACGTTGATCTCTGTCAGGTAATCACCGATGACGTCTATGCCCACAAAGACCTGCCCTTTTTCCCTGAGCAATGGCCCGATTGCCGCACAGATTTCCAGATCACGGTCGGTAAGCCCGATTTTCTCAGGCCGCCCGCCGACGTGCATATTGGACCTTGTCTCGCCTGCAGCAGGCACACGGTTGATAGCGCCCGCGGCTTCCCCATCGACCAGAATAACCCGTTTGTCTCCGTTGGATACATCGGGCAGAAATTTCTGCACAATGAGCGGCTCCCGCGAAAACCCCGTGAAAAGCTCATGCAGCGAGGTCAGGTTCCGGTCCGCCGCATCAAGGCGGAAAACGCCGGCGCCGCCATTGCCGTAGAGCGGCTTGAGGATGACATCACCATGCTTTTGCTTGAATGCCTTGATTGTCTCGAGGTCCCGCGCAATCGTCGTCGGCGGCGTGAGATCGGGAAAATCCAGCACCAGCAGTTTTTCCGGGTAATTCCGCACCCAGAAAGGATCATTCACGACAAGCGTTTCCGGGGCCAGCCGGTCCAGCAGATGCGTCGACGTGATGTAGTGCATATCAAACGGGGGGTCCTGACGCAGCCAGACGACGTCAAAATCCGCAAGGTCGACTTCCTTTTCCGGCCCCAGTTCCGCGTGTTCGCCCTGAACACGCTGCACCCGGAGGTCGTGACCACGCGCCGTGATCCGCCCTTCCTGATAGGCCAGATGATCCGGTGTATAAAAAAACAGGCTGTGGCCGCGCGCCTGCGCCTCCTCGGCAAGGCGGAACGAACTGTCCGCGTTGATGTCTACGTCCCCGATCGGGTCCATCTGAAAGGCGATTTTCATGGCCGCTCCCTCTGTTAGCCCCCACTAAATGGGACAGGATTCACGGCAGCGCAATGGCCCGAAGAGAATTCATCACCCCGGAGCGAACGCATTCGGCAAAACCCGTAGCGCACCATTTCCGTCCACCAGAGCCGCATCAAAGCGCATCTCGGTCAGCAATCCCTGCGGCTCATGCGCGGCGAATTCCATCGCAGCGGCGGAAATCCGGGCAATCTGACGCGCTGTTATGCGCAGCGCGGCCTGGTCCAGCGAGCGGCTTTTCTTTACCTCAGTAAACACCAGCCCCCCGTTTCGGCGGAAAATCAGGTCGATTTCCCCGGCCTGGCCACGCCAGCGCTTTTTTACCAATGCGTAGCCGCGATCCAGATAAGCACGGCTGACGATTTCCTCGGCGGCAAGACCTGCGTGAAAACTGACCTGGCCTCTGGTCCGCCGTTCCGTCGCCACCGTCATGCTCACTCCTTCGTCATGGCAAGTGCCAGCTGGTACACCTGGCGTCGCGGCAGGTCATTGGCCTGCGCGATCATATCAACCGCATCGCGCATCGACATACTGCCCAAAGCGGTCCTGAGGTCTTCTTCTATGCCTGAAGTACTAACAGGTTGTGACCGGGCCCGATCAATCAGCACGACGATTTCGCCTTTGACCTTTTCGCCCGAAAACGCGCCTGCCAGCTCCGCAAGCGTGCCCCTGCGGACCTCTTCGAACTTCTTTGTCAGTTCGCGACACACGGCGGCAGGCCGGTCGCCCCCAAAACCCGCGCGGCATCGCTCAGCATCGCGCCCACACGCTTCGGGGATTCGTAGAATGCGAGTGTACCGGGAACATCCCTGAGGCTTTCCAGCGCCCCGCGCCGCGCGCCCGCCGCATTTGGCAGGAACCCGGCAAAGAAAAAGGCGTCTGTGGGAAGCCCCGCCAGAACCAGCGCTGTCAACACAGCAGAGGGGCCCGGAGCCGACGTGACAACCAGCCCCTCAGCTGCTGCATCGCGCGCGAGGCCGAAACCGGGATCGGCAATCAGCGGCATTCCCGCTTCAGAAGCATAGGCAACCGAACGCCCCGCGCGTACGGCTTCCAGCAACTCGCCGGTAACCGCCTCGCTGCTGTGATCATGCAGTGCAATGATCCGCCGCCCGTCCAGGGGAACGCCGTGAATATCCATCAGTTTGCGCAGGCTGCGGGTATCTTCAGCTGCCAGGACATCAGCTGATGCCAGAACATCAAGCGCACGCAGCGTGATGTCACGCGCCGTACCAATCGGCACACCTACGAACCAGACCCCGGCAGCGAGTGGCACTTTTTGGAAATTCAAAGCTGGACCCGCCTTTCGTGACGTTTATGATTGCCGGAAATCTGCGCAGAATGCGCAATGACCGGAGTATCGCTTATGTTTGCCGTTTTCCCTGCCGCCCGCAAGCTTCTGAGCCGGCTGACCCTGCCGCTGGCTGCGCTCGCCCTGGCCGCCTGTGAACCCATCCCGGGTGGTCTCGGAACCGGCGCGACGATCAACACATCAAAACCCGTACCCGTCGCACTGCTCGTGCCGTCAGGGTCGGGAAATGTCACGAACGATATTCTGGCGCAAAGTCTTGAAAATGCGGCCCGTCTGGCCATGCGTGACCTGAACGGTGTGCAGATTGACCTGCGGGTATACCCCACAGCTGCAAACGCAACGGTCGCCGCCAACGCAGCGGAACAGGCGGTCGATGACGGTGCAAAAATCATCCTGGGTCCGGTATTTGCGGCCGCCGCGAACGCGGTCGGTGTGGCCGTTGCAGATGACAACGTGAACGTGCTGGCCTTTTCCAACAATGCGGCCATTGCCGGTGGCAACGTTTTTGTTCTTGGCCAGACCTTCCAGAACACTGCAAACCGCATGACAGCCTTTGCCCGCGCCCAGGGGAAAAGCCGGTTTGTGATCGTGCACGGGCAGGACTCCGCCGGCTCTCAGGGGCGCGATGCAATCCAGCGCGCCGTGAGCGCGCAGGGCGCGTCGGTGGCCGGAACCGTCAGCTACGCGCTGTCACAGCAGGATGTCATTGCAGCCATCCCGAATATCAAAGACACAGTCCAGTCCGCCGGCGCGGACGCAGTGTTCATGACAACAGACACGGCAACCGCCCTGCCGCTTCTGTCACAGCTTTTGCCTGAAGCGGGCGTATCGAGCCCGGAGGCTCAGTTCATCGGGCTGACACGGTGGGACATTCCCCCACAGACGCTCAGCCTGCCGGGTGTCCAGGGGGCTGGTTTGCCGTACCTGACCCAGGCGCCACGTCCCTGTTCAGCGGCAAATACCAGGCCGCCTACGGATCATCGCCCCACCCGATCGGCGGCCTCGCGTTCGATGGTATTGCCGCCATCGGCGCATTGGTCAGCCAGGGAAACAGCGACGCCCTGACAGGCGCGGCCCTGACGCAAAGCGCAGGCTATCGGGGTGCCAGCGGCATCTTCCGGCTGCTGCCCAACGGCACCAACGAACGTGGTCTGGCAGTTGCGACGGTTAACAATGCGCAGGTCGAAATCCTAAGCCCCGCACCGGCCACTTTTGGCGGAGCAGGTTTGTAAGGCACCCGCATGTCTCTCACAGAACCGCAGGAGGCCCCTGCGGACACACCCGATCTGATCTGCCCGACTGAGGCTGTTTTTGACCGCGACAGGGTAATGGCGCGGCTGCGGCAGGCTTTTGACCGGGATCTGACGGATGCCGAGACCCGCGCGGAAACAGTTTCCGCATTACGGGATGCGCAAACGTCGGGCCGGGAGGCTATAGCACGGGCATTTGCCGAAAACCCGTTTGCGGCGCGGCCGATGACGCGGGCCTATACCTATCTGACAGATGAGCTGGTACGCACCGTTCTTTGGGTTGCGACTGAAGTCCTGCACCGGCGTCCCAACCCCACTTCGGGCGAGCATCTTTCCGTGATCGCGGTCGGGGGGTATGGCCGGGGCGAAATGGCCCCCTTTTCCGATGTCGATCTCCTGTTCCTGACGCCCTACAAAATGACCCCCTGGGCGGAAAGCGTCATCGAAACGATGCTGTACATGCTGTGGGACCTCAAACTGAAGGTCGGCCACGCCAGCCGGACCATCAAAGAGTGCCTGCGACTGGGGGGCGAGGATTTTACCATCCGCACGGCACTGCTGGAACAACGGTATCTGGCAGGAGACAAAGAGCTGGCTGAAAAACTCGGCAGGAAACTGCGCGAAGAACTTTTCGCCGGATCAGAACGTGCGTTCGTCGAAGCCAAACTGGCTGAACGCGAGACCCGTCACAAAAAGCACGGTCAGAGGTACGTTGTTGAACCCAACGTCAAAGAGGGCAAGGGCGGTCTGCGCGATCTTCAGTCGCTCTACTGGATTGCCAAATACGTGCACGGGGTCAAGGACACCGCCGAGCTCGTGCGTCTCGGCGTCTTTACTGCTGAAGAATATGAGAATTTTGTATCCGCTGAGAGTTTTCTGTGGGCTGTGCGGGGGCACCTGCACCTGCTGAGCGGCCGGCCAACAGAGCAGCTGACCTTTGATATGCAGGTCCAGGTGGCCGAGGCCATGGGCTATGAGGACGCAACCGGCAGGCGGGGCGTTGAAATTTTCATGCAGGCCTTCTTTCTGCATGCCACTGAGGTGGGCGATCTGACCCGCATCTTCCTGACGAAAATGGAAGCCGACCACGTCAAAGCCGACCCGCTGCTGGAGCGGATATTCCGGCGTCGTCCGCGCACCCGCGAGGGCTACAAGGTGGTTCACAACCGGCTTGCGATCAGCGACGACACGGCCTTTCTGTCCGACAAACTGAACCTGTTGCGGGTGTTCGAAGAGGGCCTGAGAACGGGCATGCTGATCCACCCCGATGCCATGCGGCTGGTAAAGGCAAACCTCGACCTGATCGATGACGACATGCGCACCTCACCCGAAGCGCGGCGCATTTTCTTTGATCTTCTGCTCAAACACGGAAACCCGGAGCGTGCGCTGCGGCGGATGAACGAGCTGGGCGTGCTGGGCGCATTCATCCCAGAATTCGAGTTCATCGTCGCGATGATGCAGTTTAACATGTATCACTCCTATACTGTGGACGAGCACATCATTCAGTGCGTGACGACGCTGAGCCAGATTGAGCGGGGAGAGCTGGAGGAGGACCTGCCGGTGGCCTCCTCGATCCTCAAGGAAGGTGTGAACCGTAAGGTGCTTTACACCGCCCTGCTGTTGCATGACATCGCCAAAGGGCGTCCCGAGGATCACTCCATTCTCGGTGCCCAGATGGCACGGAAGATCGCACCCCGGCTGGGGCTGAACAAGGCGGACACCGACACCGTCGAATGGCTGGTCCGCTATCATCTGCTGATGTCGGACATGGCCCAGAAGCGTGACATCGCAGACCCGCGGACAGTACGTGAATTTGCCAAGGCGGTACGGGAGGTCAAAAGGCTCGATCTGCTCTGTGTCCTGACCGTTTGCGATATCCGCGGCGTGGGGCCGGACACCTGGAACAACTGGAAGGCGGTGCTGATCCGCGCGCTTTACCGTCAGACCCGCAAGGCGCTGGAAACAGGGCTTGAGGATCTTAACCGCGAAAACCGCGGGGCCGAGGCCAAACGCGCTCTGCGCGAGGCGCTCAGCGACTGGCCCCGCAAGGATCTGCAGGCAGAGACCGCGCGTCATTACGACCCCTACTGGCAGGGGCTGCATGTCACCGCACATGCCACCTTTGCCGGGATGCTGCGCGACATCAAAGAAGACGAAATCCGCATCGACCTGCACCCCGACGAAGACCGGGATGCCACGCGCGCCTGCTTTGTCATGGCCGACCACCCGGGTATTTTCACCCGTCTCGCCGGTGCACTTGCGCTTGTTGGTGCAAACGTTGTGGACGCGCGCAGCTACACGACCAAGGACGGGTTCGTCACAGACGCCTACTGGATCCAGGACGCGGACGGAAACCCCTATGACGCCTCGCGCCTGCCGCGTCTGCGCCGGATGATCGAACGGACGCTGATGGGCGAGGTTGTGGCGCGGGACGCCCTGAAAGACCGCGACAAGGTCAAGAAACGCGAACGCGCCTTCCGCGTGCCCACGCATATCACCTTCGACAACGAAGGTTCAGAAATCTACACGATCATCGAGGTGGATACACGGGACCGGCCAGGCCTGCTTTATGATCTGGCGCGCACGCTGGCAGCCTCCAACGTGTATATCGCCAATGCTGTGATCGCGACCTATGGCGAACAGGTCGTGGACACCTTCTACGTCAAGGACATGTTCGGCCTGAAGTACCATTCCGAGAGCAAACAGCGCACACTCGAGAAAAAGCTGCTGCAAGCCATCGATGAAGGTGTCGAAAGGGCCAGAGAGTGAAGCCCATCCGCCTGATGTCCGGCTTCTTCACCGTCGGCGGCTGGACCCTGATGTCGCGCGTGCTGGGATTCATCCGCGATGCCATGATCCTCGCTTATCTGGGTACAGGACCGCTCTATCAGGCCTATGTGGTGGCCTTCCGCCTGCCCAATATGTTTCGCCGGTTCTTTGCCGAGGGCGCATTCAACATGGCCTTCGTGCCGATGTTTTCCAAACGTGTCGAAAGTGGCGATGATCCGGACGGGTTTGCTTCGGACGCCTTTGCCGGGCTGGCTTCCGTCCTGATTGCCCTGACCCTCGTGGCGATGGCCGCGATGCCCTGGCTGATTTACGGAATCGCATCAGGTTTTGCCGGGCAGGAAGAGTTTACGTTGTCCGTGGAGTTCGGGCGCGTCGCTTTTCCCTATGTGCTCTTCATTTCGCTAGCCGCCTTGCTGTCCGGCATGCTGAATGCGTCCGGCCGCTTTGCGGCAGCTGCTGCGGCGCCGGTTCTGCTGAATATCTTTCTGATCGCCGCGATGTTCGCTGCGGCGACCCTTGGCGGTGACATCGCGCGCGCCCTGATCTGGGCCATTCCGCTTGCCGGGGTTGCCCAGTTTATCCTGCTCTGGGTTGCGGTCCGGCGTGCCGGGTTCAATATCAGCATCCGGCGGCCACGCCTGACACCTCAGATGCGGAACCTGATACGCGTGGCCGTGCCCGCGGCACTTGCCGGTGGCGTGGTCCAGATCAATCTGCTCGTTGGCCAGCAGGTCGCCAGTTACTTTGACAAGGCTGTGGGCTGGCTCTTTGCCGCCGACCGTCTTTATCAGCTGCCACTGGGGGTTGTCGGTATCGCCGTGGGGGTGGTTCTGTTGCCCGATCTGTCGCGCAAGCTGCAGGCACAGGATGATACCGGTGCCCGTATCGCTCTGAGCCGTGCTGGCGAGATATCGCTGGCGCTGACGATCCCGGCAGCTTTCGCGCTGATCGTCATTCCGTTCCCTCTTGTTTCTGTGCTGTTCGAACGGGGTGCCGCGACCACTGACGACAGCGCCGCCATTGCCAGCGCTGTGGCGATCTACGGCCTGGGTCTGCCGGCCTTTGTGCTGCAGAAGATCCTGCAACCGCTCTATTTTGCCCGCGAGGATACGCGGCGGCCGTTTCACTACGCAGTGGTATCAATGGTGATCAACGCAGGGCTGGCCATCGGACTGGCTCCCGTGATCGGCTGGCTGGCCCCGGCGATCGCTACAACGGTGGCCGCCTGGGCGATGGTGCTGTTGCTGCAGACCGGTGCGCGACAGTACGGCGAGGTTGCACGTTTCGACGACCGGTTCCGCCAGCGTATCTGGCGCATGGTCGTCGCCTCTGTCGTGATGGCGCTTGTACTCTGGAGTGCCGCGTCCATTCTCAATCCGTTCCTCGGTATGCCGTGGTGGCGCGCGCTCGCACTGGCCGCGCTCATCGGCATTGGCGTATTGGTCTATTTCGGTATGGGCCAGCTGATCGGCGCATTCCGTATCGCTGAATTCCGAGCCGCCCTGCGACGGCGCTGATCAGTCCCGGCGCAGCGCCCGGATCAGGCGTGTCATCCCGCCGGGCACCAGCAGGGCAGAAGCTAAAAAGCCAAAGGCAAAACCGGCCAGATCGGCCACCCATTCTGTCGAGGGGCCAAAAAAGACACCCCAGATCAGTTGCAGTCCCATGAGCATGGCGATCAGAGAAAAGGCGCGCATCTGCTGCTCTCCCGCCAGACTGAGTTTCAGCCACATCACAAACGAATATCCGCCGATCAGCCCGTAAACGGCCGGAAAGCCGCCGACGATCCACGCCGGATCGTTCAGCAGCAGCCCATAGATCAGTGCGCCGAACACAGCACCACCGAAAAACAGCACGACCACCGCAAGCTGTCCCAGCGTCTCGCCGACCATTTTTCCCAGCGCAAGGGTCAGCACAATTGCAAAGAGAGCCGCAGTAAAACCGGAATGCACAAAGCTGTAGGTCACGAACCGCAGCAGATGTTCAGAGGGCCAGCGCCCGTTCAGGACCATCCAGTCAAAGATATCGCCGGAAAACGCATAGCGCTGGACATAGTCCAACCGCCAGCCCACGGCTTCCGGGCCACCCAGCAGACCGGCCGCTCCCAGAGAGAACAGCGCCTCGGGAATGGCCATAGCCAGAAACAGGACCACCACAACAGGCGGCAGTGGGTTTACCGGCGGCGCTTCGCGATAGTCATCCATATGCGTGGCATTCCTTGACGATACTGTGCCCCATGGGTAAGCCACGCCCAGCCGTATTGCCAGTCAGGAATGGAGCCACAGCATGACCACCCCGCAATTCACACCGCGCGTCTTTTCCGGCATCCAGCCGTCGGGCGGTCTGACGCTGGGCAACTATCTGGGCGCCATCAAGCGTTTTGTCCAGATGCAGGACGAAGGGATCGAGACGGTCTATTGCATGGTTGACCTGCATGCCGTCACCGTATGGCAGGACCCTGCAGATCTCACGCGGAACACCCGCGAACTGGCGGCGGGCTTTATTGCATCCGGGCTGAGCCCCGAAAAATCGATTCTGATCAATCAGAGCCAGGTGCCTGAACATGCCCAGCTGGGCTGGGTCTTTTCCTGCGTCGCCCGCATGGGCTGGATGCAGCGGATGACCCAGTTCAAGGACAAAGCAGGCAAGAACGCACAGAACGTGTCACTGGGTCTGTTTGGCTATCCGGCACTGATGGCCGCCGACATCCTGATCTATCATGCCACCCATGTCCCTGTGGGCGAAGATCAGAAGCAGCACCTTGAACTGACGCGCGACATCGCAACCAAGTTTAACCATGACTATGGCGTGGACTTCTTCCCGATCACCGAACCGGTGATCGAAGGGGCCGCAACGCGTGTGATGAGCCTGCGCGACGGGTCAAAGAAGATGTCAAAGTCCGATCCTTCGGATGCGAGCCGCATCAACATGACCGATGACGCAGACACAATCGCAAAGAAGATCCGCAAGGCCAAAACGGACCCCGACGCGCTGCCATCTGAGGTCGCCGGCTTCGAAGACCGGCCCGAAGCAAGGAACCTCGTGAACATCTATGCCGCCCTGAGCGAGCAAAGCGTTGAGGACGTGCTGAAGGACGTAGGCGGTCAGCAGTTCGGCACTTTTAAACCGCAGCTGGCAGAGCTGGCCGTGTCAAAACTGTCGCCGATTTCCGGAGAGATGGCACGACTGATGAACGATCCGTCAGAGATCGACCGTATCCTGGCACGCGGCGCAGAGCAGGCACGCGCAATCACCGCACCGATTCTGGCACGCACTTACGAAATCATGGGGATGGTGCGTTAAGCCTTCCGCAGGCTGCGCAGCAGAAACGTGAAGCTGACCGGGCGCGCGGTCTGATGCCAGCTGTGCATCTGTACCGGATCGGCGGCCAGCATCCGTTCCCGGGCATCTGCGACGACCAGAAGCCCGGCAGTAAAGAACGCTGCACTGAAAGAAAACAGACCGTTTGCGCCTGTCATATACAGGCCGGACAACACCGGTCTGGAATCCGGTGTGAAAAGACCAGAGAAAAACAGACCGAGTGAGAACAGCAATCCGGCGGCGCTGACAAGAAAGACAATTGTTGTGCGTTTCATCCATCGCACCGGGCGCAGTACCTGGACCGGGTTATCTCTGTTCTGACCGAAATGCAGCCAGATTCCGGCGCCTGCGCCGATCAGTCCGGACACGACAATAAAGAAAAACGCCGTCCACAACACCGCAATACTGAGCACAATTGCAGCACACAGAGCGACGAGCCCTGTGTGTCTGGATTGCGTGACGGTTTGCATCAGTTCAGGCAACGTTGGCAGTTTCGCAAAACGTGACATTTCCTTACCCCCTCAGAACAAAGGAGAAAATAGCACACCTAGCGCAATCTGTCTCAGCCACCTCCCGTATAAAGCGAAAAACTGCCGATGCTTCAGTTGCAGCAGTGCACAGGTGATGCGCAGCCGTGCATCTGGCAAACGCAAACCTGCGCCAATATTTCAGGATGACCAGCGTCATAAAAAGGAAGCCGGAATGACCAAAGCACCACATCCATCCGTAGGACATATTCACCTGAAGGTCTCAGACATTGACCGCGCTCTGGGTTTTTACCGGGATCTGCTTGGCTTCGAGCTGACACAGCGCTTTGGTAATGAAGCGGCCTTCCTGGGTGCAGGCGGATATCACCATCATATCGGTCTCAACACCTGGCACAGCAAGGGTGGGTCTGCGCCGGCAAACGGAACAACCGGTCTGTATCACAGTGCGTTTCTTTACCCCGACCGGGCAGCACTCGGAGCGGTGATCAAACGCGTGCTGGACGCAGGTTACACTCTGGACGGTGCAGCCGATCACGGTGTCAGCGAAGCGGTTTACCTGCGGGATCCGGATGACAACGGTATCGAGCTGTACCGGGACCGCGCACCCGAGGACTGGCCCAGACGGGACGATGGTTCACTGGCTATGGTGAACGACCGTCTGGACGTCGATGCGATCATCCGCGAAGCCGCGTGACAATGCCGCCGCTGGCCGATGGACAATTCTGACCTCATGGGTCAGTTTCGCGGCAGAAATTGCGCAGGGGCAGGATGATGACAACCGGATTTTACCATGACGAGCGGTGTTTCTGGCATGCTGGTGGAAATTACGCTTTCACGATCCCGCTGGGCGGACATGTTCAGCCTCTCGCGGCGGGTGGTCTGCCAGAAAATCCGGAAACCAAACGCCGCCTGAAAAACCTGATGGAGGTGACCGGCATTACAGCCGACCTGGACATGCGCAGCGCGGATGCAGCAACGCGTGACGAGCTGCTGCGCGTGCACCCGGCGCATTACCTTGCCCGTTTCAAAGAGATGTCTGACGCAGGCGGTGGCGAGATCGGCCGGGCGACGCCCTTTGCCCGTGGGGGGTATGAGATTGCGGCCCTGTCCGCCGGTCTTGCACGTACGGCGCTTGAGGATGTGCTGACGGGGGCGGTCACAAACGCCTATTCCCTGTCCCGTCCGCCCGGGCACCATTGCCTGCCGGATTTCCCGAACGGTTTCTGTTTGCTGGCCAATATTGCCATCGCAATCGAATCCGCCCGGGCGAAAGGTCTGGCGGAACGTTTTGTGGTGCTCGACTGGGATGTGCATCACGGCAACGGGACAGAAGCGATTTTTTACGAGCGCGACGACGTTCTGACGCTGTCGATGCATCAGGAGGGCAACTACCCGCTGGATACCGGGGCCGTAACTGACCGCGGCAAAGGTGCGGGGATGGGATACAACGTCAACCTGCCACTGCCCGCCGGAGCAGGGCACACCGCCTATCTGCACGCGATGGACACGGTCATTCTGCCACAGATCGAGGCTTACCAGCCGGATGTGATCATCGTTGCCTGTGGGTTTGACGCGTCAGCCATCGACCCTTTGGCCAGAATGCTCGCAACCGCGGAAACCTTCCGCGAGATGACCAAACGTGTCCGGCAGGCCGCCGAGACACTCTGTGACGGACGCCTCGTTCTTGTGCACGAGGGGGGATATTCGGAAGTCTATGTCCCCTTCTGCGGGCATGCGACGCTGGAAGCCCTGTCAGACAGTTCCAGATCAGCACCCGATCCGATGGCGCATGCACTGGGCATCCGTCAGCCCGGGCCAAGGTTTGACGCGTTTCTGAAATCTGAAATAGATCATCTGGCCAGCCTGCTCTGAGCAAACGGAGAGACCTACATGCCCGCACCAAACCCTGGCGCTACCGAATTCTTTCAGACACGGCGCTCGCGTCCTGCAAAGACCCTGACACTCCCCGTACCGGACCCGGCAGAACTCGCGCCTCTTCTGCAGGCGGCCGCGCGGACGCCGGATCATGGCAAACTGGAGCCGTGGCGTTTCATTGTGATCGAACACGGCGCCATGGGCCGTCTGGCAGATGTGGTCAGCGCACGCGGGGCCGCGCTGGGGCTGGACACTGAACAGACAGCCAAGGGCCGGAACCAGTTTGATCAGGGTCTTCTGGCTGTGGCCGTTATCGAAGTTCAAAAACCATCCGAGAAAATCCCCGCACTTGAACAGACCTATTCCGCCGGTGCTGTATGTCTGGCGCTGCTGAATGCAGCACTTGCCGCAGGATGGGGCGCTAACTGGCTTTCGGGCTGGCCCAGCCATGATCGGGGCTTCATGACGGATGCCCTTGGGCTTGAGGCGCATGAAAGGATTGCAGGCTTCATTCATATTGCGACAGAAACTGCACCGCCGCCGGAACGACCCAGGCCGGAACTCGATGCGATCACAACCCGGATAACGGCATGATCCTTGACGCGTTCTTCCGATCACTCGGGCAGCTGTCCGATCCGCGTTTCCGGCGTGTCTTTTTGCTGGGAATTGCACTGACACTGGCGCTTCTCATTGGCGCTTCGGCAGGTTTCGTCTGGCTCATCGGCTGGCTCGTCGGCGATCAGGCCACGCTGCCTTTTATCGGCGAAGTCACCTGGCTGAACGATCTCGCAAGCTGGGGCTCCGCATTTCTGCTCGCAGTACTCTCCATCTTTCTGATGATACCGGTGGCATCGGCCATCACCTCGATGTTTCTGGAAACCGTCGCACAGGCCGTCGAGGATGAGCACTATCCGAGGCTTGGACCCGCCCACCCGGTGCCCCTGACGGACGCGCTGCGTGATACCTTCAGCTTTCTGGGCGTTCTGATCCTCGCGAACCTGGTCGCGCTTGTGCTTTACGTCATCTTCGCACCGTTCGCGCCGTTTATCTTCTGGGGCCTCAACGGTTTTCTTCTGGGACGCGAATATTTCACGCTCGCAGCGATCCGGCGGGTAGGGCGTCGCAAAGCCAGAGACCTGCGCAGACGGCACCTGATCCGGATCTGGATCGCTGGAATTCTGATGGCAGTGCCGCTGTCAGTTCCGCTGCTGAACCTGCTGATACCAATCCTTGGCGCCGCGACCTTTACCCATCTGTTCCATCGGCTGGCACCTCAGGCCCCATATGACCGTACCAGTCCAGATCCCTGACTGAGATAACCTCAGACAGGATAATCCCGGAGATAATCGCCCAAAGAACAAGGCTGATCGCGGTGGTGATTTTTGCCTTCTTGCCGATGTTGTGCACTTCGGGCGCACCCGCGTGTGTGCCAGGCACGATCTGCCCCAGATCGCCCTGTGTTTTGACCCGTATCGGCAGCACGATCAGGAACGTCATCGACCAGATGACCGCAAAAAGTACCAGTGCAGATGTGATCCCCATACCGCCTCCTCAGACCTGCTCAAGCTCTACAAGACAGCCATTGAAATCTTTCGGGTGCAGGAACAGCACGGGTTTGCCGTGTGCGCCGATCTTCGGCTCGCCTGTACCCAGCACGCGGGCCCCGGTTTCCACCAGATGGTCCCGTGCCTGCAGAATATTGTCGACCTCGTAACACACGTGATGAATGCCCCCGGCCGGGTTTTTGTCCAGAAAGCCCTGAATGGGGCTGTTCTCGCCAAGGGGATAAAGCAGTTCGATTTTTGTGTTCGGCAGTTCAATGAAAACGACCGTGACACCATGATCCGGCTCATCCTGTGGAGCACCGACATTGGCACCCAGCGCCGTTCTGTACTGCTCGGACGCAGCTTCGAGATCGGGTACGGCTATGGCTACGTGATTCAGTCGACCAATCATCTGTCCAGCTCCAGTGGTGAGTTCTGCTGCGTATATGCTGCGCGGAGGGGCGCTGCGCAAGTGACGCACCGCCGCAGTCACGGCGGGAAACGCAAATTAACCGGCTGTTAGCCAAGTATCGCCATTCTGAGTCGTACAAGCGAGTCACCCGCCTGGAGGTAACGATGGACGAAACAGACCCTTTTGCACCGGCAATACCAGCGCCGACGGCCCTGCGGCCGCTGCTCGGTCTGACTGTGCTGGTCATCGAAGACAGCCGTTATGCCTGCGAAGCCATGAGGCTTCTGTGTCTGCGCAGCGGCGCGCGTATCCGCCGGGCGGACTGCATCAAATCGGCCCGCAGACATCTCCAGGTTTACCGGCCTTCGGTGGTCATCGTGGATATTGGCCTGCCGGATGGCAACGGTCTTGATCTGATCTCGGAACTGGCAACCGGTGATCCACGGGTCGATGTCGTCCTGGGAACATCCGGCGACCCTGATGGCGAGGCCCTGTGCATTGCCGCCGGCGCCGATGATTTCCTGCCAAAGCCGATTACTTCGCTGTCGGTTTTCCAGCAGTCAGTGCTTTCCAATCTGCCGCCCGATCGCCAGCCGGCAGGTCTGCGCGAGCTTCCGGACGATCAGATCAGCCCGGATATCATGGCATTCCAGGATGACATGGCGCACATCGCCGGTGTGCTCGATGAACAGACGGATGGGACAACACTGGATTACGTTGCGCAGTTCCTCGGCGGTGTCGCCCGCTCAGCCAGTGACGATGGGCTTGAAGCGGCGGCAGCGGCCATCGCGGCGAAGCGTGCCGCCGGACAGTCCGCCAAAAACGAAGCGGCCCGGCTCTCTGATCTCATACAACAGCGGCTGACGCGAAAACTGGCGATCTGACCCCGGCCGTCAGTTTCCGAACAGTGGATCCGCGCTTACGCGCACCGGTGCCGTCAGCCCGCCGAGATCCTCAATCTGACGACCTTCTGCGTCAAAGTTATCGGGCGACAGCCACGTCCGGAATGCCTGCTGAAGCCGGGGCCACTCGCTGTCGATCGCAGCGAACCAGGCCGTATCCCGGTTCCGCCCTTTGACAACAGTCGCCTGGCGGAACACACCCTCATAACTGAATCCAAGCCGCTGCGCCGCTCTGCGGGATGGAACGTTTAGCGCATTGCACTTCCATTCGTAGCGGCGGTAGCCATTCTCAAAAGCCCACTGCATCATCAGATACATCGCCTCGGTCGCAGCTCGGGTTCTCTGCAGGGCCGGGCTGTAGTTGATATTGCCTACTTCAATCGAACCATTAGCGGGGTCGATACGAAGATAGCTTGCAACGCCTTCCCAGCGCCCTGTCGCCTCATTCCGGATTGCATAGAAAAGATGGGAGGTGTTTGCGACCGTCTGACATAGCCAGCCCCTGTAGCTGCCTGCGTCCGGGAAAGGCCCGTACGGCAGATAGTCCCAGACGGCTTCCCCGCCGATATAGGCCTGATACAGATCATCCCCATGCACCGCCGGATCCAGCGCTTCGAGCGTCGCGTACTGCCCACGCATGGCGTCACCCTGCGGCGCCGGTGGCGGGGTCCATCCCGGAACCGGTGCCCCAAACTGTGACATGTGCCGATCTGTGCTCATACTGCGCTTGTGCCCCGGATGCCCTAGTCCTGCGGGATAACGCGCAGTCCCAGTTCCATCAGCTGGTCGCTCATCGGTTCTGACGGTGCTGCCATCATCAGATCCTCGGCGCGCTGGTTCATCGGGAACAGGATGACTTCCCGGATGCTGCTTTCATCAGCCAGCAGCATCACAATACGGTCGATACCCGCGGCACAGCCACCGTGTGGCGGAGCGCCGTACTGGAAAGCATTGACCATACCACCAAACCGTTTGCGCACCTCATCCTCACCGTAGCCTGCGATTTCAAAGGCTTTGAACATGATCTCCGGGCGGTGATTCCGGATTGCGCCGGACACCAGTTCGTACCCGTTGCAGGCCAGGTCATACTGATAGCCCCGCACGGCAAGCGGGTCCCCTTCCAGCGCTTCCATACCGCCCTGCGGCATCGAGAACGGGTTGTGCTCAAAATCGATGCGGCCGGTTTCCTCGTCTTTTTCATAGATCGGGAAATCGACAATCCAGGCAAAAGCGAAACGGTTTTCATCGGTCAGGCCAAGTTCGCTGCCGATCACGTTCCGGGCTTTGCCGGCAACCGCTTCGAAAGCCTTGGGTTTGCCGCCAAGGAAGAAGGCCGCATCACCGACGCCCAGACCAAGCTGCTGGCGGATCGCCTCTGTGCGTTCCGGACCGATGTTCTTGGCCAGTGGGCCAGCGGCTTCCATACCATTGCCCTGATCGCGCCAGAAGATGTAGCCCATCCCGGGCAGACCCTCTTTCTGGGCGAAAGCGTTCATCCGGTCGCAGAACTTGCGGCTGCCACCTGTTGGCGCGGGGATTGCGCGGATTTCGGTACCTTCCTGCTCAAGCAGTTTGGCGAAAATCGCAAAACCGGAGCCGGCAAAATGTTCGGACACAACCTGCATCTTGATCGGGTTGCGCAGGTCAGGCTTGTCAGATCCATACCAGAGCGCCGCGTCTTTGTAGGAAATCTGTGGCCATTCCTGGTCCACCGGCCGGCCACCACCGAACTCTTCGAAGACACCGGTCAGCACAGGCTGGATCGCATCGAACACATCCTGCTGGGTCACAAAACTCATTTCCAGGTCGAGCTGGTAGAAATCTGTCGGCGAGCGGTCCGAACGCGGATCCTCATCACGGAAACAGGGCGCAATCTGGAAATAGCGGTCAAAACCGGACACCATCAGCAGCTGTTTAAACTGCTGCGGGGCCTGGGGCAGTGCATAGAATCTCCCGGGATGCAGTCGGCTGGGCACGAGGAAATCACGCGCGCCTTCCGGGCTCGAGGCTGTGATGATCGGGGTCTGGTATTCGCGGAATCCGGTGTCCCACATGCGGCGGCGGATCGACGCCACAACATCCGACCGGAGCGCCATGTTTTTCTGCATCTTCTCGCGGCGCAGGTCCAGGTAACGGTACCGCAGGCGTGTCTCTTCGGGGTATTCCTGATCCCCGAACACCTGCAGCGGAAGTTCACCCGCAGCACCGAGCACTTCGATGTCACGCACGAATACCTCGATTGCACCTGTGGGGATCTTGTCATTTACCAGCGACACGTCGCGCGCTTTGACTTCGCCGTCGATACGGATGCACCATTCGGCGCGCACTTTTTCGACCTCAGCAAAGACCGGGCTGTCGGGATCGCACAAAACCTGTGTGACGCCATAGTGATCGCGCAGGTCGATGAACAGAACGCCGCCATGATCGCGGACCCGGTGCACCCACCCGGACAGGCGAACGGTCTGCCCGACATTTTCTACGGTCAGGTCGGCACAGGAATGGCTGCGATAGGCGTGCATAGTGTATCCCTCCGGGGGTCAGATTTCCGGCCAGATACACTCGCTCACGCGCCGGAAGTCAAGGAGATCGGGGGCGTAGTTGTGCATTTATCGAAGATGTCAGCGCACCGCAGCGTTCAGGCCGATCCGGCAGAGATAAGGGCAACATCCAGCCATGCACTCAGCCTCATCGCCACAGCGCAGATCACGGCTCAGACGTCTGGCTGGCTTCAGGTCGCACAGGTCAGATCGCTACCCGCCTGGCCGGGCGGGTCAGTTCTGCGACGTGGCCTCCGTATGCTGATCCGCTGCGGGTACATTCAGCGTGGACCAGGTATCATCCTCAGGCGGTGGCGGTGGCGTCTCACAGGACCGGCGGTGAATGTTCACCTTGGCGATAAAATTCGCGGAAATCGGCGCTGTCACGAACAGAAAGCCCATGATCAGAAGCTCGTGGTATGATCCTTCCTCGAAGGTAAAGGAATAAAGGACAGAGGCCAGCAGCAAAGCGCCAACTCCCACCGTGCCAACTTTGGTCGGTGCGTGCAGACGGGTCATAGAGTCGTTGAATTTCAGCAGGCCGATAGAACCGACCAGTGTGAACCCTGCCCCAACCAGCAGGCAAAGGGCTGTTGCCCAGGTTCCGATGAGCTCAAGCGTCATTCGATGATGTCCCCCCTCAGAACAAAGCGCGTGTAGGCAACGGTCGAAACAAAACCGAGCATCGCGATGATCAGCGAAACCTCGAAATAAATGCCGGTGCCCTGGGATATGCCCAGCAGAACGATCATGCCGATTGCGTTCACGACCATTGTATCAAGCGCCAGAATGCGGTCGCCTGTCTCCGGGCCGATGACCAGCCGGACCATCGCGAGGATCTGCCCGACCGCCACCGCAACAAAGGCAACGATCACCGCAATGTCGAGAAATTCAGCTGCAAAGCTCATTCGAAAATCTCCTTCAGGCGCTGCTGGTAGCGTGTGTTGATGTCACGACACACAGCATCCGGATCATCAGTATGCAGAACGTGCACCAACAGACTGTGCCCTTCATCGGAAAGGTCCGCGGAAACAGTACCGGGTGTCAGCGTGATTGTTCCGGCCAGAACCGTGATTGCCTCAGGCTGTCGCAGTTCCAGCGGGATAACGATCCAGGCGGGTTTCAGTTTCGAGTTCGGCACTGTCAGAACAATCCACGCAACCTGAACGTTGGCGACGAGAATGTCCCAGATCACCACGATGCTGTACCGGATCATGCGACCCATGTGAAAACCGCGCGGCGACTCCGGCCACCAGATGGATGTCATCCAGGGAATGATGATCCCGAGGATAAACCCGAAAACAACCATGCCAGCCGAAACGTTGTTCTGGAGCAGGGTCCAGACAACCGCCAGGAGAAGCGTCACCAGAGGGTGTGGGACCAGCCAGTTAAAAGCTCTGCCTAACATGTCAGTGCCCTTCCTTCGGTTTGCTCAGTTTCCCCGGCGTCTCAAGCACTGTTGAAATGTAGGCGTCCGGCGCAAAGAGATCCGCAGCAATTCCGGTCGTATACCGGTGCACCGGGCCTGCGAACACCGTATGTGCAACAAGCAGCGCCATCAGACCGGCGACCGCAACGTACGACAGGACCGTCGGAGTTGTTGGTTCAGGCGCTTCCGGGTCCGGTTCGATGCTGCGGCATTTCCAGAAAACCACACTGCCAGCCCGGGCGAACCCGACCACACTTACGAGGCTGGAAATCAGGATGACGGCCCAGATCCAGGCGACCTGCGGTGATGCGAAAGCAGCATCCATAACGAGGAGCTTGCCCAGAAAGCCCGACAGCGGCGGCAAGCCGGCCATTGCGATGGCGGCCGCAAAAAACAGAATTGCAGTCGCAGTCCCTCCGGCAACCGGTGGCTGCGGCGTCAGGTACAGGTCGCGACGCCCGGTGCGCACCAGATCAGAAATCAGGAACAGCGCGGCGGCCGCCAAGGTCGAGTGCACGATGTAGTAAAGCGTGGCCGCGATACCGACCGGGGTGAACAGCGAGATGGAAATCATCACCATGCCCATGGACCCGATCACGGAAAAAGCTACGAGGCGGTTCAGTTCCCGTGCGGCCAGCACACCCACCATGCCGATTGCCAGCGATATCAGAGCCGCAGGGAGCAGCCACGTATCATGCAGACCGGCCGTGGCCTCCAGATCAGGCGGGAACACAATGGTGTAAACCCGGATGATCGCATAGGCCCCCACCTTGGTCATGATCGCGAACAGTGCCGCGACAGGCGCCGGTGCTTCGGCGTAGCTCGATGGCAGCCAGAAATGCAGTGGAACCAGTGCTGCCTTGATGGCAAACACCAGAAGAAGCAGAACGGCAGCTACACGGATCCCCACGGTTTCCGCCGGATCAACAAGGGCAACACGTTGTGCAAGGTCTGCCATATTCAGCGTCCCGGTTTCGGCATAGACCGACCCCAGAGCAAAGAGGAACAGCGTCGATCCCAGCAGATTGAACAGGACGTACTGAACACCCGCGCGCAGGCGCGCATTGCCGCCCGAGTGGATCATCAGGCCATAAGACGCAATCAGCAGAACTTCGAAGAATACGAAGAGGTTAAAGAGGTCGCCCGTCAGAAAGGCCCCCATGATCCCCATCAGCTGGAACTGATAGAGTGCATGGAAATGGCGGCCCCGGTCATCCCAGCCGGATCCGATGGCATACAGAAGCACAAAGAGTGCCAGCACAGCGGTCAGCAGAACCATCATGGTAGAGAGTTTGTCGCCGACCAGAACAATGCCGAACGGCGCGGCCCAGTCACCCAGCTGGTAAAGCGTGACCGTCCCGTCCGAGGCCTGCCACGCGAGGCCGGCCGTGATCACGATGAGCGCGAGAACACCCACAACCGAGAACACACGCTGAATGCCCAGATGGTAGCGGGCGGCGAGAACAATAAAGGGCGCCAGCAGCGCGGGCAGGACAACGGGGGCGATGATCCAGTGTATCATGTCGCGTCCCTCCCGTCGGATCCTGCAGATCCGGCTGGGTCATCCACATGGTCATCATCCGAGCCCAGATACGCCCCGAGCGCGATCATCACCACAACAGCCGTCATGCCGAACGAGATCACAATCGCGGTCAGAACCAGTGCCTGAGGCAGCGGATCGGTATAGGTCTCCACTCCCTTTTGCAGGATGGGTGGCGCTCCGACGGTCAGGCGGCCGGAAGCAAACAGAAAGATGTTCACCGCGTAGGTCAGCAGCGAAATACCCAGAATGACCGGGAAAGTGCGCAGCCGTAGCATCAGATAGATACCGCCTGCCGTCAGCACGCCAATTGCAGATGCAACGAGAAGTTCCATATTATGCCCTCCCCTCTGCAGTCTCCGGGTCGTCACGCGACGGATCGATGTCCATCGGGTGTTCGCTGTCGCGCACGTGAGCGCGTCTTGCCAGTCTGGAGAAGCTTTCAAGGGACAGCATCACAGCACCAACCACCGCAAGGAAGACGCCGAGGTCAAAGAGCGCCGCCGTCGCCAGTTCGAACTCCTGGAAAGGAGGGATACGCACATAGGTAAAGTCCGAGGTCAGGAAAGGTTTGGCCACAAACCAGGATCCGATCCCGGTCAGGCCGGCGATCAGCACACCGGCACCGATCACACCATGGTAGGGATATCTGAGCCGCGCAGACGTCCAGCTGAAACCACTGGCCATGTACTGCATCACCACGGCAATCGAAACGACGAGACCGGCGATGAAACCACCGCCCGGTTCATTGTGGCCCCGCAGGAAGATGTAGAAGCCGACCATCAGAACGACGGGCATGATCACACGGGTCAGTACGACCATCATGGTCGGATGCATGTCACCCGCCAGCGGCTGGTCAGGTTTGCGGTTCAGCAGACGCGCGCGTACCGGACCGGACAGCAGCGTTTCAGTAAGCGCATAGATCAGCAGGGCGGCGATCCCCAGCACGATAATCTCGCCATAGGTATCAAAGCCCCGGAAATCGACGAGGATAACGTTGACCACATTTGTACCGCCACCGCCTTTGTAGGAATTGGCAAGGTGGAATTCAGAGATCGGTGTCGTGACAGCCTCACGCATCAGGTAGTGGAACGACAGGCCCATTGCTGCAAGACCACCGGCAAGGGCGACAACCGCATCCCTTGTGCGGCGCATCACATCGCTTTCGACCGGCGTATGGTTCGGCAGGAAATTCAGTGCCAGCAGGAGCAGGATAATCGTGACCACTTCCACTGTGATCTGTGTCATCGCAAGGTCCGGCGCACTGAAGAACACAAACCCTACGGAGACCATCAGTCCGGCGATCCCGATCAGGATCAGCGACAGAAGCCGGTTCCGGTGCTGGAACACCAGCGCACCCGTTGCGGCGACCAGCATCACCCAGCCTGCGATCGGCACCGGACCGGCAGGCTGCATTTCACGAGTCGCAGCACCAACCGTACCGGTCGTCCAAGCAAAATAACCCGCGGCGATAACCGTGACTGCCATGATCGCGCCATAGCGCGAGAAAGCACCATTGTGCAGTTTGTGGGTGAATGCGCGTGCTGCCGCGACCACCCCTGCGATCAGCGCTTCGAAGATTGTTTTTGCCTCCGGGCGGGGTGCTGCGTCCCACAGGCGAAGGGCGGGGCGGAATGCGGCTAGCAGCAGAAGACCACCGACCACAGCAGCGATCGACATAAAGAGCGCCGGAACAAGGCCGTGCCAGATTTTGATGTATTTGGTTTCAAGAGGCGCGACGTCTCCGATCACCGCCTTGGCGACCATGAAAACAAAATCCTGTACAAGGAACGGCGCCACACCGATCACCACCACCAGGACCACCAGAATGGCTGGCGGCATCCACATGCCCGGGCCCGGATCATGTGGCTTTGCTGGATAATCATCGCGCTTCGGGCCAAAGAAGGTATGCGCGATCAGCCGGAAGGAATAGGCCGCGGAAAAGAGCGACCCAACCACTGCAAGCGCAGGCACCAGCCAGTGCGAACCAAAGAGCACGGTATGATGCGCTTCCTCCAGCATCATCTCCTTGGACAGGAAGCCGTTCAGCAACGGAATGCCCGCCATCGAGAGCGCCGCAACGGTCGCGATGACAAAGGTTATCGGCATCAGATGCCGCAGTCCGCCCAACCTGCGGATATCGCGGGTGTGCGCCTCGTGATCGACGATCCCGGCAGACATAAACAACGCCGCTTTGAACGTTGCGTGGTTCAGAATGTGGAAAACAGCAGCCATCGCCCCGAACGCGGTGCCGGTCCCGAGCAGCATGGTGATCAGGCCCAGATGGCTGACCGTCGAAAAGGCCAGCAGCGCTTTGAGATCATGTTTAAAGACCGCGATGAAGGCACCGATCACCATCGTGATCAGACCGGCGGTCGTCACGATCACAAACCATTCCGGCGTCCCGGACAACACAGGCCACATGCGGGCCATAAGAAAGATACCGGCCTTCACCATAGTGGCTGAGTGCAGATAGGCGGAAACCGGCGTAGGGGCTGCCATTGCGTGCGGCAGCCAGAAATGGAACGGGAACTGCGCAGACTTGGTGAAACACCCCAGCAGGATCAGCAGCAGCGCAGGCAGGTAAAGCGGGCTTTCCTGGATCAGTTCGCGGTTCTGGAGAATAACACTCAGATCATAGCTGCCCGCAATCTGGCCAAGGATCAGCATGCCACCGACCATGGCAAGGCCGCCCATTCCCGTTACGGTCAGCGCCATCCGGGCACCCTGCCGCCCTTCAGGCAGGTGTTTCCAGTAGCCGATCAAAAGGAATGACGACAGCGAAGTCAGTTCCCAGAAGACGAGCAGCAGCAGGATGTTGTCGCTCAGAACAATCCCGACCATCGCGCCCTGAAAGAGCAGCAGATAGGTGAAAAACTCACCCATATTGTCGTCGCGTGAGAGATAAAACCGGCCATACGTGATGATCAGTAGGCCAATACCAAGGATCAGAAGCGCGAAGAAGAAGCCAAGCCCATCGAGCATCAGCGTAAAGTTCATTCCCAGCGCAGGCAGCCAGTTGACGCCGGCCTGAACAACTTCACCGGCAAAAACAGCCGGTGCGTTCGTCAGCAGCCCGATAAAAGCCGCAAGCGTCACAGTAAACGTGATGCCGGCACAGGCCTGACGCCCCGCTGAATTCATCAGTCCGGGAAGCAGTGCTCCGAGGAATGGCAGGGCGACGATAAGGAAGAGGGACACGCGAACTCCTGATCTGCAGGCCAAAAAAGTTCGTTTGTAAATGTGTCACTTTCCGCCTGATCTCAAGGGAAACCGAGAAATTTTGTCGGTTTTTCCGTCAAAACCGCAGAACAAAGCATGACTCGCCCGAAAACCTGCGGTCTGAGGGGTATCAACGGCCCATATCGCTGGCGCTTTTCAGTCTGCTGACCGGAGCGCCGCCTCGCGGATCTGGCTCAGGGTGCGACCCGGCGTGAGCGCTTCTGCCGCGACCTGCAGGTCGAGTACGGCCCCCGTTTGTGAGGCCATCGCCCGTTCAAAAGCAGCTTCGAATTCAGCCGTGCTCTGAACGGTCTCAGCATGAAATCCGTAGGAAGCCGCGAGTGCTGCAAAGTCCGGGTTTTCCAGCGTGGTGCCCGATACCCGCTCTGGGAAATGGGCTTCCTGGTGCATGCGGATTGTCCCGTAGACCCCGTTGTTAAGGATCAGGATAATCGGTTGTGCACCCGCCTGAGCTGCGGTGCCCAGTTCCTGGCAGGTCATCTGGAAATCCCCGTCTCCGGCAAAACAGACCACAGTGCGCAACGGATCAGCGACCCTGGCTGCGATCGCTGCCGGAACGCCAAATCCCATCGCCCCCGACTGTGGCGCCAGAAGCCTCTGGTCCGGACCATAGAGGAAGAATTTGCCCGGCCAGGACGCAAAATTGCCAGCCCCGTTGGTCAGGATCGCATCGTCAGGCAGACGGTCGCGCAGATGCGCCATGATGCTGACCATATCAACCGGGCCCGGTTGCGCCGGAGCATCCAGCGTTGCCTCAAAACCTTTCCGGGCCCGCGACCGCCATGCGCTGTCTGATCGTTCGCGGATGACACCGGCAAGCGCCGTACAGAAATTGTTCGGTCCGGAATGCACAGCAATATCAGGAACATAGACCTTACCTAACTCTCCGTCCGACGTGTGCACATGGAACAGAGACTGCGCCGGATATGGTACGTCCAGCAGCTCATAAGCGCCGGTCGTCATCTCTCCCATGCGCACGTTGATGGCCAGAACAGCGTCGCTGGCCCGGATCAAAGCCTGCGTCGTCGGGTGCATCCCGACACCGGCCTCACCGGCATAATGCGGGCTGTGATTGTCCATCAGATCGTTGAACCGGAACGCGGTTACGACAGGGACATCTGACGCCTCTGCCAGACGTTGCAACGCAGCGCGGCCGTCGTCGTTCCAGCCCTGCCCACCTGCAATGATCAGCGGACGTTCCGCCTGTTCCAGCCGAGCCGCAATTTCAGCGACCGCATCCTGTGACGGGGCGGGCTCCGGTATCGCGACTGGTTTTCTGAGAGGCGGAATATCGGAGACGGCCGACAGAACATCTTCGGGCAGTGCTACGACGACAGGGCCGGGTCTGCCGGAAAGCGCAACGCTCCATGCCCGCGCGACATATTCCGGAATACGGGTCACATCGGGAATTTCCGTGGCCCATTTCGCAACGGTTCCGAAAAATGCTCTGTAGTCGATCTCCTGAAACGCCTCACGGTCTTTCATATCCGCGCCGACCTGTCCGATGAAGAGCAGCATCGGCACACTGTCCTGCATTGCAGTGTGAACACCGATCGACGCGTTGGTCGCTCCGGGTCCCCGCGTGACGAAACAGATACCGGGCTGGCCGGTCAGTTTTCCGTATGCGGCCGCCATAAAGGCCGCACCGCCTTCCTGACGGCACAGGGTGAAATCGAAAACACCTGCGGTATCGTGCATGGCGTCCAGTGCGGCCAGATAGCTTTCACCGGGCACACCAAAACTGTGCCGGGCCCCGAGCGCCACCAGGGATCTCGATCAAAACCTGTCCGCCGTGCCGTTGTGTCATGTGAGAATACCCGTTCGTGCCTGCCGCGTTCCGCTGGCGACTTAACCATCCGCACGCGGGAGCGTCGAGACCAAATCCGGATGGCCCGGCCATCTGATCATCGGGGCGAGCACCCTAGAGCGCCAGATCTTCCAGCATCTGCTCTCTGGTGTAGGTCGCTTTTTCCGCCCGCCGGCGGACACGACCGCCTTCAATCATGACGAAACGATCACCGAGGTCATAGGCAAAGTCCGCGTTCTGTTCGACCAGTACAATGGCCATATCGCCCCTGTCCCGCAGAAGACGCAGACAGGCACCGATCTGCTGGATAACGTTTGGCTGAATGCCTTCTGTCGGCTCATCCAGCAGCAGAACTTCGGGCCGGGTGATCAATGCTCTTGCGATGGCGAGCTGCTGTTGCTGCCCCCCGGAAAGGTCCCCGCCACGCCGGGCGCGCATGTCGCTGAGAACAGGAAACAGATCGAAAATATCATCCCCGATTGTGCGGCTGTCTTTTGGCAGCAGGGCAAACCCGGTTTCCAGATTTTCCATCACGGTCATCATCGGGAAAATCTCTCGGCCCTGCGGTACATAGGCGATACCGGCGCGGGCGGAACGCACGGCACTGCCTGACCCGACCTGTTTACCGGCAACCCCGACTTCGCCCGCCGAATATGGGTGCCGCCCCGCCAGTGCTTTGAGCAGACTGGTTTTGCCGACACCGTTGTTGCCCATCACGGCGGTGATCTGCCCGGTCGGCGCATCAAGGCTCATGTCATAAAGTATCTGGCTCTGACCGTAGTGCAGACTGAGGCTACTGACTTCAAGCATTGGACCGCCCCAGATAAACGTCGATCACGGCAGGATTGGATGTCACATGGTCAAGACTGCCCTCAGCCAGAACCGATCCTTCGTGCAACACAGTCACCTTGCAGTTGAGACGTCGCACAAACTCCATATCGTGCTCGACCACCACAACGGCACAGGTCTCCGCCGCCCGTCTCAGGATGTCAGTGGTTTTCTCGCGCTCTTCTACTGTCATCCCCGCGGCCGGCTCATCCACCAGCAAAAGGCGCGGGTCCTGTGCGAGCAGCATCCCGATCTCAAGCCACTGCTTCTGTCCGTGGCTGAGTTCTCCGGCCACACGGGTCAGCTCATCGGCAAGGCCGGTTTCTTCGGCAATCCGTTCTATCCGCTCACCATTGCGCGCTGTGCGCTTGTGCATGAGGACGGCAAAGGGCCCGCGCGGATTTTTCAGCGCCATTGCCAGGTTCTGACGCACGGTCTGTGCCTCGAACACTGTTGGTTTCTGAAATTTGCGACCGATGCCTTCCATGGCTATATCGCTTTCGGACATGCCAAGCAGCGAGATGTTTTTCTCGCCCCAGATCACCCTGCCTTCATCGGGGCGGGTCTTGCCGGTGACAATGTCCATGAAGGTCGTTTTGCCCGCGCCGTTGGGCCCGATAATGGCACGCAGGCCAGTCTCGGGAAATTGTACGGACAGATTATTAATGGCGCGAAATCCGTCGAAACTGACCGTCAGGCCGGAGACTTCAAGCAGTGTAGAGTTCATGGCTTTCTCACCAGATAATCAAACAGGCCACCAATGCCGCGCGGGAAAAAGAGCGTGACAGCGACAAAGGACAGGCCCAGCAGCACCAGCCACCAGTCGGTCCACTGGATGGTGTAAAAGCCCAGGTTGATGGCGGGTGCGCCGCCTCCTGTGAACCAGCTGGAAAGCAATGAAACAAAGGCAGCACCGATCACCGCGCCATATAGCCGCCCGCGCCCCCCGATCGCCACCCAGACCGCCAGATAGATTGAGGCGATGGGCGCAATTTCACCCGGGTTGATGATCCCGGCCTGCGGGTAATAAAGAGCCCCGGCAATGCCAGAGACGACCGCTGTTATGGTGAAAATGAAAAGCTTGTAGCTCTCAACCCGGTAACCGAGAAACCGCACGCGGGCCTCGTTGTCGCGGATGCCCTTGATCACGCTTCCCATCTTTCCCGAAACGGCCCAGGCAAAGAAAACGTATCCTGCCGCCAGGGCCAGTGCAGACGCCCAGAAAAAGACAAGCGATACAGCCGACTGCGGTGCTGTCTCAAAACCGGGGATGTTCTGCAGACCCGACAAGCCGTTATTTCCACGCAGTCCGGAGTCGTTCTGGAACAGATAGAGCGACAATGCGAGCGTCATCGCCTGGGTCAGGATCGACAGATAGACACCGGTCACCCGCGACCGGAACGCCAGCCATCCGAACACGAGGGCCAGCAGCCCGGGCACAAGCACAACCATCAGCAGCTGCAGGTACAGATTATCCGCAAAGGCCCAGATTGCCGGAAATTCGGAACTGCCCACCACGCCGAAAATCTGATTGCCGATGGCATCCGTGATTTCCTGTGGGGTCGGCGGGATGACCTGGGTGCTCAGGCTTTCCAGAACGATGGTTTCCGTGCGCGCATACATAAGCCACATCCCGATCGCATAGCCACCGATCCCGAAGAACGCAAAATGCCCCAGACTGAGGATACCGCAGTAGCCCCAGACCACATCCATTGCGATGGCAATCAGGCAAAGGCACAGCGTTTTGCCGAGGGTTTTGATGAAAGACGTCGGGATGAAGCCGGTACCGGCCCATTCCGACAGCATCGTGACCACCAGCGTGAAGAGACCAAGTGCGGCCAGGAACCAGAGAACAGACGGGTTTTCTGCGATGAATGTTCTGCGCATGATATCAGTCCGCTGCTGCCCGCCCTTTGAGGGCGACAATACCCCTGGGCCGGAACTGGATGAACAGGATGATGAAGAGAATCATGTAAGTCTGGGCGGCCAGCGTATTCGACGGGTTCAGCCATTCGATCCCCTTTTGCAGGAACCCGATCATGGATGCCCCGGCCAGGGTGCCCCAGACATTTCCAACCCCGCCGACAACAACCGTCATGAAGGACTGAACGATATAGTCGGCGCCCATTTCGGATGTGACCTTGGCATAGAGGCCAATGGCGACGCCCGCGATGCCCGCGATACCGGAGCCGAGGCCAAAGGTGAGCATATTGATACGGTCAGGGCTAATCCCCATGCTTGCCGCCATGCCGGGGTTCTGGGTGACGGCGCGCACCTCCAGACCCAGACGGGTGCGTTTGAGGATGAACAGGATCAGAGCCAGGAACAGCAGCGCCAGAACAAAAATCGCAATGCGGATGTAGCTGATCTGGATGACATCAGACATCACCCAGGCACCGTCCAGCCAGGCGGGCGAGGTCAGCGGCCGCGCCTGGGTGCCAAAGATATTTTTGGCCAGCTGCTGCAGCGCGATGGAAATACCGAAAGTCGCCAGAAGTGTTTCGAGCGGCCTGTGATAGAGGTGGCGGATCACCAGACGTTCCATGGTCACGCCCGCGCCGAAAGTTATCGCAAAGGCCAGGGGCAGCGCGATGATGATGGACAGCGTATAGTCCGGCACAAACAGCTGAACGACATAACCAGTATAGGCGCCCATCATGATGAATTCGCCATGCGCCATGTTGATGACACCCATGACGCCGAAAGTGATCGCGAGCCCGATGGCCGCCAGAAAGTAGATTGATGCCAGCGACAAGGCGTCGAGCCCGAGATCTGCCGCCTGTTCCCATGCGACACGCTGCGTGACGGACGCGAGCGCTTCTTCGGCGGCGGCGGTTACTGCCGGGTCTTTCTCGTCATAGGCGTCAAAAAAGACATGCGCGGCCAGTGCGGCGTCCCGGTCAGCGATGGTCACGAGAGGCGGCACCAGACCATCAGCCGCCAGTTGCGCATAAGCTGTTTGCCTGATCTCCGGATCATTCAGCCGGGCCACGGGAACGCCGCCCGATGATCCGCCGGCTACATTCTGCTCCAGTGCGGTTCGGATCTCCGCATCGGTTACGACCGGCGGTGCGAGACCCTCTGCAGTGAGAACGCCATAGAAGGTGTCGGGATCGGCGGAAGCATCTGTGATCCGGGCAATATTGGCATCGGGCAGTTCTGCTGCCACGCCCTCACGGGTGCTCAGGATGCGGTTCAGGACACTGCGCGCCTCGACACTGGTGTCTTTGGAAAGTGAGCTGATCGCAGCGACACGCTCGTCGGTTGTTTCTGCAAACTGCGCTGAAAGGAAGCTGACCAGCTGTTGCTTCCGTGCCAGCAGCGCGGGGTCTGTCTCGCCCTCAAGCGATGCCCGCAGCGGCGCGAGCTGTGCTGCCTCCGGGCGCCGGGAGATCGCCTCAAGCGCGCTCCTGCGGCGGTCCGGATCGGGGTCCGAAAGCTGAAACTGGACAAGGGCAGTGCCAATAACGCGGCGCACGCCGCCATTTGGTTTTATCTGGCTGTACCCTTCTTTGCCGGCCGATGAGGCCTGCCCTGTGTCCACATCGCGGACTTCCAGGCCATCACCGTCCGGCGACCCAAAGACAAAGTCACCATCCGGCGCGCGCCAGACGTTTTTAGCGGCCCATTCCTCAAGGAATGCCGGAACCTGCGGCAGGCCCGACGCCACCAGATCATCCAGAAGCACCCCGACGCTGCGGCGCGACGGCTTGGCAACTTCGTCGGCGTGGATCTGCAGGATGTCCTGCAGCTCGCCTGCCTGAACCTGCGGCAAGGCACCACAAAGGAATGCTATGGCAAGAAGAAATCGGCGCACAGTTCGGGTCTTTCGGGAATTTTTGGAAAACAGAGTTCTGAGTGGCAGGGCGGTTCACTACCGCCCTGCCGGACTTCACGGTCAGTAGTTAGAGGTCAGCTGCACACAGGTTTTGGTCTCTGTGTTGTACATGCCGCAGCCCAATTCCTTCCAGTCAGACGTCAGAACCTTGGACGCTGGCAGGAAGTCGGTCCAGGCGTCGCCGGGGACCTCTGCCGTCTTGGAGATGATGTCGAACTGGCCGTCTGCGGTGATTTCACCGATCAGCACCGGTTTAGCGAGGTGGTGGTTTGGCAGCATGACCGCAGTACCACCCGTCAGGTTCGGGAATTCCTGACCGTACATTGCGGTCCGCACGGCGTCGACATCCGTGGTACCGGCGGCCGTCGCGGCGTTCACCCACATGTTGAAACCGATGTAATGCGCTTCCATCGGGTCGTTGGTCACACGGTCAGCGCCGGCAAACTCTTTCCACGCGTCAATGAATTCGGCATTTGCATCTGTTTCCGCGGACTGGAAGTAGTTCCACGCGGCCAGGTGGCCCACCAGGTTCGACGTATCGAGGCCGGACAGTTCCTCCTCACCCACAGAGAAGGCCACAACCGGGATGTCGTCTGCGGAGACACCAGCAGCCGCCAGCTCTTTGTAGAAACCGATGTTTGCGTCGCCGTTGATTGTCGAAATCACGCCGACCTGCTTACCGTCTTCACCCAGCGCGACGACGTCCGCGACGATTGTCGCCCAGTCGGAGTGGCCAAAGGGTGTGTAGTTAACAAAGATATCGTCAGACGCGATACCGTTGTCCTGCAGGTACTGCTCGAGAATATTGTTTGTCGTGCGCGGGTAAACGTAGTCCGTCCCCAGCAGGGCAAACTTCTCAACGCCCAGCTCTTCTAGGAAGTAGTCAACCGCGGGGATCGCCTGCTGGTTGGGTGCAGCACCGGTGTAGAACACGTTGCGCGAGCTTTCCTCGCCTTCGTACTGCACCGGATAGAAGAGCAGACCGTTAAGCTCTTCAATCACCGGCAGTACAGATTTGCGCGACACAGACGTCCAGTTGCCAAAGATCACATCGACTTCATGCACCGTCAGCAGTTCGCGGGCTTTCTCGGCAAAGAGCGGCCAGTCAGATGCCGGGTCAACAACGACCGCTTCGATCTCGCAGCCCAGAACACCACCGGCGGCGTTCTGCTTTTCGATCAGCATGAGCATGGTGTCTTTGAGCGTCGTCTCGGAGATCGCCATCGTCCCCGAGAGAGAGTGCAGCACACCGACCTTGACCGGATCCGCACATTCGGCAGCCGCAAGACCAGTGGACGCAAGCACTGCGGCCGTAACATAGGAAGAAAATTTCAGTGAGTGAGCCATCTGGAAAACAGTCCCTGTAAGAGCTGCGCCCGGGAACAGACTTCAGGCTATTGTCCCCGTTCCAACTGGTGTAGTCAGAACCCGCAGCAGTTATGTTGCAGTCGCGCGGTGGTCAGCATCTGCCAGGATCGTCCATCGCGCGGCATCTCAGCGCCCCGAAGAGCGCCGTCAGTTGGACTCAGGCGTCGTGGGTTTGCCACCATTTGCATCAGAGATTTGGCGAAGCGCCCGGTTTTGCTGATTTCCGCGCCGTTTTTGGATGCAACTGCCTAATTCTTAAACAAATCGGAACTCGGCTGCGCATACACGCCGTTCAAAAAAGCGATCGGTTCGGCATTTCAGTCGCGTGGGGAGACCGCCTCAAAGGCGGGCGGCAACAGCTGCTGTCGCCTTGGATACCGCGTGGGCTGTCAGCTGAAAATCCTCATCGGTCAGAGCGAGCGAGGGATATAGTTTGCCGGGGCTCTTAAAGACCCCGTGTTCCCGCAGAACCTCATTGTAGACCCGGTTCATGTCCGGATCATCATGTCGTGCGGAGCGGTAATCGCGGCAGGGCTTTTCGGTAAACCAGATATCAAACAGCGTCTCGTCCCCACAGATCGTGTGCGGAATCCCAGCGTCGGTCAGAGCCTCCGACTGCATCTTCTGCAAAGCGCCGCCGGATGTGCGCAGCTTTTCATAGGTCCCGTTCCGGCGCAGCACTTCCATGGTTTTCAGACCAGCTGCGGCAGCAACCGGGTTTCCGGATAGCGTGCCCAGCTGCATCAGCCAGCCCTCTTCGCCAACAGCAGACTTGTCAAAATGGCGCATAATGTCCGCGCTCGCGCCGATTGCCGCAAGGGGAAAGCCACCACCAGTTATTTTGCCCAGCGTGCAGATATCAGGAGTGACACCATATCGTTCCTGTGCACCGCCATATGCGAGCCGGAAACCGGTGACGATTTCATCAAAGATCAGCAGCACACCATGCGTGTCGCAGAGTTCGCGTAAGCCGGACAGAAAACCCGGTTCAGCCGGTATGATCCGCTGCAGCGGTTCCGCGATTATTGCAGCAATGTCGTCGTACTCGCGGAGCAGCTCGGCCACTACCTCCAGATCATTGAAGGGCGCGATCAGCATCTGATCTGCGACGCCCTGTGGGATACCCGCACTGTCGGGCACCGCCGTCGGGAAATTCACCTGACGTGACGGCGCAAGGCTCATCTGCGCCTCTGCACTCATACCGTGATAGCCGCCCTCGAACTTCAGAATTCTGTCACGCCCGGTAAAGGCCCGTGCCAGCCGGATCGCGTACATGTCGGCTTCGCCGCCGGATGCCACGAAACGCACATGTTCACAGCAGGGCATCGCATCGCAGATCGCTTCGGCCAGTTCGATGCTTTTTGCGTTTCCGGCAAAGAACGTCATCCCGAGCGGGAGTTGCTCAAGAACGGCTTCCATCACTTCGGGATGCCCATGCCCCAGCAGCATCGGACCGGATCCGATGAGATAGTCAACGTATTCGCGGCCATCTTCATCCCAGACACGGCTGCCATTGCCCCGCGCAATGACAATACCCGGATCAAAGTTGCCCAGTCCCGCTGCAGGAAGCACATGCCGTGCCCGCTCGATCCATTCTTTCTGGCTGTGCAGTCGGTTCATCAGAGGGTCACTCCAGTATCAGGTCAGGTTCGCCCAGAACAGCAGCATCCGGGGTAATCCCCAGGCCCGGTCCGGTTGGCGGCACAATCCGGCCATTGCTACGTGTCGGGCAGTCTGGTGCGATGCGTGGTGCGACATAACCGGACAGATCGCAAACATTGAGCAGGCGGGCGGGATCAGTGGCGGCCCCGAGATGCAGCAGAGCCGCTGTCGCAATGTCACTGCCCCAGGTGTCCTCGACACACATCCGGGCGCCGAGGTGCAGACACAGATCCCGCGCGCGCCGGGTTGCCGACAGCCCGCCGAATTTTGACAGCTTGAGAGCCGCCGCATCCATGACGCCGGATGTTGCCGCGTCCAGCAGGCTTTCAGTGTCATGCACGGTCTCGTCCATTTTCATCGCCAGTCCGGTGGCCGAACGCACCGCAGCACATTCCCGGATCGTGGCACAGGGCTGTTCCAGCATCACGTCAAGATGCGCAACGGCCCGCCCTACCCGTGTTGCGTCCAGTTGCGTCGCACCACAGTTCCAGTCGCCATATACCAGCGGCCCGGGGCCCACGGCTTCCCGCACTTTCACAAGCCGCTCGATGTCAGCCTCAATGCTCGCATCCGCACCGAGTTTCACCTGAAACTGCGTGATCCCGTCCGCCTGTGCCTCCAGCGCAATGCGCGCCATTTCATCCGGCGCGATACAGGTGATGGAGTGATAGAGCGGCATGTCCTTCTGCCGCCGCCCGCCAAGCAGTGCAAAAAGCGGGAGCCCGGCGATTTTGCCGGTGATATCCCACAGGGCAATATCCAGGGCAGACTTTGCATAAACATGCCCTGCCAGCCAGGCATCTGCACGGGCCATCAGAGCTTCGGGACCCGTCGGATCCGCCCCGATCAGGACCGGGGCCAGCTCTCGCAGCGCAGGGCCAACGCCGCCGGCATATGCCGGAAGATAGTGCGGGATCGGGCAGACCTCGCCCCATCCACGCAAACCGCTGTCGGTATCGACGGCCAGCACTACGCTATCGACCGTGTCGCACGTCTTACCTGAGGCCATATAATAAGTTTCATGGCTGGTCAGCGGTACCGTCCAGAGTGTCAGCCGGCGGATTTTCATTTGTACACTGCGACCGGGTCGCCCAGCGCATCTTCGTTCGGGTGTACACCCAGACCGGGTGTTTCCGGCAGGGTGAGATGCCCCTCGATGTTCCGTGGCCCCCTGCCACCTGCTATGTCAGCCGTGATCATGTCCTGACAGGCCCAGACGCCAAGACAGTTGTGATCCGGAACCGTAGCCGCCAGATGCAGTGCTTCGGTGTCGGCCAGGACGGAACCGCCGGTTGCCATGACGAACATGTCAATACCGTGCGCCAGAGCGATGTCCCGCATGCGCGCGGCGCGGGTCAGACCGCCCACCCTGTTGAGTTTGATGCCGAAAACCTCAGCCAGACCGTCCCGGGCAATCCGCGCCGCGTCCTGAAGCGTGACGAGACTTTCATCAACGCTGACCGGGCAGGCATGCCGGTGGCTCAGCGCTGCAATATCATCGAGGGTTTCGCAGGGTTGCTCGACCATGACCTGCAGATCTTCGGTCGCCCGCATGACGCGCAGGGCATCGCTGCGGGTCCATCCCCGGTTTACATCGTAAAGAACCGTTTCACCCGGCCGCCGGATGCTTTCCACATCGCGGATACGGGCAATGTCGCGGGTGACATCACCGCCGATCTTGACGGAATGGGCAACATATCCGCGCGCACGGTACCTTTCGATCACGTCGCGGGTTTCCTCAATCGTCTTGGCCCCAACCGACGAGGCAATGGCCCGGGGCGTGCGTGAACCGCCTCCCATCAGGTCCGCAATCGGCACACCTGCAGCCTGGCCCGCAATGTCCCAGCAGGCCATATCCAGCGGCGACTTGGCATAAAGGTGCCCGGGCAGGGCAAGATCCATTGCCCGTTCAACGTCCAGCACGCGCCGCGGATCAAGCCGCATGACAAAGGGTGCCATCGTTTCGATCCCCGCGCGGATGCCGGGACCATGCGCCGGCACATAGGTATGCCCCCGGGGCGTGCCCTCTCCCCATCCGGAAATCCCGGCATCGGTATCGATCCGGACAAGTGTGGCATCCAGCACCTCGAATTTCAGGCGACCACCGGACAGCCAGTACGGGTGCTCGAGTGGCAGGTCGACCTGCCACACAGTGATGCCGGTGATCTTCAAGGGCACACCACTATGTTGCCGGTCAGCTTTTTGCTGATAAAGGCTGTCTGCGCCTCACGCAGTTCCTCCAGCGGATAAACTGCTGCCAGAACGGGTCGCACAGATCCGTCTTCGATGTATTTCGCGAGACGCTGCATGACCCCGACCGGAATAACTGTGGACCCTGTAAAAGTGAGATCGCGCAGATAGAGTGTCCGCAGATCTAGCTCGACGAGAGGCCCGGCGATCGCGCCCGAACAGGTGTAACGCCCGCCCCGTTGCAGAACATCGACCAGCGACGGCCATTGCGTGCCTCCGACCACATCGGCCACCACAGTGACCTTTTCACCCCCCAGTGCAGCCTGCAGATCGTCAGGCGCACGCGGCAGGATCAGATCCGGACCGAACGCTGCCACATCCGCGTGTTTCGCCTCAGATGCCATCGCGATGACCCGCGCACCGCGCAGTTTTGCAAGCTGCAGCAGGGCACCGCCAACACCCCCCGATGCACCGGGTATGAGCACCGTATCCTGATCGGTGACACCAGCGCGGGTCAGCATCCCCTCTGCGGTGGAATATGAGCAGCTGAAGGTGGCAAGTTCCGCGTCGGAGTATTCGGACTTCACCGGCACGGCATTGGTGGCAGGCATCGTCGTATATTCGGCAAATCCACCATCTCGCTCCGATCCGTAGTAACCGGTTTTGTCTTTGTTCTCCGGGTCTGCAGGGTCGCGCAGCCAGTTATCCGAGATGATGCGTTCCCCCACCCGGGACGGATCAACGCCCGACCCAACTGCAACAACCTCACCGCAGACATCAGCACCCTGAATGCGTGGAAAGGTCAGCGGCCTGCCACCCCATGTGGGGTCCTCGCCATCAACCTCTGAATATCCCTCGCCGGACGTTGCTGTGCTCACGGCCTTCGAGTACCAGCCGGTGCGCGTGTTGACGTCTGTGTTGTTGAGCCCGCAGGCCCGTACGCGAACAAGAACCTCTCCGGAAGCGGGGTCCGGCCGGGGCCAGTCAGTGTGCAGCACCAGCTGTTCCAGTCCGCCGTGGCCCATCGTCACAACAGCGCGCATCGTATCCGGCAAGCTCATTCCGCTGCTTCCTCAATTCTGGCATCTGCGCGCGGGCGCAGGCTTTCCGGGTCATAAGCAGGCGCGCCCAGAACGGTCGCAGGGCGTGCCTCGCCCGCAATCACAACTTCAAGCGCCGTACCCGGCGCAGCTGCCTCCGGACGCAGGTAGGCAAAGGCGAGAATGCGCCCAACCGAGTGGCCATAAGCGACGGATGCGGCCGACCCCACAACCTCCCCGTTCAGCAGAACGGCCTCGCCGCCGTGACCGTCATTTACGCCATCCGGTTCGATGGACAGGCTTGCGCAGATCCAGCGCAGGTTGTCCTGTCCGGCCAGCGTCGCCTCTTTGCCCAGGAATTCTTTGTCATCACGCACAAACCGCATGACATCAGCCTCTGGCAGGGTCACCTCATTGGTGAGCTCACCCGCACCTTTGAACCCCTTTTCCATGCGCATGACGTTCATGGCAAACGAGCCGTAGTCGCAGATACCAGATGGCGCGCCGGCGGTGCGCAGCGCGAGATAAACGTCAAGACAGGCCTCACGGGGCATATGAAGCTCCCAGCCCAGTTCGCCGGCATAAGACATGCGGATGGCCTGGACCTGGTGGCCTGCAATGCTGATCTCCTGCGCTGACAGCCACCGGAAGGAAGCATTGTCCAATGGTGCATCTGTGCAGGCCGAAAGCACATCGCGTGACAATGGTCCGTTCAGCGAAAGGGCGCACCAGGCTTCAGACAGCGTGGTGACGCTGACGTCATCGCCTGCTCTGTTCTGTTCCAGATGGTCCAGAAGGCGCTGTTCAAAAAACGCAGCGCAGACAAGGTAGAACCGGTCATCGGACTGACGCACAATTGTCGTTTCCAGTTCAATCCGTCCCCGGCGGTTAAGCATGTGGGTAAGCGTCACCGAACCGGTTTTCTGCGGCATCCTGTTGGCCGTCAGGCGATCCAGCAAAGCGTAGGCATCAGGTCCGGACACCAACACCTTTGTGAATGCCGAGACATCCATGATCCCGACCGCCTCCCGAACGGTTCGGACCTCTGCGCCGACAATGTCATGCACCGCATTGCGCCGGAATGAGTAATGATCGTTCTGCGCCACCCCGTCGCGTGCGAACCAGCGCGGCCGCTCGAAGCCGTAAACTTCTTCATAGACTGCCCCGCGGAGTTTCAGCTCCTCATAGAGCGGTGACGGCTTGAGCGGTCTGCCTTCTGTCCTGTTGTAGTGCGGAAATGGGATTTCGTGCCGCAGACAGTAATCCTCGTGCGCCTTGACCACCTGCCAGTCCTTTGTCGCGTAGGCACCAAACCGGCGCGGGTCATAGTCGCGCATCGAGATATCAGCCGCGCCATGTACCATCCAGCGCGCCAGTTCGCGGGTCAGGCCGGGGCCCCAGCCGATTCCGATCTGTGTGCCGCAACAACACCAGTAGTTGCGCACACCCGGCGCCGGGCCGATCAGCGGGTTACCATCCGGCGGATGCGAGATCGCACCATGGACCTCGCGGGTTATCCCCAGGTCCGCCAGCACGGGCATCCGGTTGAGGCTCTCCTCCAGCCACGGCATCACCCGGTCATAGTCAGCATCAAACAGCCAGTTCTCGTAGTCCCACGGGCATTCATCGTGCCAGACAGAGTTCGGGTTTTCCTTTTCGTAGATGCCGATCAGGCCGCGTTTCTGCTCCATGCGAATATAGCCAGAGACCTTCCTGTCATCGCGGATGACAGGCAGCTCCTTATCCAGCGCTTCAAATTCCGGCACTGGTTCAGTCACAAAGTAGTGGTGCGTCATGGACGTCATCGGCAGCTGCAGACCGGACCATTCGCCCATCTGCCGGGCATAGGTTCCGCCAGCGTTCACCACATGCTCGCACAGGATACTGCTCTTTTCGGTTTCGACCAGCCATTCCCCGCCAGCCGTCCGGGTGATGTTTGTCGCGCGGCACTGGCGGATAATCCGCGCGCCCAACTGCCGGGCTCCGGCAGCCATCGCCATCGTTACATTCGTTGGGTCTACGTGCCCGTCGTCCGGGGTATGCAATGCACCCAGAACGCCCTCCAGATTGTAAAATGGGTGCAGTTCGGCGACGCGGTCAGCGCCCACCAGTTCAATATTAAACCCCAGTGACCGGCCAACGGACAGCGTGTGTCGCAGCCAGTCCATCTCGTCGTGGGTATAGGCAAGCCGGAAGGATCCGCACCCGTGCCACGTCACTGCCTGCCCCGTTTCGCGCTCCAGCGCACCGGCGTAGAGGCCGATGTTGTAGTCGACACATTTCCCAAGGCCGAAAGAACTGGTGGAATGGGTAATCTGGCCAGCCGCGTGCCAGGTGCTGCCGCTGGTCAGTTCCGCCTTTTCCAGCAGCACCACGTCTGTCCAGCCCTCGTGCGCCAGGTGATAGGCCAGACCACATCCCATCACGCCGCCACCTACGATGACAACCTTTGCCTGGGTCGGAAAGCTCTTCTCGGTCATCTTGTGCCCCGGTGTTCAGAAATCTCTCGACAGCCTAAGCAAACATTTATACCATCGTCAATCATGAATGGCACAAACGTATCATCTGTAATTCTGGAACGCCTCGCGGGCGAATTGTCTGAACTGACGCCAGAGGCCCGCAAAGCAGCCACTTATGTGCTGGAAAACCCACGGGATGTGGGCGTTTCAACCGTGCGCGAGATCGCCGAAGCTGCACGCGTCAAACCCAACACGGTGGTCCGCATGGCCCGGCAGGTCGGCTTTGACGGGTACGAAGATTTCCGCGAGCCGTTCCGCGAAGCGATTCGCAGAGGTGCTGCGGATTTTCCGGAACGCGCACGCTGGCTGCAGGACATCCGGAAGTCCGGTGCGCTCGGAGGCCTTTACGCAGACATGGTGCAAGGCGCCCTGCGCAACGTCGAAGATACGTTTGCCGGGATCACGGCTGATGATCTCAGCACCGCTGCACAAACGATCTGGAAATCCCGGAACGTTTTCACGCTCGGCGTCGGTGTGAACAATTCCAATGCGCGCAATTTCACGTACCTTGCCTCGACCGGCATGGTGCAGTTCCACGCAATTCCAAGGCCAGGATCAACACCGATCGATGATCTGGCCTGGGCTGACGGGCGCGACGTGCTCATCGCCATTACCTGCAAGCCCTATCGCCGGGAAGTCGTCGAAGCTGTGGAGATCGCAAAAGAACAGGGCATGAGCATTATCGGCCTGTCCGACAGCCCCGCCAGCCCGATCATCCGGGCCGCAGATCATGGTTTCGTGGTGTCCGCAGAAACGCCCCAGTTTTTCCCATCGTCCGTCAGCACAATCGCACTGCTGGAAACACTGCTTTCTTTTGTGATCGCAGTGGCAAGCGACGAGGTTGTCACACGGGTCGAAACCTTTCACCGCCGCCGGCACCAGCTGGGCATTTACGACGGAGATCCGGAATGACGCAGCCCATCCGGTCGCTTGATGCACGATATTACACTGATCCGATTGTGTTCGAGACCGAGAAAGCCGGTTTCCTGGCCAGAACGTGGCAGTTCGGGTGCCACAGTGCAGACCTTGCCGGGCCTGGCGATTACGCGACCTTTGAAATTGCCGGCGAGAGCCTCTTTGCGATCCGCGGGCGCGACGACAAAATCCGGGTGTTCTATAATGTCTGCCAGCACCGCGCACATCAGCTGGTATCGGGCAGCGGCACCACCCGCGTTGTCGTCTGCCCCTATCACGCCTGGACCTATGAACTGACCGGGGCGTTGCGGTCAGGCCCGAACATCCGCGCAGTCGAGGGCTTTGACCGTTCTGATGTCTGCCTGACAGAGGTCCGGGCAGAAGAATTCCTGGGGTTCATTTTTGTGAATCTCGACCCCGACGCCGGCCCGATGGACACATGGTTTCCCGGCGCGCGGCAGGAACTGGAAGAATGGGTGCCGCACTGGCAGGAGCTGAAACCGCTGGAATGGGTCGAGGTGCCGGAAAACTGCAACTGGAAAGTTTCCGTTGAGAACTATTCCGAATGCTATCACTGCGCCCTTTGTCACCCCACATTTGCCAGCGGCGTTGTCCGGCCTGAAACCTACGACATCCAGCCGCAGGGCATGTGTCTGCGGCACACCACGGAATGCCAGAACCTTGAGGATATGACCTATGATATCCACTCAGGTTTTGAGCATGAGGCGGAGTATTCCAGCTGGTTTCTCTGGCCGATGTTCAGCTTTCAGGTCTATCCGGGCAATGTTCTGAACACTTATCACTGGCGCGTGGTCGACGCGCATCGCGTCGTCGTCTGGCGGGGGTGGTATTCGGTTGGCGGTGCGGAAAACCCGGTGGTTCGCCAGCTCGCCCGCCAGGACCGCGAGACAACCGTTGCTGAAGACATCACACTGGTGGAATCCGTTCAGCGGGGGCTGCACTCGCGGGGTTACCGGCCCGGGCCACTGGTCATTGACCCGCGCGGCGGCGTGAACTCCGAGCATCCTGTCATGCACCTGCAACGCTGGATGCGCGAAGCAATTGACGCCGGGGAGACGGTCTGACAGTCCGGACCCGGACCAACGAGCCTGGCAACAGAAGGAACAGACGATGAGCGTTTTTGACGAAGACCTTTTTCTCCAGGGGCTGGAACAGCGGAAATCGACGCTCGGCGCGGAATACGTCGAACGCAATCTGGCCGCTGCTGACGATTTCACCCGTCCGTTTCAGGAAGCGATGACCGCGTGGTGCTGGGGCTTCGGGTGGGGCGATGACACGCTCGATGCTAAAACACGTTCGATGCTGAACCTGTCGATGATCGGGGCACTTGGAAAAATGCAGGAATGGGAACTGCATTGCCGTGGTGCCATCAACAACGGCGTGACCAAAGAAGAGGTACGTGCGATCATCCATGTGATCGCGATCTATTGTGGCGTGCCGCAGGGTCTCGAATGCTTCCGCGTTGCCAGAAAAGTCTTTGACGAGGGCTGACCGCCCGGACCGTGCGTCCGGGCGATACCGGTTCAGACCAGTTCGGCGTCCGTCATAATCTCGACCAGCGCCGGGCCGTCCACTGCCAGCGCATTTCTGATTGCGTCTTCGATCCCGCCGGTTTCCGTGACCTTTTCACCGTGACCGCCGCAAAGCCGCGCGAAAGCTGCAAAGGACGGGTTCTGCAGATCCGTTTCCCAGACCGGCCATTCGCCCGAGCGCTGTTCCTTGGAGATTTTCCCGAGCTCGCCGTTGTGAAGCAGGATATGGGTGATATCCATTCCGTATTTGACCGCCGTGGTGAATTCCATTGGATACTGACCAAAGCCACCATCGCCGGAAATGGAAATCACTTTGCGACCGCGCAGGCTTTCAATGTCCTGCGTTGCAGCCCAGGCCCCCATCGCAGCCGGCAACCCGAAACCGATTGACCCAAGATATCCTGACATCAGCACGCGCTGTGTACCTTTGGTTTCAAGATACCGCCCAAACGAATAGGTGTTGTTGCCCACGTCCACTGCGAAAATGGCATCGTCCGGTACCAGTTCTGCCCAGCGCCTCGAAAATCGCAAAGGAATGGATGCCTTTGCCATGCTCTTCGGCCAGACGGCGTGTTTTTTCATTGCGCCAGATGTTCCAGCGATCTTTGAGTTCACTGACCTGGTCCACGGCGTCCGCATGGCGCGTGATGGCAGGGCCCGCGACGCCGCAGAATGCGCCGATCTCCCCCCAGACCGGCACTTTGACCGGGTTGAATTTGCCAAGCTGCATCCTGTCGTAATCGACCTGGATGATATCCTTTTTAGGCGCAATGCCAGTGTGGTTGGAGAAACTGGCACCGAATGCGATCAGCACATCGGCCTCATTCATGAACCAGCTGGCAATCGGCGTGCCCGAGCGACCCAGAACACCTGCGCCCAGCGGATGACTGTCGGGCACCAGCCCCTTGGCTTTGAACGTGGTGACCACCGGTGCCCCGATTTTCTCGGCCAGCGCAATGATCTGATCACGTGCACTGTAAGCGCCATGCCCCACAACGATGAGCGGCCTTTTCGCGCTGTTAAGCAGGGACACGGCCGCATCGGTCTCTTCCTGAGACGGCGTAATCCGCGTACTGCTGAGACGCCCTTCTGGCATCCCTGCAGGCTGATCCGACGGCAGTGTCTGCATATCGTCCGGGAAAATAAGATGCGCGACATCCTGGTTCACAATGGCGTTCTTGCAGGCCAGCGACATCAGTTCAGCGTGGTTCGACGTGCTGAGGGCAGTCTGCGAGAACCTGGAAACCGCCTGAAACGCGGAGGCCAGATCAATGTCCTGAAATGCTCCGGGGCCAAACACCTGGGTCTGCACCTGGCCTGTCAGCGCCAGTACGGGCGCCCGGTCCACCTTCGCATCCCAGAGACCCGTGATCAGATTGGTTGCCCCGGGACCTGCGATCGTGAGACAGGCCGCCGGTTTACCCGTCAGTTTCCCATAGGCCGATGCGGCAAAGGCGGCGGCACCCTCATGCCGGATCCCGTAGTATTTGAGCTTTTTGTCTACGACAGCCAGGCGGATGGCGTCTGCCAGACCAAGGTTGGAGTGACCAACCATGCCGAACACCGACTGAACGCCCCAGTTGACCATGGTTTCGGTCATGACATCCGTTGTCGTGCGCTCGTGCGGCGGCTCCGCTTCCAGCCCCACAAAGATTTCGCCGTCACGGATGTCGAGCGGATACATCTCCTGCCCGGTATCCTCATGACCACCCGGCGGCTTGCCGGTCAGCGGGTCAAAGTCCCAGCCGTGCCAGGGGCAGCGGATCCAGCATTTGTCATCGATACCCTTTTCAATTGACCCTTCGCCCAGCGGACCGCGCTGGTGCGGACAGTGATTGTTCATCGCAGCCCATTGGCCGTCAAAGTGCACGAGGCAAATCGACGTCGTCCGTGCCGTCACTGTTTTGATGCGCCCCTCCGGCAGGTCGTCCACGTGGCCGACAGAGATCCAGTCCAGGTTATCCGTTGTCATCAGTTCTCTCCTTATGCCACGCCGCCGAATGCCACGCCCGATATGTCGGCCATGTCACGTTTCCAGGTTGTCAGATCATCCGCGTTGAAACCGTTCAGGTGATCATGTCCGCAGGCCCGGGCCATCACCTGCATGAGCTCAACGCTTGCCTCAAAAAAGTTGGCAAGCTGGCGCGCTGATTTCTCAACTACCAGACGGTTGACCAGATGCGGTTTCTGCGTGGCGATGCCCACCGGGCAGTTGTTCGTGTGGCACGCCCGCATCGCCAGGCAACCAATGGCCTGCATTGCCGAATTTGACACCGCAATCGCGTCCGCGCCGAGCGCCAGCGCCTTGATGAAATCTGCCGGCTTGCGCAGCCCCCCTGTGATCACCAGCGAGACGTCACGCCGGTCCAGCTGGTCCAGATGGCGGCGGGCGCGGGCCAGCGCCGGTATGGTTGGCACGGAGATATTGTCGCGGAAAATTACCGGAGCAGCGCCGGTACCACCACCACGCCCATCGAGGATAATGTAATCGACGCCGACCGCGAGGGCTGCGTCAATGTCCCGCTCAATATGCTGTGCCGAGAGTTTGTAGCCAATAGGAATACCGCCCGTCCTGTCCCGGACCTCATCAGCAAATACCTTTATCTGGCCGACGTCTGTCCAGTCAGGAAAGCGCGAAGGGGATATGGCGGAGGTCCCCGGCTCCAGATCACGTACTTCCGCAATTTTGCCCTGAACCTTTTCACCCGGGAGGTGGCCTCCAGTACCGGTTTTCGCGCCCTGCCCGCCCTTGAAATGAAACGCCTGGACCCTGTCCAGCTTATCCCAGCTGAAACCAAACCGCCCCGATGCAAGCTCATAGAAATAGCGGCTGTTGGCTTCCTGCTCTTCGGGCAGCATGCCGCCTTCACCGGAGCAGATACCGGTACCAGCCAGTTCAGCGCCACGCGCAAGCGCGATTTTGGCGGGTTCAGACAGCGCGCCAAAACTCATATCTGAAACAAAGAGCGGGATGTCGAGACGCAGCGGTTTCTGCGCATTCGGACCGATAACCACGTCCGTACCGACCGGAGCATCATCCAGCAAAGGCGCGCGGTGCAGCTGTGCTGTGAGCAGCTGAATGTCATCCCAATCCGGCAGTTCGGTGCGCGGCACGCCCATAGATTCGACGATCCCGTGGTGTCCGGTTTTGGACAGACCGGATTTTGCATAGGTGTGGATCAGCCCGGTGTATGGTTCTTCGGCTATGCCATGGCTCGGATCGGCGTAAAGACCCAGATACAGAATCCCGGTTGTAAGGCTGCGGATTTTCATAGCCCCACTGATTGATCTCGTCCGCATCCACACAGATGTCGTCACCTTCAATCCATGAAGTAAACTTTGGCAGTTTCTCGTCGTTGGCATAGGCGGATACGCCGCTGTCCAGCCGGTAATCCCAGTTGTGCACACCACAGATCAGATCGTCGCCCCGCACATGGCCATCCGACATCAGCGCTCCGCGGTGCAGGCATCGACCGTAGAACACAGAGATATTTTCATCAAACCTTACAACGACAAGATCAACTTCGCCGACCAGCGCATATTCCGGCTTCCGGTCTGCAAGCTCACTGAGTTTGTAAATGGCTGTCTTATTCATCTGGTTCCTTCCGTTCTTTCCTGCCCGCCACAGCACCATCATCCGAAATGTGCCGTGAGCCGCCTTCAGACTGTGCCCCGGAAAACCCGAAAAATGCTAATCACAAAATTACACCGACCCGGCTGCACTCTGGTTTGTGCCGGTCCGGCAACGCTCACAAATCAACATGGAAAACACCGTACGCGGCAACTGACCGGACAAAAAACTAGAAAAAAGCGAAACACCGGATGATAATCAACGCATAGTTGACCCATTTCAGAGTGATTTTCATGCCCAGTATTCCATACCGCCTACAGGAATTTCTTTTTCGTATCATCGAGGGGATTCCGCCTCTTGCAGAACTGGTGAACCGGTGGGCGATCAATCGCGTCGTCAAACGGGCCCGGTTCCGCCCACACCCGATGAGCACACGTCACGACTATGTGTCATGGGCCGGCCTCACGGACCGCCGGTGGAGCGGGCGGCACCTGCCCCCTGATCCGCGTGAGGACATGCCGGACCCCGAGGCGCTTGCCGCGTTGTTCGCCCGTCGCGACGGTCATCAGCGCATGTGCCCGAAATCGACCTGCCTCTTCCCGGCTTTTGCGCAGTATCTGACGGACGGCTTCATCCGCACAGAGACCGAGGACCTGACCGCAGAAGGTGAAACTCAGCAGACCCGCCTGAAAAGAAACACGTCGAACCATGAGATTGACCTGTGCCCGCTGTACGGGCGCACCGAAGAGCAGACAAACGCGCTGCGTCTCAGATCAAACGCGAAGGGCCGCAAAGGGCGGCTCAAAACTCAGACGATCAATGGCGAAGATTATGCGCCGTTTCTGTACAAAGACGGCAAGGTCGATCCGGACTTTGCGGTGCTGGACCATCCGCTCGGCGACAGCAGCATTGATGATGACCGTCGCGCAAAGCTATTTGCCTTTGGCGGCGATCGTGCCAATTCAGTCCCACAGACTGCGATGATGAACACGTTGTTCCTGCGTGAACACAACCGCCTTGCAGGCGAAATCGAAGCGGAAAACCCGGACTGGGATGATGACCGCGTCTTTGAGACCGCACGTAACACCGTGATTGTTCTCTTCATCAAGATCGTGGTCGAAGACTACATCAATCACATCTCGCCGCTGCCCTTCAACCTGCGTGCCGACCCGTCGGTCGCCTGGAATGCCGCGTGGAACAAACCCAACTGGATCACGACCGAGTTCAGCCTGCTTTATCGCTGGCACGCGCTGATCCCGGACCAGATCCGCTGGGGCGGGAAGATGCACCCCGTAGGCTCGACATTTATGAACAATTCTCTGCTGATCGACGGCGGCCTCGCCGGGGCATTTGCAGACATCAGCGCCACGCAGGCCGCTGAACTGGGCCCGCGAAATACGGCAAATCCTCTGCTGCACATCGAGATTTCGTCAATCCAGCAGGACAGGTTCTGCCAGCTTGCAGGTTTCTCAGACTATTGTGACTATCTGGGGCAGAACCGGCCGTTTTCCTTTGAGAGCATCTCTTCTGATCCGGAAGTCGCAGAGATGCTGCGCGGGTTCTACAATAGCACCCGGGATGTTGACTTCCATGTCGGCCTTTTCTGCGAGGACCGGGTGAAAAACAGCCCGCTCCCGAATCTGATCCTGCTCTTTGTGGCCCTCGATGCCTTCAGTCAGGCGCTGACGAATCCCCTGCTGTCGAAACACGTCTTCAAACCCTCCACTTTTGCGGGTCCGGGATGGCAGGCGATCGGGAACACCAGTTCGATACGCGAAGTTCTTGCGCGGAATACGGCCGGTGAACTCGGCGAAACATTCGTTGGTTTCACGCGCAGGGAGTGGCAGCCGGAGTAGGGTATTCCGCCTTGCGCGAACCATGGACACGGCCTTGAAAATCAGGACGATCTGCTGCCTGCGGTTGTAATCCGGCGGGAGCAGACCCCTCCCTGACGCCAACCCCAAAATACGGCTCCGGAGCGGCGGGTTTTTCAGCCCATCGACAAAACTCGTGTTTTTCCCTTGCCGAAACCGGTTTCGGAGCTCACCCTGATTCTCGGGAGGACAAAATTTTGCGGACAGCCGAGGATCAGACGCTGCGGAAAACCGGTGTAAACCGGGTGACCATATCTGATGTGTCAGACGCGCTGGGGCTGACCAAATCCACCGTGTCGCGGGCGCTGAATGACTACCCCGATATCGCCGAAGGTACACGCCTCCGCGTGCGCCGCATGGCAGAGAAAATGGGGTATAACCCACTGAGTTTTGCCCAGGCTATCCGGACCGGTCTGACGCGTTCCGTTGGCCTTGTTATTCAGATGGCGGACCACGACGCGCACCGTCCTTTTCTTGCGGAATTCCTCGCAGGGGTGTCGCAGGGCGCCAGTGCTCAGGGCTGGACCCTCACCCTGGCCGCCGCAAATGACCCCGAACACACTCTTGAGACGTTTTCGTCGATGATCCGTGACCGCAAAGTCGACGGCTTCATTATTCCCCGTACGCTGGTGCACGATGACCGGATTGATCTGCTGCGCCGCAAGAATTTCCCATTCGTGCTCTTCGGGCGCACATCAGACCCGGCAGACTGTGCATGGTTCGATCTGCTGGGCGAGGATGCGATGCAGGACGCGGTGCGCAGGCTGGCGTCGATGGGCCACAACCGCATCGGTTTCATCAACGGTGGTCTGCAATACAATTATGCGGCCCTTCGGCGCGACGGCTTTGTGCTGGGTATGCAGGAAGCAGGCCTGCGCGTTGATCCCGCGCTTATGGGTGATGACGCTGTCACGATCACTGAAGGCCGCAATGAAGCACTCCGGATGCTGCGTCTGCCGGAGCCGCCCACAGCCATTGTCTGTGCGGTGGACATGGCAGCTCTGGGCGTCTACCGCGCGGCTGCTGAATGCGGACTTGCGGTCGGCTCGGACATCTCGACGCTGTCCTACGACGGCACACCGGACGGCGCGCATGCGACGCCGCAGCTCAGCACTTATGCGGTCAACTTCACCAGATCGGGCAGCACACTCAGCAATCTGCTGATCCGCAGGATCAGGGGCGAGGACCCGGAAACGCTGCGGGAAACCGAAGAAGCCGAATTTCTGGACCGGGGGTCAGCAGGCCCACCCGCACTCACATCCGGCGAAATCGCCGGGCGCGTCGCAAAAAGCGCCGCATAACAAGGACTTCAATGGGAGGAAATCAATGAAAATCAACCACAAATCCATACTGCTGACAGGGGCGGCAATGGCGCTCTGCCTGTCGTCCATCGCGGCGAGTGCGGAATCAATCCGCTTCTGGACCACAGAAGAACAGCCCGAACGTCTGGCGCGCCAGGAACAGATGGCAGCCGACTTTGCCGCCGCATCGGGGCACACCGTCGAAGTAATCCCGGTTTCAGAAACCGATCTGGGCACACGCGCGACAGCGGCCTTTGCGGCAGGCGATCTGCCGGACGTGATCTATCACCCGCTGCAGTATGCACTGCCATGGGCCGATGCCGGCATCCTGGACCCGGATGCCGCAACCGACGTTATCGAAGCACTTGGTGAGAAAACATTCGCGGCCGGCGCACTGGGTATGGCGGCAACCGCTGACGGATACGCGTCTGTACCGGTGGACGGCTGGACCCAGATGCTGGTTTATCGTGCGGACAAGTTCGAAGAAGCCGGACTTGAGCCACCCACCACGTATGCCAACGTGCTGGCAGCGGTCGAAGCATTGCACAACCCGCCGGAAATGTACGGTTTTGTTGCAGCCACGAAGATTGACGAAAACTTCATGAGCCAGGTGCTGGAGCATGTCTTCCTCGCCAACGGTGTGTCTCCGGTTGGCCCGGATGGCATCAAACCGCTGGATGAGGCGGCGACCGTAGAAGTGCTCGAATTCTACAAGGCAATCGCAAAAGCATCCCCTCCCGGCGATCTGTACTGGGATCAGTCGCGTACGCTCTACTTCTCGGGCAATGCCGCGATGATCATCTGGTCACCCTTCATCCTTGATGAACTGGCCGGCCTGCGCGACAGTGCACCGCCCACCATCAACGACGACCCGACATCGCGGGATCTGGCGGCTGCAACAGGCATCGTGACCAACTTTGCCGGACCGTCCAACCCGGATGGCGCGGCATGGGGTGACATCCGCTACTTCGGTATCACATCGGATGCGTCCACCGATGCAGCAATGGAATTTGTCCAGTTCTCTATGAACGAAGGCTACGGCCAGACACTGGCCATCGCACCTGAGGGCAAATTCCCGGTGCGCCGCGGCACAGCGGACAACCCTGCTCAGTTCTCTGAACTCTGGGCGACGCTGGACGTTGGTGTGGATCGTAAAGCTCCGCTGGGTGATCTTTATGATCAGGCAATGATCGATGAGATCGTGGGCGGCCTCGACGTGGCCCAGCGCTGGGGCGTTTCCGACGGCCAGCTTGCAGTGGCCTCCAAGGTGATCAACAGCCAGGTCATCAACCGTCTTGTGCGCGAGTTCATTGACGGAGAGCGCGATGCTGCCGCCACCGTGGCAGAGCTCAACACAGCAATCGCCGGCGTCCAGTAACCGCCGGTGACACCGGAGGCGGCGCTGGCCGTCGCCTCCGAACCTTCTTCAGATTTCAGGATGAACCATGACTGATGCTGTCCCACCAAAGGGCACAGGCCCCCTCGCGCGGCTTGAAGCGCGGCTGGCCTGGGGCTTGCTGGCTCCTACCATCACCGCTGTCGCGCTGGTCGTGGTGCTGCCGCTCCTCGCAATTTTCTGGATCTCGGTGAAGCCGGTATCCCTTTCGGATCTGCGGCCACCGGAGATGGTGGTACGCGAAGACATCCGTGGCGATTTCGAAGCGCCCGGAGATCAGGCGAACATCCGCTATCGTCTGCGCAATTCGTCCCAGGAACAGCCCATTGGTGGCGTTGGTATCTCCGACGTCGTGCCAGAGGGCCTGACCGTCGGCGCGCTGGATGAGCGCTGTACACTCGACGGGCGCAACCTGGATTGTGATCTAGGAGACTGGGAAGGCGGGCAGCGTGAGCGCCTCATGATCCCTGTCACTGTCGGACAGGCCTATCTCGATAATGGTCTGCGCCCACAGGACAGCGCTGTGATCATACGCGGCAAAAGCTCGAACGTACTGACCAATGCGACCTTCACCTTCGAGAACTTTGCCAGGGTGTTTGATGGCGACGAATTCTGGGAAGTCCTCTGGGTCACGCTGTTTTATACGGTTTTCGGCACCATCGGCGCGCTGCTCTTCGGGCTCTTTGCCGCGCTGCTGCTGAACAAGTCCTTCCGCGGTCAGGGTATCCTGCGCGGGCTCTATCTCTTTCCCTACGTATCGCCGGTGATCGCTGTGGCCTTTGCCTGGATCATCCTCTTTGATCCGTTCTCCGGCTCAGCCAATGCTCTGCTGGTGCAGATGGGCGTGACACAGCAGTCGATCAACTTCTTCGGGGAACGACCGCTGGCACTTATTATGGTGACGGTCTTCGAGATCTGGCGCTACTTCCCGCTGTCGTTCCTTTTCATCCTTGCCAGGATGCAGAGCATCGACACGGACATGTACGAAGCCGCAGACATGGACGGCGCATCACCCTTCCAGCAGTTCTGGGCGCTGTCGGTGCCCCAGTTGCTGGGCATTCTCAGCGTGTTGTTCCTGCTGCGCTTCATCTGGACCTTCAACAAGTTTGACGACATTTTCCTGCTGACCGGCGGTAACGCGGGCACGCGTACCCTCACGGTGAATGTCTACGAGCAGGCCTTTGCGGTGTCGAACATCGGGGCGGGTGCCGCCGTTGCCGTGGTCATTTTTGGCTGCCTGCTGCTCTTCTCCGTCTTCTTCTTCAAATTTATCAGCCGGGAGGAAGGGCTATGAGCATGTTCCGATATGGCTATGTCACGGCGCCTGTACTGGGTGTGCTGTGGCTCTTTATCATCGCGACCACCGTTGCTGTGGCGATGAGTTTCGCAACCGGTTCCGCATTCCGGCCCTCCGGCGCAGGCTCCCTTATCTGGGGTATCCTGATCGGGTTCGCCTGCATCCGTGGGCAGTCATGGCAGCCGATGGCAGCCGCCGCCGCCGTTACCGCAGCCACACTTGCGGGGTTTGGCCCTCTGGTGATCGGAGAAAACGTATCCGGTTTCTCAGCAGTGACCGGGGCTGTTGCAACGGCTGGTTTCGCAGCTCTTGGTCTGTGGATCATGCTGGACGACGTCGAAATGGGCGGGATCAACCGCCACATCTTCGAAGCCTCGGTCATCCGTTTTCTGACCGGTTTCGGCTATATCTTCTTTACTGCGATTGTCCTGATCCCGTTTTACGTGATGGTCCTGACCAGCCTGAAAAACCAGTCAGAGTTGATCCAGAACCCACTTGATTTCTCGATTGAGCTGTCCCGCGGCGCGGAACTGTTCCGCTCGTACGAGGAACTTTTCAGCCAGTTTAACTTCGGCACTTACCTGCTGAACTCTTTCCTGATCTCGGTTCTGACGGTTTTCATTACGCTGCTCTTTGCGGTGCCAGGGGCCTATGCTGTAGCACGCCTTCGGTTCAAAGGACGCGCTGCCTTTTCACGGTCCATTCTGCTGATCTACATGGTGCCGATGATCGTTCTTGCACTGCCCATCTACATCGCCTTTTCGATGACGGGCCTGCGCAACTCCATCGCCGGGATCATCATGATCTACCCTGTGACCACCATTCCAGTGGCACTCTACATGCTGCAGGGGTACTTCCGCGGTCTGCCGGGAGAGGTAGAGGAAGCGGGCCTGATGGACGGGCTGAACCGGCTGCAGGTGATCTGGAAAATCACCCTGCCGCTGTCGCTGCCTGCAATGGCGTCAGTATCACTCTATGTCTTCATGATCGCCTGGAACGAATTCCTTCTTGCCTTCATGCTGCTGGATGATCCGAGCAAATTCACACTCACACGCGGCATCGCGTCGCTGAACTCTTCCGAAATTCCGCGTCAGCACCTGATGGCAGGCTCCGTTATCGCAACGGTCCCGATCATGGCGCTGTTCCTGGGCCTTGAGCGTTTCATGACCAAAGGCCTGACCGCTGGATCGGTGAAAGGATGACACATGTATCTGTTGAAAAAACCAACGCCGCCTGGCGGCAGCAGCCCGGTATGAGGACCGCGCCATGACCGATCTTACAGACCTCGCGCGCAGCATACTGCGCCAGAATGACAAAGGCGGCTACACGCTTCCGACCCATGGCCTGTATCCCTATCAGTGGAACTGGGACAGTGCGTTTGCCGCCTGGGGCTTTTCGACCTTCGATGCGGGCCGTGCCTGGGAAGAGCTGGAAACTCTGGTCTCCGGACAATGGGAAGACGGAATGATCCCGCATATCCTGTTCCACCGTCCGGACCCCGGCTACTTTCCCGGTTCAGACGTCTGGCAGGGCCGTGGCCCGATCCCATCGTCCGGGATCAGCCAGCCGCCGGTGGCAGCCTCCTTCATGGCCAAGATCCTCGCAAATGACCCGACCGGCGAGCCCCGCGCGCGGGCTCTCTGGCCAAAGCTGCGCGACTGGCACCACTGGTTCATGAAATGGCGTCTCGATCAGGGAGCGGTCTGTGTGACCCACCCCTGGGAGGCCGGACGCGATAACGCACCGGACTGGGATGCTGCGATGCGGGCCATCGACCCAAGCGGCGTGGGCGAATACACGCGACGTGACACAAGCCATGTCGATCCCGCGATGCGGCCCACGAAATACGACTACGACCGCTACATCAAACTGGTGCAGATCGGCGTTTCGGTGAACTGGGATCAGGCGAAACTGCTCGAACTGAATCCATTCCGTGTGGCGGATCCGACGATGACCTTCACCCTGCTGCGCGCCCAGCGTGATCTTGCAGCAATGGGCCGGCGGTTCGGCGAAGATGTCAGCATGATCGAAGAATGGATCAGCACGCTGGAGGCAGGCGCCGCGACGCTGTGGAACGACGAAACCGGCGGCTATGACAGCCGGGACGCGCACACAGGCCGGTTCAACGGTGTGCTAAGCAATGCGTCCGCCCTGTGCTGGTATGCCGGGATCAATGATCAGCGCGCGCGCCCGGCCATCGAACGGATGCTGGGGGCCTGCGAATACGGCCTGCCGAGCTATGACCCACAGGCCGAAGGTTTCGAAAGCCTCCGTTACTGGCGCGGGCCGACCTGGCCCATAATGAACTACCTGGTGGGTTCCGGACTGGAAGAACAGGGACAGCATGATCTCGCCGGACGCATCCGCCGCGATACCGCGCGGCTGATGGAAATGAACGGTTTTGCCGAATACTATGATCCGCTGAGTGGTGCGCCCGCTGGCGGAGGGTCTTTCACATGGACCGCCGCAGTCTGGCTTGGATGGGCCGGCCTGTCTCCGGAAACACGCCAGGGAGCAGCATAATGTCTTCAATTGCACTCAGAGCCGTCGAGAAATGGTACGGTGAGGTTCAGGTCATCAAAGGGGTGGACCTCGAGATCGAAGAGGGTGAATTCATCATCTTTGTCGGCCCCTCCGGCTGCGGCAAATCCACACTGCTGCGGATGATTGCCGGACTTGAGGAAACATCGCGCGGGCAGATCATGATCGCTGACCGCGATGCCACTGCAGAGCCGCCCAACAAACGCGGGCTTGCCATGGTGTTCCAGAGCTACGCGCTCTATCCGCACATGTCCGTACGCGACAACGTGGGCTTTCCACTGAAATCCGCCGGACTGCCACAGGCAGAAATAAAGGAAAAGGTCGACGAGGCCGCCCGTGTCCTGAAGCTGGATGCCTATCTCGACCGGCGGCCCAAAGATCTTTCCGGCGGTCAGCGGCAACGCGTGGCCATCGGGCGGTCGATCGTGCGCGATCCGACGGCCTTCCTCTTTGATGAACCCCTGTCGAACCTCGATGCCGCTCTGCGAGTTGAGATGCGCTATGAAATCGCCAAGCTTCACCAGACGCTGAAATCCACAATGATCTACGTGACGCACGATCAGGTTGAAGCCATGACACTGGCAGACCGGATTGTGGTCCTTGATGGGGGTCGCATCGCACAGGTCGGCTCACCGCGTGAACTTTATGAACACCCCGCGAACCTGTTTGTGGCACAGTTTATCGGCTCACCGCGGATGAACGTCTTTGCCGCAGCGCATTCATCCGGCATCGTCATCCCGGATCGCGCGGATCAGATCGGCATCCGGCCCGAACATATAACGGTCACGGGCACCGGTCAGGGCAATATCGACGGTACCGTTGATGTTCTCGAATACCTCGGTGCAGACACTTTTGTGGTCATGGATTGCGGTGGTGCCGGGCGGATCACGGTCCGGATTGCCGGCGATACGGAGCTCCGACCCGGTGACGCCTGCGGCCTCGCCTTCGAGAACGGCCGGTCCCATTTCTTTGATGCGGCAGGCCTCGCGGTTTCGGCCGGCTGACCAATGACAAACAACTGCGCCCCCTCGGTTCCGGGGCGCAGCAAACGGTTGCCCGGCTACAGGCAGATTTCTGCGGCCTCACACATCAAAAAAGACGGTTTCCGAGACCCCCTGCAGGCGGATGGTATGGCGATATCCACCCGGTGTCCTGGCCGCTACCAATGTGAGTGCACGCTCCCTTGCGAGGCAATACACCGGATCCTGCGCATTCCGGTCAGCTTCATCCGCGAAATAAATGCGCGTCGTCAGGCCAAGGTTGATACCCCTCGCGGTGATCCACACCAGGATATGCGGTGCCTGTTCGCCCGCTGCTCCGGGTTTCAGCGTTTCAAAACGCGCAATACCCGTTTCCGCATCAGTGGCCGCCCGACCCCAGTTGCTGAAGTTCTGCGTGGCACCGAACCGGCCTTCGGGACCGGCCTGCCAGATCTCGATCATCGCATCGCGCAGCGGGGTATCTTCACCATCAAGAATATCGAGTTCCAGCGTGACCGCCTCGCCCGCTGATGGCCCGAGGATCATGGCCGATCCCGGATCAACACCACCGTACATCCCGTCGATGCCGGCTTTTGCCGGCATACAGCCGATGTGTACATAGGGGCCTGCCGTCTGGGACGGCGTTTCCCTGTCAGAAGCCATCAAAGCCCCTCCCGCTGGTTCTCAAACATCGTGGCGTCGCGTCCGCGCAATACAATGTCAAAGCGCCAGGCGCGGATGTCCATGGGAACGGTCCGGGCCATGTCCAGACGGGCGATCAGCCGGTCAACTGCGGCCTGCGACGGCACCGCCTGGACAATCGGGCAGAGTGAGATGTGGGGGTCACCTTCAAAATACATCTGGGTGATCAGCCGCTGTGCAAATCCATCCCCGAAAACGGAGAAATGAATATGCGCTGGCCGCCAGTCATTGCCGCCATTGGGCCAGGGGTACGGACCAGGCTGGACCGTCCGGAAAGAGTAACGCCCCTCGCTGTCGGTAATGCACCTCCCACATCCCCCGAAATCCGGATCCAGCGGTGCGGTATATCCATCTGCCTTATGTCTGTAACGGCCGCCGGCATTGGCCTGCCATATCTCAATCAGCTTGCCGGCCAGCGGCCTGCCATCTGCGTCTTGCAGGCGCCCGTGCACAAGAATGCGGGCACCCTGTGCTGTCCTGCCATTCCGCGCGTAGTTAACCAGCAGATCATGATCCAGCGGTCCAGGCATTTCCTGTCCGAAAACCGGCCCGGCCATTTCCGTGACCGTCGGCGCATAGTGCAGCAGTTTCTGCTGCGGCGATCGCAAGCGGCTGGACCGGTAGTCAGGTGCCAGCGCTGGCGGATGCCAGTTCAGGTCCCGACGGGTGAAAGGCGCCTCAGTCATCGCTGTCCATCTCCCTGAAAACTTCCTTCGCCAGCCGGATCGCATGATTTGCGCGCGGCACGCCGGCGTAGACCGCGACGTGCTGAAATGCTTCCTCAATGTCTTTCCTGTTGGCCCCGGTCACCGCTGCCGCACGGATGTGCATGGGTATTTCGTCGTAGTTACCCAATGCCGCCAGCAGGGCCAGCGTGATCATTGACCGTTCGCGTCGCGTGATTGCATTGCTCGCCCAGACCGTCCCCCACGCCCCTTCGGTTATCAGCGACTGAAACGCGTTGTCGAATTCCGTCTGCTGCGCCCGGGCCCTTTCCACGTGTTCGTCGCCCAGAACAGACCGGCGCACTTCGTCGCCCGCAGCACTGCGGGGCAGTACCGGTGACGCCACATCGCTGATGATCCGGGCAAGATCATCCGGGACTTCCACCGGAAGACACCGGGCGTCGGTGTCCAGCGTGATCAACCGACCCTCCTGCAGTGCATCTGACATGGCCTCGGTGGCAGGCGGGGGCATGCGTCCGGACACGACAGAAACCGGGTGCTTTACCTGCGACGCGGTGCCCCGCAAATCCAACGCGCCAGTTGCCGCCCGCAGTCTGTCTGCGCCGAACCTGCTATTCTGCAGGACCATGTTCCCGAGGAGCTGTGTCCGCACCGGAAACCGCTCCATGAAAGTGTCTGACAGCCAACCTGCAGGACTTGTTTCCCCCTTGGGAACAGTCGGAGCCGTCAGGACCAGCGCCGAAATCATATCCGGACGCAGACCGGCGGCCAGCATCGCCAGAGTGGCCCCCTCTGCGTCACCAACCAGTACCACCTTTGAGGGTGCTGCATGTTCCAGAAGTGCCACGAGATCCAGCGCCAGGTTAGGTGCTGTTGCGCCTTCTGCAAGATCGCTGCTCAGCCCCTGCCCCCTGTGATCGAAAGTCAGCGTGCCAAGCCCCCGGTCCAGACCGGCGCGAACGCCATCCCAGTAGCGCTGATCACACCCTGCCGGGTTCACAAACACCACTGTACCCGCCGGCGAAGCGCAGTGCGACCAGGCGATCAGGCCTCCATTCAGTTCCGTTGCATCCATCCGTTACTCCAGCGGCAGGCCGACATAGTTTTCTGCTATCGTACGCGAAGCAGCCTCGGAACTGCACAGATAATCAAACTCAGCACGCTGCATCCGCTTCTCAAATGCTGTGTTTTCCGGAAACTGGTGCATCAGGTTGGACAGCTGCCAGGAGAACCGCTCCACCTTCCAGACGCGCCGCAGCACGGTTTCGGAATAGGTTTCGATGTAGTGATCATTGTGGTTTGTGTAGTGTTCGGACAGGGCCCGGGCCAGCAGACGCACGTCGGCCACGGCGAGGTTCAGACCCTTGGCACCGGTCGGCGGCACAATATGCGCGGCATCACCCGCCAGAAAAAGCCGGCCATACCGCATGGGCTCCGCAACGAACGACCGCAACGGCGCAATGCTCTTTTCAAATGACGGGCCGGTCTGCAGCCCGCGCGCTGCATCCGGTCCAAGCCGGGCGGCGAATTCTTCCCAGAACCTTTCATCGGACCAGTCATCCACGGTGTCGCCCACACCGCACTGGACGTAGTACCTGCTGCGGGTTTCCGACCGCATGGATGCCAGCGCGAACCCCCGGGCGTGGTTTGCATAAATCAACTCATGGCTCGCCGGCGGGCGATCCACCAGAATGCCCAGCCAGCCAAAGGGATAGACGCGTTCAAACGTCCGCAGCACATCTTGCGGAATGGCCTGGCGCGAAACACCATGAAACCCGTCGCATCCGGCGACAAAATCGCAAGAGACAATGTAAGGCCTTCCGTCACAGACAAAATGAACCTCTGGCCTGTCAGATTTCAGGCTGACCGGCCGGACATCCTGTGCATTGAAGAAAAACTGCTGGGCCTGCTGATGGCGGCTGGCAAAAAGATCGCGCGTGACCTCCGTCTGCCCGTAAACAGTCACTGAACAGCCCGTCAGCGCCTGCAGATCGATACGGTGTCTGTCGCCGTCAAACGCAAGTTCAAAACCGTCGTGCTGCAGCCCTTCGCGATGCAGGCGTTCTGCGACACCTGCCTCCTCAAGCGCGTCAACCGTTCCCTGTTCCAGCACCCCCGCGCGGATACGCCCCTCGATATGCGCCTCGTCCTGCCGGTCGATCAGAACGGTTTCAATCCCCTGGCCGGCAAGCAACTGGGACAGCAACAGGCCACCCGGCCCGGACCCAATGATGCAGACGGAGGTCCTTATCGTCTTTGTCATATCGCCCCTTCGCTTTCGCATCAGCGTCCGATTTTAGGGGCGTGGGTCCGGTCAGAAAATGGACTTCCCAGCCATGTTATTGCACTATTCAGTCACACAACGCATGCTGACCCCGGATCGACCTCATGCCACGCCCTATCCCAAACTATGATTTATATGGAAATCTGCTCTCCGGTGCGTCCCGGGACCCGGTGCACTGCGAACGCGTCCGGGAACGGAGCGCACCACACGATTGGACAATCCGACTTCACAGGCACAAACATCTGGCCCAGTTCTTCCTGTTTGAGACGGCTGGCATCGAAATCACACTGGCGGAAACACGATACCGGACAACCCGGCCTTCGGCGCTGTTTGTGCCACCCGGAACGCCCCACGGCTTCCGGTTTCCGGACAACACCGAAGGAGACGTCCTGACGCTGGCTCTCGAAGCACTGGATGCAGATACCGTGTCGCGCATCTCGCTGCTGCCGGATCACGGCGCGACACTCCTGACCGAAGACACCTGCCCGTTCTTTGATGATCTGCGCAGCGTCACCCGGCAGGCACAACGCGTATTTGCTGATGTCCGGCCCGCGGGGAACGAGACGCTGTGTACGCTCGCGCGGTTGCTGGTTCTGCTTTGCCAGTCCTCACTTCAGACAGGGCTTGCAGGCGCGCGGCCTGTAGATGTGCATGAACTCACCCTTCATGAACAGCAGGCTCAGCGGTTCTGCGACCTGTTGGAACTTCATTTTCAGGAACCATGGTCGGTCGGAGAGTATGCCAGCCGCACGGGCGTCTCACCAGCACACCTGACGCGCATCTGCCGCCGCTTGCTGAATGCGTCGCCCAATGCGCTTGTGCGTCAGCGCAGGCTTGTTGAGGCACGGCGTCTGCTCGAATTCACCCGGCACCCGGTGGCAGAGATCGCCCAGCGTTCCGGGTATCGTGACCCTGCTTTTTTCTGCAGAACCTTTAAAAAACAGACAGGCATGACACCCGGCGGATTTCGGATGCGTGTCGGCAGCTGAAACCTGATTCGCGGCTAACCCGCCCCGCGTTCAGCGCATAACAAATGGGTCGGGGATCGGATCGTCACTGGTGCGCAGCCAGACCGTTTTGACCTTTGTATAATCCAGCGCGGCCTGCAGCCCGCCTTCCCGGCCATGCCCGCTCAGACCATGCCCGCCAAAGGGCGCAATCGGACTGACAGCGCGATAGGTGTTCACCCAGACGATGCCCGCATTGATGCCCCGGATCATCCGGTGGGCCCGGGTCAGATCCCGTGTGAACACGCCCGAAGCCAGACCATAGTCGCTGTCATTCGCAATGGCGATCGCTTCGGCCTCGCTGTCAAAGCTCACCACGGAGAGCACTGGGCCGAAAAACTCTTCGGTCAGACAGGGGGCATCCGGCGCGTTCCGGCAATCCAGAACAGTCGGAGGGAAATAGAACCCATCCCTGTCAGACGGCGCACCTCCGGTTACAATCTCCGCTCCAGCGGCCACAGACCGCCGTACCAGGTCTGTCGCGCGTTCGACCTGCGCAACCGTGCACAGGGGCCCCACTTCCGTGGCTGCATCATCCGGCGCGCCGATCACCACTGCCTCTGCTTTTTCACGGATGCGCGTCAGAAAAGCATCACAGATACTGTCTTCGATCACGAGGCGTGACCCTGCGACACAGCTCTGACCTGAGGCGGCAAAAATGCCCGACACCTGCGCATTCACCGCACTTTCCAGATCCGCATCTGCAAAAACGATGAACGGCGATTTGCCCCCCAACTCCAGCGATGTTGATGCAAGATTTTCGGCAGAGTTTCGCACGATGTGCCTCGCCGTCTCCGGACCGCCGGTAAAGGCCACGTGGTCGACGTCCCTGTGGCTGCTGAGCACTGCGCCGCACTCAGGACCAAAACCGGTGATGACATTCAGAACACCCGGCGGAAAACCCGCCTGGTCGAAAATTCGCGCAAATTCCAGCATCGGGGCAGGCCCCTGCTCGGACGCTTTCAGAACGACAGTACAGCCTGCCGCAAGCGCAGGCCCGATTTTGACAGCAGACAGGAAAAGCTGCGAGTTCCAAGGCACCACCGCTGCAACAACGCCAACCGGTTCGCGGCGCATCCAGACCTCCATATCCGGTTTGTCGATCGGCAGATGCGCTCCTTCGATCTTGTCGGCAAGACCGGCATAGTATCGGAAGTATTCGGCAACATAGGCGATCTGCGCCGATGTTTCGCGAATGATCTTGCCCGTATCACGCGTTTCAAGTTCGGCAAGCCGTGGCGCATTTTCTGCAATCATGTCCGCGAGCCTCAGCAGGCATCTGCCCCGCGCCGTGGCTGTCATCCCCGCCCAGTCAGGCGACCGGAACGCGGCACGCGCAGCAGATACCGCAGCCTCCACATCGGGGCCTCTGGCCTCCGGCATCATCGCCCAGGGTTTGCCGCTGGCCGGATCAATACTCTCAAATCGCGCGCTCCCATCCGAGAAAACGCCGCCGATGTATTGCTGAAACTGCTGCATATCCGATCCTTCAGGCAAACGCTGGCATCACATCTGCGATGAACCGTTCCAGCGAGGCCTTTTTCCGCTCGAAACTCATACCACTGTCGATCCAGAAGGAATACTCGTCATACCCCATGTCGGCATAAGTCCGGAGACGGTCAATCGCTGCGTCCGGTGTCGCGATAACATTGTCCCGCATCATCGCTTCAGCAGAATAGAATGGGTGGGCCGCGATTTCCTCATCCGACAAGGGCTGAATCAGCCCCTGTGACACGGGTCGCTCGTTTTTGAACCACGCCCCGAAATAGCAGTAGAAACGGTTGATCTCTTCTGCGGCCTGCTGCGCATCTACCGCGTCAGACGCAATATAGGTGTGGTTCAGCAGCATGATCTCCGGTCGTGGAATATCCGGGAACTTTGCGCAGGCCTCTTCGAACGTCTGCATCAGCCGGGCGATTTCCTCGTCCCCCTGCCACAGCGGCGTCACCTGCACATGACAGCCGTTGGAGACAGCGAATTCATGGCTGTTTGGATCGCGCGCCGCAACCCATATCGGCGGGCCGTCCTGCTGCACCGGCTTAGGCGAAGACGTGGTCTCGGGAAAGCTGTGATACGTGCCTTCAAGTGCGTGATCACCGCGCCACAGCGCCTGAACCGCCGGGACCAGTTCGCGCATGCGCAACCCGGCGTCCCATGCATCCATACCCGGCACCATCCGCTCGTATTCATAGCTATACGCACCGCGCGCGATGCCCAGATCCAGCCGACCGTCGGTGATCAGATCTGCCATGGCTGCCTCACCAGCCAGTCGGATCGGATGCCAGAACGGCGCGATAATGGTCCCCGTCCCAAGGCGAACGTTCTTGGTCTGCCGGGCTAGGTCCACAAGGTTCAGAAAGGGATTGGGCGCGATTGTGAAATCCATGCCGTGATGCTCACCCGTCCAGACCGCATGCATCCCGCCCGCGTCAGCGATTTTGGCGAGCGCCACAAACTGATCATAAAGCGCGCGCTGGTCCTGATCCGGGTCCGTGCGTTCCATGTGCACAAACAATGAAAACCGCATCCGCCTATCCTCCCTGCGAAACCGGGCGCACTTCGCCACTGTTCTGATTTCCGGAATACACTCCAAACTGACCGAGGCTGGTCTCACGTGCCAGCCGTTCCAGCATCGACAGAATGGCCGGATCCGCCACGTCGTCCAGTGCTGTCGGGCTCAGTGGCACAAAAGTCCCGGCGTCCGGAGCTCCCTCACCGGCGTGGCACAGAAAGGAAATATGCTGCCTGCGCCGCGCAGGATCCTCGAAGACTGAATACACGAAGCCCGGCTCTGCCGTGAGCCCGGTGGATGCAATAAGACGTCGCACGGCAGCGGATGCACCATCTGCCTGCACCAATGCTTCCGGCAGCCCCGCACCGCCTGTGCCGCTGTCCACCAGCAGCACATGCCTGTCCCGCAGGATGATTGCCGACACGATCAGGTCTGTCCCGGACGCCAGCAGTTCCTCGCCGATCGATGGGATAACATAGGCGCCGCGCACGTAACCGAGACCTGGTGCCGGCGTGCTGTCGAACCCCTGCACCTGGCCGATCAGAATGATGTGATCACCGGCCTCCACAGTATTGTGCATGCTGCAGTCAAACCAGGCGCTGACGCCTTCCAGAACCGGGGAGCCAAACGGGCCGGATTGCCATTGAACCGACGCAAATCTGTCCTCGACCGGACGCGCGAAGGTATTTGAAACTTCCGTCTGGTCCGCAGACAGGACATTCACAGCGAACCCTTTCGCCTGCGTGAGAGTATCATAATTGCTCGAAGATTTCGCGAGACAGACGAGCAGGAGCGGTGGATCGAGGGATACCGAACTGAAGGAGTTAGCTGTAAAACCAACCGGGTTTCCGTCGCCGTCCAGCGATGTGACAACGGTAACGCCGGTCATGAATGTTCCGAATGCTGAGCGGAGTGCGCGTGGGTCTGGTTGGGTCATGTAACAGCCTCCGGATGCAGCGTGCGGGCCAGCCAGGCGGCCAGGTGCGCGTTCACCTCGTCCGGGGCGGTCAGGTTGATCATATGCCGGTGCCCGGCAATTACTGCGGATTTCCCGCCGGGAACCAGGGATGCCATCTGCCGCGCCATGTCCGGTGTCGAATTCGGATCACCTTCGCCGGTGATTGCAAGAAAGGGGCAGGCAATCTGGCCAAAGGCCGGCGCATAAGTAGCGTCGCCATGCGCAAAGGCCTCATATGCTGTGGCATATCCGTCGGTCTCGACCGTGCCCAGCCAGTGGGCAACCTTTGCCCTGGCCGCTTCTTCGGCAGGGGACGACCCAAACCACCGGGCCAGGGGCGTTTCCAGATCCATCCGTCCGTTTCGGATGTCGCCAGCCCGGTCCAGCACCGCCTGGCGGGCCGTTTCACTGCGCCTGTAGACACCATTCAGCAACGCTGCGCGCCGGACCAGCTGAGGTTGCGTGGCAGCCACACCTCCGGCGATCAAAGCGCCCATGGAATGCCCGGCCAGATTGACCGGACCCTGGCCCAGCGTGTCCAGCACATCCCCGCACCAGGCGACGAAATCCGGCAGACGGCAGTCATGTGGCAACGGTTCGCTGCCACCATGACCCGGCATATCGACCGCTATCACACGGTGTGTTTCAGAAAAGGCCGCGATCTGGGGCGCCCAGGCTGCTGACTGCATGCCCACGCCGTGAATGAGAACAAGCGGCTCGCCCTGCCCCGCCGAACGCAGAGCAACGGTGCGCCCGCTCTCAGACAGCTGCAGGGTTGTCAACGTCATGGCCAAGCTCTCTGAGGTCCTGATATCGATCACCGATCCGGTGATGCGGCCGCCCGCCGACCGAAGCCCCGAGCGCAATCAGGATTTCGTCCGCGGCAGGTGCGTCCGGGATGGATGTCTGGATGGTCAGATAATGTGACCGGCGGCCGGCATCATGTTTGTCCATCAGCGGGATCATGACCGGCGCGTTCGCCGGCCCCCGGGTATTGCAGAACGACAGATAGGATTTCGCGCCAACCGCGTTTCTGTAGTGGTTGCCAAAATGCAGAGTGTGAATAAGCGCAGAGGCGTGCTCGACCTCACCGTTCAGCCCGACCACTGCGGACTTTCCATAGGCTTCCACAACGTCGCCCCCGCCCGCTGCATCAAGGATCATTCCGGTCAGCAACGCGCCCAGACCTGGCGCACAGTCGCGGATTGCCGGTGAAAGATCCTCGGTAAAGCCCTGGCCGGCCCAGGGGTTCCGGATCACAGCCATCGCAGCGATCATCCGGAGCGGCGTTGGTGCTTTCTTTCCACCTTCCACAAGGGTCGTTTCAACATTCAGCACAGTTTTTCTGATGTCAGCGGGCATATGCGATTCCGGTCAGATTTTAATACTGTGCGAATATGGTATACCATCATACCATATGTCAATAATCCTTGTTCCGGCGCACCTGCATTGGTATGCAGACGCATGGCAGCTTCCGGGACAGTTCTGAGAAAAATCGAACAGGCGCCGCAGACCCTGCGCGACATTGTGCAGGCACGGATGCGGGAGGCGATTATCGACGGGCACTTTGCCCCTGGCGAACGCCTGGTGGAGCGCCCGCTGTGCGAACAGCTCGGCGTGAGCCGGACGGTTGTCCGTGAAACGATCCGTTTTCTTGAGGCAGAAGGTCTGGTTGAGATACTGCCCAACCGCGGACCGGTCGTAGCGACGCTGAGCCGTGATCAGGCAGAGCAGATCTACGAAATCCGCCGCCAGCTGGAGGGATCGGCCGCTGCGGCATGTGCTGACGCCCACGACGACGCATTTGCCGCTGAACTTACCAGTGCTCTGCGACATCTGGAGACCAAACTGGATGACACCCAGTGGTCCGGGCTGCTGCAGGCCACCACACGCTTTTACGAACTCATCTTTGAGGCCGCCGGGCACGATATCGCCTGGGAGATTGTTCAGAGACTGAATGGCCGTATCAGCCGGCTTCGCGCCCTGACCATCGCCGCGCGGGACCGGTCGCGCCCGGGCATTGAGCATCTTCGGGATATCCACGCAGCGATCCTGAGTGGTTCGGCGGACGCCGCCCGGGCCGCTGTTGAGGCCCATATCGCAGACGCCGCGCGCACAGCACGCCCCTTTCTGGAAGACCCGGAGGAGACCGAAGATGGCTAAAGGGTACTGGATCGCTCTGGTGACAGTAACTGACCCGGAACGCTATGCCGGGTACCAGCAGCATGCCCCGGCAGCTTTCGCCGAATATGGCGCAAGGTTTCTGGCACGCGGCGGTGAAGCCGTCACTCTGGAGGGCGATGCATGGCAACGGCATGTCGTGATCGAATTTGACAGTATGGAACGCGCGCTGGCCTGCTACCGTTCGGCTGCATACCAGTCTGCACGGCAGAACCGGGAAGGTGCGTGCCACGCACATGTTGTGATTGCAGAGGGCCTTTCGGACGGGTGAACCCGGGACCTGTTCGCGCCCGCACGCCGGTCAGCTGACAGTGTTGATTTCGCGGATCAGCCTGCCCGTTTTGTACAGGATGCCGCGGCAGGTTTGTCACCGGCTGTCAGGCCGCCGTTTTCAACCAGGTCGCTCAAAAAACCTGCGGCGCGTGGAAACGCAACCGTTTCCCCGTCATAGCCCGCAACTGCTTTTTCACGGGCGGCATTGCCGAGACGACGGGCATATCCAGGGTCATCCAGAAGTCGCAAAACAGCTTCCGCGACTTCATCTGTATTGTAGGGATCGACCAGCAGCCCATGCTCCTCGTGGGTCATGAATTCCTCGACCGGCGCCGACCGGGCGCCGACAATGGGTGCGGCGCAGGCCATTGCCTCGACAAAGGACCAGGACAGAACAAAGGGTGCAGACAGGTAAAGATGGGCATCAGATGCCCGGAGAAAGCCGATCATCGCCGATCGTGGCACAAGACCCGTGAAATGCAGACGCGAGGGGTCTATCTCCAGCTCTGCGAGCATCCGTTCTTTCCACGACGGCCCGTCGTTTTGTGGACCATACGCCACGCGGTCGCCTGCAATAATAACGACATGTGTATCCGGTCTTGTTGCCAGCAGCCGTTCCGCAGCCCTCATCACTTCGGGGAAGCCGCGGGTCGGCTCCATGCCTCGGGCAATGTAAGTGACCAGTTTTGCATCATCAGGGATACCCGCCGCTTCCGGAAAGGACAGATCGCGTGGCCCGGGGCAATGCGCCCTTGTATCAAAGCCATCACTCAGCACCGTAATGTAGTCTCGCGCCTTTGGCGGAAAGGTCGAGGCCTGGTATTCGGTCGGACAGATGGTTGCGTCTGCAGCGCTGAAATCCAGCCAGAACGGAGCGTTGCGGGTACGGGCTCTGGCGCTTTCTTCCACGGGGTGCTGCGCCTTGAAATAGGGTGTCCCGTCCGCGTGCGGGTAATTGTAGTACCACTCTGCGTACTGCACGTATTTTGCGTCCGGCCAGACATCCTTAACGTAGAACCCGACGCCCCAGCCGGAATGAGCGACAACGATATCCGGCCGGTAACCGCTCTCCTGCAGTGAAATTGCGGTGCGTACCATACCCTGGCCGGCGATGACGGCGCGTTCGGTTCCGGTCAGGTAGTGATGTGTGCCGGATGACGGCGCGCGATGCTCGCGGAAATTGACGATCCGCATGTCCGCCGACCGCACGCCCTGCCGCGCCGTCGCATAGGTAACATCCCATCCCTGTTCCGCCAGCCATGTGGCGAATCGTCCGAACTGCGCGGGAAAGTTTTTATGGATGAACAGAATCTTCATGAACCGGTAACTTTCTGCGTGAATATTCCCGCCAGCCGAATTGATGTCTCCGGCCTGGGAATAACGCGCAAAGATTTATCTTAAGTTATCAGAACAATAGAACGATCCAGCCCGCCTGACCTGCAGCAGTGGGCCGGGTAAGGCCGTTTTTTTACCTCCTGTTAACAGTTTTGCTCTCTTATGCGGGCGCTGCGGCGTTGTTTGCCGCGCATGGTGAGTGGAATTTGGTAATGAGTGATGGGTCAGCGAAGCCTGGCGCCGGTGCGAATGCACGCGTGGCGGCAGAGCTGAAATCAAAATCGGAAAAAGAATCTGCAACGCTGCAGAACCAGGGCTCAACCGGTGGTGCCGACGCGCAGGTCGGCGCAGCCGGGGCATCGTTTCTGGGCGCTCTTTCCGTATTTGATCAGGCCGACGCTCAGACACAGATTCCCGAAGAAGATCCATCCTCCGCAAAACCCGAAGAACCGGGCGCAGCCCCTGCTTCTGGAGGTGAGTTTGCAGACATATCTGAAGCGGTCCAATCTGCAGCCGGGCCGGGCACAGGTGGTGTGCGGGCATCGGGCAACACCCCTGATACGCAGACGCCGCAAACATCCACTGCGCCTGCCGCACAGGCCGCTGGCACGGTGCCCCCTTCCCGATCAGAACCGGACGAACCGGAAGCACCTGAGGTATCCGCTGCCGCACAGGTTCAACCTGATACACCAGGTGAAACACAGCAATCTGCCCGCTCTGACGATGCCGCTGACACAGAAGCGGAAGCGACGATGGCAGCTCAGGAACCGGTACCACAGGGAGACGGCAACGATACATTTGTCATCGAGGACAACTTTGATGACGACACGATTGACGGTGGCGAAGATGGCCTGGATCAGGACAAAATTGATCTGGATGCGCTTTCCGGCCCTGTCACTGTCACCTACACCGGCGATGAGGCCGGACAGATCACGGACGGCACAAACACAATCACCTTCAACGGGATTGAGCAGCTCGACCTCACCGATTTTGCAGATGTTGTCATCGGTGGCGCTGACAGTGCAGGCATGCGCATTGACACCGGTGCGGGCAATGACACGGCCGGCGGCGGCGCGGGAGACGATTTCATCGCCGGACGGTCCGGAGATGATCAGATCAGCGGTGGCGCAGGCAATGACACCCTTTCTGGCGGCACAGGCGACGATCTGCTGATGGCTGATGGCGGCGATGACCTGCTTTCGGGTGGCGACGGATCAGACACGGTTTCATTTTCCGGCAACCGGGATGACTATACGATCACCGAAACAAGTGATGGCGTCACTGTCTCGGATAACCGGTCCGGTGCACCGGACGGTGACGATACCGTCACAGGGGCCGAAGTGTTCCGCTTCGCAGATGGTGACATTGCGGCAGCGATCGTGACAAACACAGCGCCCACAGACATCATTATGACGGGCGGCACAGTCAACGAGAGCGTGGATGACGGTGGTTCAATAACAGCCGCCTACGATCCATCCGGCGAAACGGTCGCAACACTTGCTACCGTCGATTCAAATGCCGGTAACACTCACACCTACAGCCTGGTGTCCGATCCATCCGGGAAATTCGAGATTGTGGGCAATGAGATCCGCGTCCGGGCGGGTCAGGACATCAATTTCGAAACCGACAGCAGCTTTAATCTCACCGTACGGACCTTCGATCAGGCCGGTGCAATCTATGACGAAGTTCTGACAATCAACGTCGTTGATTTTCAGGGTGCATACACCGCTGGGAACACCGGCGAGACAGTTACCGGCACATCTGAACAGGATTCCGTTTCGGGCGGGAACGGCAATGATGTGATTGACGGCGGTGACGGCAATGACACGATCTCAGCTGGTGAAGGCAACAACACGGTCTCGGGCGGTGCTGGCGATGACAGCCTGACATCCGGAGCAGGCGATGATCTTGTGTCGGGCGGCACCGGCAATGACACCGTCAACGCCGCAGGCGGAGACGATACCATTTCTGGCGGCACAGGCGACGACAGCCTGATCGGCGCTGCAGGAGATGACCAGATTGACGGCGGCACAGGGGCTGACACGCTGCTGGGCAGCGAAGGATCCGATAGCCTTGATGGCGGTGACGGAAACGACAGTCTGACCGGCGGTCAGGACAATGACAGCCTGTCCGGTGGTGCCGGGAATGATACGCTGATCGGTTCTGATGGCGCAGATACTCTGGACGGCGGTGCCGGCGATGACAGCATCCTCGGCGGAAATGACGCCGACACGCTGGTTCTGACAGACGGTTTCGGAAACGACACCTTCTCAGGCGGCGGTGGCGGCAATGACAGCGACGTCATCGATACGTCCGGCCTCTCTGGGCCCGTGACGGTCACCTACACCGGTGATGAGGAAGGGACGATCACGGATGGCTCGGACACCCTGACCTTCTCAGATGTTGAGCAGGTCATTCTGACGGACCAGAACGACAGCGTGGATGCAACCGCTGACGGCGTTGGCGTGATTGCCGAGGGCGGACGCGGAGAAGATACCCTGACCGGCGGCAGCGGAAACGATACCCTGATCGGTGGCGACCAGGGCGACAGCATATCCGGTGGTGCAGGTGACGATTCCATCACGATAGATGCGGTCACCAGCTTTGGCGACGACGATTGGGTCGATGGCGGCACGGGCAACGATACGATTGTCTCTTCTGAAAACGATGCCGGGTCGAGTGATACAGTCTTCGGCGGCGACGGTGATGATGTCATCAGCCTTGCCGGCGGCCGTAACGAAATCAGTGGCGGCGATGGACAGGATACTGTCACGGGCGGGCGGCACAGAGACACGATTGACGGCGGCAGTGGAAACGACTCTCTGCATGGCGGCGACGGGAATGATACAATCCGCAGCGGCACCGGCAACGACACCGTCGATGGTGGCAACGACGCCGATACGTTCATTCTCGAAGATGGTTTCGGCGATGACACGATCACCGGTGGAGAAGGCGGCACAGATGATGACGTCATCGACCTGTCGGGGCTGAGCGGCCCGGTCACGGTAACCTATACCGGTGATGAAGCCGGAACGATCACGGATGGGGCCGACACGATCACCTTCTCGGAAGTTGAGCGGCTGATCCTGACGGACGGCGCGGATGTGGTGGACGCAACCGCTGACACCCAGGGTGTGAACATTGATGCCGGTGATGGCGATGACGAGCTGGTGGCCTCAGCAGGGTCCGATACTCTCGAAGGCGGCTCAGGAAACGATACTTTTGTGATCACTGACACCTCCGGCACCGGCCACACCATACGTGGGGGTACGCAGGACGACGCGGTCGTTTTTGATGGCACGGAAGCGACCGTCAGTTTCACGGGTGATGGTCAGGGCACCTTTACAACCGCAGACGGCGGGTCCGGTACCTTTGAGAGCGTCGAGGAAGTTTTTGGCGTAAGCGGTGACAACGTCATTGATGCCAGCAGCGACAGCTCGGGCGTTCTGGTCTCCACCGAGGGTGGTGCAGACAGCGTGACCGGTGGCATTGGCGGCGACAATCTGTTCACAGGCGCGGGCGACGATACAGTTGCGGGCAATGACGGTGACGATGTGATCTGGTCCGGTACCGGCAGCGACAGCGTTGACGGAGGTGCAGGTGCGGACAATATCGATGCAGAGGCAGGGGACGACACCATTCTCGGCCAGACGGGCGACGATACCGTTTATGCCGGCGATGGAAACGATTCCATAGATGGCGGTGAAGGCGCCGACAGCCTGACTGGTGGCTGGGGCAACGACACACTTCTGGGCGGCGCGGGCAACGATACGATCACCGACTGGCATGGTGACGACTCAATCGACGCAGGCGATGGCGATGATTACGTTTCGGACACTTTTGGACGTGACAGCATCTATGGCGGTGCGGGTAATGACACGATTTTCTCAAGCGCATCAAACGACACAGTCGATGGCGGGGATGGCGACGATAGCATTCACGGTGGGAACAATGATGACGACCTGAGTGGCGGTGCCGACAATGACACCATCGACGGCGGAACGGGCAATGACACGCTGCGCGGAGATGCGGGCAATGATATACTCCGTGGCTCCTCCGGGAGTGACGTGCTCCAGGGGGTACCGGCGCCGACAATGTGGACGGCGGGAACGACGACGATACTATTATCGTTGAGGACGGCTTCGGAAATGACACGATCAGGGGCGGTGAGGGCGGCATCGACGACGATATGATCGACCTCTCGGCGCTTTCCGGCCCGGTCACCGTGACCTACACCGGCGACGAGGCAGGCGCGATTACCGATGGCACCGACACGATCACCTTCTCTGAAATAGAGCGGCTGATCCTGACGGATTTCGATGACAGCGTGGACGCAGGTTGGGATACTGCCGGTGTAAACATCGAAGGCAGAGGTGGAAACGACCACATTGAGGGCGGTGACGGAAAAGACACCCTCGATGGTGGTGAGGGTGATGACACATTCCTTGCGAGTTATGATGATGGCACCGGAGACATCTTCATTGGCGGAAACGGCAATGACACCTTCCAGATTGATGAGACTGATGTCAGGTTCTTCGATTTCGATATCGATCTTGTGGCCGGATCAGACCAATGGGGTAACAGCTATTCCGGTATCGAGACTGTTATCGGGGGATCCGGGAACGATACCCTTACAGGCGATGGCCAGGCGAATTACCTCTATGGCGGCGCCGGCGGCGCAGACCTGCTCGAAGGTGGCGGCGGGAACGATACTCTTGTCTATCGCGACTTTGACACCATTTACGGCGGCGCGGGCGACGACAGCATCACATACTTTGACGGGTCCGAAGACAACGTCCTCATTTATGGCGAAGACGGTAATGACCTGATCGAAGGCGGAAACCAGCGTCAGGAAATCTATGGCGGCGAAGGTAACGACACGATCATAGGCGGCAACGAGTTCGATACGACCGACAGCGATACGCTGGACGGCGGCGCCGGGAACGACAGCATCGTATCGGGAGCGACGACCACACCGCAGAATGCGTCCTGGCAGAGCAACGGCGACAGCATGGTCGGTGGTGCGGGCTTCGACACCCTGATCGGCGGAGTGGGCGACGATACGCTCGTTGGCGGAGAAGATGACGACTCGATGGAAGGCGGCGCAGGCGCCGACACCTTCATAGTCGAGGACGGGTTCGGCAACGATACGATCATCGGCGGAGAAGATACCACCTCGCCAGGTGGAAACGACGATGTGATCGACCTCTCGGGGCTCACGGGCCCGGTCACTGTGACCTACACGGGAGACGAGGCGGGAACGATCACTGATGGCACGAATACGATCACCTTCTCAGAGGTTGAGCGGCTGATTCTGACGGAACACGCGGACGTCGTAGATGCTCGTCTGGATACGGCCGGGATCGACATCACGGCGCTTGGCGGGGCCGATACCATCACGGGTGGCGACGGCGGCGACGTTATCAGCAGCGGCGATGGCGATGACCTCGTTTTTTCGGGTCATGGCGACGATACGGTGTTTGGCGAAGCCGGAAATGATACACTTTCTGACGGCCTTGATTTCGGAGAAGGCAGAGGCGCGGACCAGTTTTACGGCGGCGATGGCGAAGACGCGATTTACAGCGGCAGGGACGGTGATACGGTCGATGGTGGCGAGGATTCCGATACCGTTTATTTCCACGACCGCGACTCTGGCGCGACGAATGTCCTGACGGACAGCGGGACCACAGGCACGGACCAAATCGTGCTTGACTCGGGTCCGGGCACCTATGCCATGCAGGGTGATTTCTCGGCGGCGCAGGGCTTTGAGATCATCGACGGCAGTGCTGCTGCCGACGACACGCTGACGACAAACGACGCGAACGCCAATTTCGATTTCACCGGCATCACCCTGATCGACATCGACGAGATCGAGGGTACAAACAACAGCGATACGATCATTGGCTCAACGAGTGATGATTTCATTGATGGGCTCGACGGAAACGACTCCCTTGTCGGTGGCGCCGGCGATGACACGCTCGATGGCGATGGGGGTAACGACACCCTGGAAGGCGGCGCGGGCAACGATACTCTATACGCAGATGAAGGTGACGACAGTCTCCGCGGCGGTGACGGTGACGACGAACTTCGTTCGGGCACAGGCAATGACACGCTCGATGGTGGCGCGGACAATGACCGGTTCGACGTCGATGCCGACGATGGTGCAGTAACCGTCATTGGCGGCACAGGCGAAGACACGCTCGATTTCAATGAGGGTGCTATCGCGGGTTTCACTGCCAACTTCACCGGCGACGGCGCAGGCACCTTTACGTCTGCGGGCGGCGCAAGCGGAGAGTTCTCTGAGATCGAAGTGATCCGCGGCACCATCAACAACGACAGCATTGATGCAACGCTCGACTCTGATGGCGGCGTGTTCGACATGAACTCCGGCGACGACACCGTGCTGAGCGGGGCCGGTGACGACGCTGTGGATGCGGATTCAGGCGACGACTCGGTCGCAACCGGCGCAGGCGATGATACGGTCACTGGTGATTCCGGAGCGGACACCATCGCTGGTGGTGCCGGTGCTGACGTGCTCGACGGCGGCGACGATGCAGACAGTTTCCTCGTCGAGGACGGTTTCGGCAACGACACGATCACGGGCGGTGAAGGCGGCACAGATGACGATGTCGTTGATCTCTCCGCGCTGACCGGTCCGGTAACGGTCACCTATACCGGCGACGAGGCCGGCACAATTTCAGACGGCACCGACACGATCACATTCTCCGAGGTCGAGAGGTTAGTCCTGACAGATCAGGCCGATGTGGTGGATTCCACATCGGACAGTATCGGTGTATCTGTCGACGCAGGTGATGGAGCTGACACGGTCATTGGCGGCTCTGGTAGCGACACAATAGACGGCGGCCTCGGCTTTGACAGTATTTACGGCGAAGCAGGGGACGACGTGCTTCATACCGGTGCAGGAGGTGCGCGTATTTTTGGCGGTACCGGCAGCGATACCGTTTATGCAACCGATGGTGCGGGCTATGCCAATATTCGCCTTGGAGATGGGATCGGTGACGCCGATGTCGTCTACGCATATGCAGATTCCCACCAAGTCTACCTCGACACGGACGATTCTGTCTTTGGTGACAACGCGGCGAACTACCTTGAAGTCCGCTATGATGCGGCGGGTGGCTCCGCGACGTTGGCCGACGGGACGAACTTCTCACTGGTTGACGAGTTTTACCTAGACGACGGTGACTATGTGATTGACCTGACGACCGCGAGCCATGGTACCAACGTTTTTGTAACCGGCGGCACGGTCGGCAGTGAGATCATCGGCTCAGCACATGATGACTGGATCGAAGGAGATCTCGGCGACGATACGCTGCGCGGCGGCGCTGGCAACGACTACATCGCCGGAGATGACTCTGGCGACACCGGCAACGACGTTCTCGAAGGCGGTGCGGGCAATGATTACATTGTCGGCGGTGGCGGGGAAGACCTGATCTCTGGCGGAACGGGAAATGATACTCTCCTCGGGGGCGATGACGCCGACACTTTCATTGTCGCGGACAGCTTCGGCAACGACACCATCACCGGCGGCGAAGGCGGCACGGATGATGACTTTATCGACCTTTCCGCCCTGACCGGCCCGGTCACGGTGACATACACCGGCAACGAAGCAGGGACGATCACCGATGGCTCCGATACGATCACCTTCTCCGAGATTGAACGTCTCGTCCTGACGGACCAGGCGGATGTGGTGGATGCCTCGGCGGACAACGTCGGGATCACGCTCGATGCCGGTGCCGGCAATGACACCATTACTGGCACAAATCAGGAAGACTCGATCTTTGGCGGTGCCGGTGACGACGTAATCTACAGCAAGCGGGACAATGACACCGTGGACGGTGGTGAAGGGTCGGACATCGTGTTCCTGAACTCCACTGATGGGGGTGCGCCCAATACGCTGACAGACAGCGGCACATCCGGTACGGACAGAATTGTCCTGGAAGATGACGGTTCAAACGACACGTACCGCATCCAGAGCACATTCTCTGCCGCTGATGGCTTCGAGATCATTGATGGCAGCGCAATTTCCGGCGAGGAGCTGGGCACCAGATGGGCGGCAGCCGATTTCGATTTCACCGGTGTGACGCTGATCGGTGTTGACGAAATTATCGGCACCAGCAGCAATGATACAATTGTCGGATCCGGAGGGGACGACAAAATCTCCGGCCTTGATGGCAATGACATCCTGTCCGGTGGTGCGGGCAATGATACGCTCACAGGCGGAGAAGGCAGTGATCTTATAAACGGTGGCGATGATGCTGATCTGATCTATGTGTCTTCCACCACTTCCGGGACCGATACCATTGACGGTGGCGAAGGTGGTACAGACAACGATACGCTCTCTGGCGCCGGTGAAAGCACCAATGGGATGCGCGTCGTGTTTTCCGGCAACGAAGCGGGTGACGTCACCGTTGGTTCCGGAACGGCCGGTTTCACCAATATCGAAAACATCGAAGGCACGGCATTCGATGACACCATCGATGCCTGGAACGATTCCAGTGGTCTGGGCCTGAATACCGGCGACGGGAACGACTACGTTTCGGGAGGCGACGGGTCCGATACAATTGACGGCGGCGGTGGAAATGACACCCTTTATGGTAATGGCGGCGACGACCTGATTAACGGTGGCGACGGGAACGATGTGATCCAGGGCAGATGGGGAGATGACACGATCGATGCCGGCGCTGGTGATGACCGCATTGAGATATCCGAATCTGCTGAAACGGATTCCGTCGACGGCGGCGCAGGGACCGATGTCCTTGACTTTGTCGGCTGGGAAAACCTCAATGTCGCCTTCACCGGGGACGGCGCGGGCTCCTATAATTACACCGGCTCCGGCGGCGCGGACGGCACCTTCACGGGAATCGAAGCCATTGACGGCACCTACTACGATGACACGGTTGACCTCGGCGGTCACACCTCCGGCGCGTCGGTCTTCACAAATGACGGTGACGACCAGATTATCGGCGGATCGGGGGATGATTTCCTCTCTGGCGGCTCCGGCAATGATGCCTTTACCGTCGCGGCCATGCAGGGCAACGACACAGTAGACGGTGGCAGCTCATGGACTGATGTGCTTCAGCTGGACGGCATAGGCGCTGGTGCAACCTCCGTCAGCGGTGACACCGTGGATGGGGACGGCTGGACGCTCGTGCTGGACGGAGGACACAGCGTCACGTCTCTCAACAGTGGCGTCCTGGAACTTTCGAGCGACGCATCCGGTATCGTCACCTTCGATGATGGCGGATCAGTTTCCTTCACCGACCTTGAACGTGTCACCTGGTGAACGCACTGAATTAGCTTAAATTTAAGGTCTGATGGCTACTAAGCTGTGTCTGGAGCAGCTTAATGAGTGAACTGTCAGTACTGAGATCTGTAACATGGGACCCGGCGATCCTTGCGGCGTCGCTGGTCGCAAATCTGTTGTCACTGGCCGTGCCGCTGGCAATGCTCCAGATATACGACCGTGTCATCCCCAATCAGGCACACGAAACACTGATCGTGCTGGCGGCAATGGTCGCAGCAGCACTCATAATTGATGCAGCATTGCGCCTGTCACGCGCGCGCCTGCTGGCCTTCTTCGCCGCGCGGTTTGAGGAGCGTGCGTACAAAAGGACTTTCTGGTCCCTGATCATGGAAGACCCCGCGAAGCGACGAAAAGTGGACAGTGGCACGCTGGTAACACAGATGACGGCCATAGACCGCTTGCGGAGCCAGCGCGCAGATGGCGCTGCCGCGGCAATGCTTGATCTGCCTTTCGCGGGCATTTTTCTTTTGGTTATGGCGGTTCTGTCTCCCATCGTGGCGCTGACGGTGACCATCACACTGCTGATCACATTCGTCGTACTCGGTTATCTGAGACGCAGGATTGATTATTCACGCCATGAACGCCTGGAGACAGAAGCGCGGCGTTACAGTTTTTTCAGCGAAGTTCTGGAAGGGATCCGGTCTGTGCGCGCCCTCCAGATCGGCGAACTGATGAATCGGAGGCAGGAACGCCTGCTGGCACGCTCGGCAACACAGACCCGCGACATGACCCGGGGAATCCATCAGGCCCAGGGTCTGACCGCAGCAATCGGAAACCTCGTTCCTCTCGTGACGGCCGCAACGGCTGGATACCTCGTGGTGAACGGACAGGCCAGTATTGGCGTCCTTGCTGCCGTGGTCGTGCTCAGTGGCCGGATCGTGCAGCCCGTCCTGCGGGTAGAAGGATATCTCTCGGGTCTCGAAAGCACACGGCAAAGCACACAGGACTTTCAGGCTCTGGCTGAGTTACCGCAGCGGGAAAACGGCCTGCTGCCATTGCCCGCGGTGAAAACGCTGGAATTCAGAAATGTTACCACCCTCCCCGCCAACGATACGGACATTGTTCTGAAGAATATCAACCTCTGTCTTCGGCCCGGGCACTGCCTTTTGCTGCGCAGTGAAGAGCAAAGTAGAGTAGCTGCCGCTGTGCGCCTCTTCCTGGGTGAACTCGCGCTGGATGAAGGCACAATCGAAGTGAACGGTAGAGCACTGGAAAACTACAGGCTTCAGGACCGGCAGGACCGGATCCGCCTGCTGTCGGAAGACTCCCATCTGCTGGAAGGCAGCATTTTCAGCAATATCTGCGCCTTTCGGCCCGAGAAAAACCGGGATGCCGCCCTCACTCTGGCCCGGGATCTCGGGCTGCAGAAAATCATGCGGCAGAGCCCAAAAGGGCTGCTGACACAGGTCCGCGCGGACAATGATGGTTTGCCACAATCAGCACAAAGGATCGCAACCAATATCTGCGGTCTGGTGACCTCGCCTGATGTTGTCGTCTTCCAGACTGCTAACTCAGGGCTCGACCACGAAACCGACCAGAAAATGCTGAACTGGCTCAAAGGGCGGTCGGCAGATCACATTCTGATCCTCGTCACCAACCGGCCTTCCTATATGGCACTTGCCACGCATACGCTGGACCTGCTGTCCAGCGGCTCTCCAGTACTGGCGGAGATGTGAGGCGATGGAAAAGCTCATGCTCCGGCAGGAACACCGGGTCAACGCTCAGGACCAGCCAGAACCCTTTCTCCTGACCTCTGGACATCGGGTATCAAAACCGTCACCTGCAAGCCGCGCCCGTTTCAGCAGCTGGGACTACGACGCGCTGCTGGATGGGTTGATCTCAGGGGCAATCTCCGGGCAACCGATGAATGGCCAGGATGCATATATACTGCTGAACCTGCTGGAAAAACTGGCCTGGCCTCCTGATGCCGGGCGACTCGCGGCAGCGATGCCCTATCTGATTGACCGGCTGGACCCATCATCAATGCGCACCCTGCTGCTGAACCTTGGCTTCAGTTGCCGGACAAGGCGCGTGACACCGGCACAGTTTCTGCGCCAGAAATCAGCTGGCGTATATGTCAGCTCCGACAACCGGCTTTGGCTGCCGGACCGGGGCGAAGTTTCAGGTTATGCCGCGACACGCCCCACGTCCGGGAGTGCAGCTGCGGAAAACCGCGCGCTGTCGGCCCGAAAGCGCTGCCATTTCATTGACTTTGCGCCAGACACAGAAGCATCCGCAGGGGAAAACACCGCGCCGGCAGAAAGCTTCACGTTTGAAACGTTCTCCCGTTTCGCGCCAGATCTGCGCCTCGTCCTTTTGCTGACGATCATCAGCGGTGCACTGACCGTAACGTTTTCGGTTATGGTGATTTTTCTCTTTGATTTGGTTGTCACCGGACAACAACCAACTGTCATAGCGGCGGTGCTTATCGCGGCGACCGGCCTTTTTGCTTTCGACCTGACATTCCGCATGATCAAAGCACGTTTGCTTGGGCGCATTTCCGGACGGTTTGAATATCTGATCGGAAGTGCCCTTTTCCGCAAGCTGCTGCGGCTTCCACGGAGGATGATTGATCAGGCCCCGATCAGCGAGCAGACAGTGCGCCTGCGCGAACTGGAAGGTTTACGGGATGTCTTCGCAGGCCCCTTTGCCATTGTGGCGCTCGAACTTCCCGTTTCTTTTCTGCTGCTTGCAGCGATTGCGTTTCTGTCTCCGGCGCTGGCGCTCGTCATTGTGGCAATAGTTGTGCTCTTCTTTTTCGCAGGCTTATCGCTTGTACCCGCACTGATCAGGCGTGCAGGCGCATTGTCTGCAGCGCGCAACAGATTAACGCGCCGCCAGATGGAACTTGTCCGCAAACGCGAATTTATCGCCCGGAACGGCCTGGCATGGCCATGGGCAGAAAGCAGTCAGCGCGCGCTGAACAGCGTGGTACTGGCGAGATACCGTCTCGCAAGAAGCGCGTCGCGGCTGGAGGCTTTGTCCTATGTCTTTGTGCCCCTTGCGGCCAGCTCGGTCATTTTTTTGGGCGCCGAAAGAGCCATAGCCGGCGCCCTGAGTGGTGGCGAACTGGTCGCGGTAACGATGCTGGCCTGGCGTGCGCTTGCACCACTGCAACAGGGCTTGCTCATTCTGCCAAAATCCAAAGACCTCATGCGACTGTTCCAGCAGGTCGATACGATGATAAGATTTGCAGAGGATGACAGCCCGGCGGATATCGGAAGGGAAAAGCATCAGGATGCCCGGCTGACTGCATCCAACGTGTTTTTGCGCGGTCCAAACGCTCATATACCAACGCTCGCAGGTGTGAGCCTTGATATACCCAAAGGACTGTTTGTGTCCGTGATCGGCGCATCAGGATCGGGAAAGTCTGCCCTGCTCGGCGTCCTGTCCGGTCAGATACAGCCACAGGCAGGAAGCGTTCGTCTTGGCACGGTGAGCCTTCCTGAAATGTCGAACCGCGTGCTCGGTCACAATATCATGTTCGTTCCGCAGAAGCCCATGCTGATCTATGGCACAATTGCGCAGAACCTGCGGTTCGTTGACCCACTGATATCAGATGATCAGATAGCGGACGTCATTCATGAGGTTGGCCTCTCCAGAATGGTAAACAGTTTGCCCAATGGGTCACAAACCAGGATCGATCCCAGCGTTGATGCCGTCACTCTGTCTGGCGGAGTACGGACAGCGGTCGCTGTCGCACAGGCATTGCTTCTGAAGCCCGCAGTTCTGTTGCTTGATGAAGCTTCAGAAGATGTCGATCCGGTCATTGATCGCGCCATTGAAAATGCTCTCAAAAGTCGGCGCGGGGAAATGACCAGTCTCGTCGTCACGCACCGGCCAAGCCTGATCCGTTCCTCTGATGCGGTAGTTCGCATCGCTGAAGGGCGAACACAGTTCAGGATGTTAGAAGAAGTTCAGAAAGAAGCATCATGACACGCTCTGAAAAGCCTGAAAACGCCACACGAAAGAACCAGGAGCAGACAATTCAGAACGCTGCTGGCCCAGAGATTTCGACCCACTCTGCGCTCGATGAAGTACGTGACAGCAACGCAGCCAGGCTTACAGTCGGTGCCTGCACTGCAAGTGTTGTTTTTGCTCTGACCTGGGCTGCACAGGTTACCGTCGAAGAAAAAGTTTCTGGCACCGGTACCATCGAAACGCAGGGGCACATCGAGCGTATCGAACACCCCGATGGCGGTGTCGTCAAGGAACTGGTGGCAGATCGAAACGCGATGCTTGCCCCTGGCAGCACGGTGTTGCGCTTTGACACGGCTCATCTTCAGCGGGAAGCTACGGCCTTACGCGCCCGTATCGAAACGCTGGAAAACGAAGCTGACAGAGTTCGGTTTTTACTTAACGCAGATGGCCGGCAACTGCCCGAAAATCAGAATACCGGCGATCCGGCGTCAGAGGCTTTCTGGGCCGAGCAGATGTTTCTGGTCGCGCAACTCGATAGAATTTCCGCGGAAGACGAAAGAATTCTCGCCCAGATCCGCAATACGGCCGCGCGCGCGGATATCATCCGCGACGAGCAGCAGATCGTTAAATCCCAGCTGGTTCGGTTCGACCGTTTCAAAGACAACGGCACAGTACGACTGATTGACCGGGAACGCCTGCAGCGGGAGGCATTACAACTGCGCAGAAGCGTTGAAGAAACGGAAGGTCGCAGGGTAGATCTCGAATCCACGCGCCAGGAGAACCTGCTTCAGAGAAGCGAGCTACTTGCGCAAAGACGACGGGATGCGGCGGTCAGATGGACAAAGATCAATGAAGAGCTTGTAACGCTCCGACAGGCGGCGGCAGACGCGGCAGCGCGGATTGCCCGCTCTGACGTTCGGACTGTTGTCGGAGGTCAGGTTCACAGTCTGGAGGTGCTGCGTGCAAATGAGGTCGTCGCGCCAGGCGACGTCATCGCGGAAATCGTGCCTTCGGGTGCAGCGTACCGCGCTGTCGTAAACGTTTCAGCGGACCGCATTGGGTCAATCCGCGCAGGCATGAACGTCAGCCTCAAGATCATGAGTTTTGATTTTACCCGGTTTGGGGCAATATCGGCCAGCGTTTCGGAAGTTTCTCCGACCAGTTTCACTGCGGATACAGGAGAAGTGGTCTATCGCGTCACTGTAGACTTACCATCAGGCGGGTCAGCCGGGCTTTCGGATGTGTCCGTTCGACCGGGAATGACTGTCACAGCGGATATACTTACCGGCGAGCGTTCCATTCTCAGCTACCTTTTGCATCCGGTTCGGAAAATTCAGGACCAGTCACTGTCCGAGACATAGCAAACGAGGCACGGGCGTCTTTACCAGAATCCTGACATAGGCCCAAACCAATGTGGCCGCATAAATTTGACGAGTTTACCTGACCAGCGTTTTTTGCCGCCGCTGTAGTGCCAACGCAATCAATGTCGGAAGACGTCACCTCGTATCGCGAATTAACAGGCACCGATTTTAGATCATGAGCCGCTGCTGTACTTCCTCGTTGAACAGAAAACGCGCAAAGATGAACCCGGGAGACTGACTGTGCCAGCTGGCCGCAAAAAACTAATTTGCCAAACAAAAAAAACCCGCCGGTAAACGGCGGGGGTTTTTGGTTGCGGGAGTAGGATTTGAACCTACGACCTTCAGGTTATGAGCCTGACGAGCTACCGGGCTGCTCCATCCCGCGCCAATTTGGGCTGCCTCAGTCCAGTTCTGATATGAGGCGCATCGAAAGAGAGATACGATCAGAGGTTTTGCTAGGTTTGGCGATGACCTACTCTCCCACGCCTTAAGACGCAGTACCATCGGCGCTACAGTGCTTAACTGCCAGGTTCGGGATGGGGCTGGGTGTTTCACTTGCGCTATGATCACCAAACCATGAAAAACCTCTGTCCAAGTCGCGTACGACTGTGTGCTGTGTATGCTTTTGAACCTTATAGAAAATCTCTCTTCTACTGGATCAAATCAAGCCTATCGGGCAATTAGTACCAGTCAACTGAACACATTGCTGTGCTTACATCTCTGGCCTATCGACGAGGTGGTCTACCTCGGCCCTCAGGGATACCTTGTTTTGAGGGGGCTTCCCGCTTAGATGCCTTCAGCGGTTATCCTTTCCGATCATAGCTACCCTGCACTGCTGCTGGCGCAACAACAGGTCCACCAGTGGATCGTTCACCCCGGTCCTCTCGTACTAGGGGCAACTCCTCTCAAGTATCCTACACCCACGGAAGATAGGGACCGAACTGTCTCACGACGTTCTAAACCCAGCTCACGTACCTCTTTAAACGGCGAACAGCCGTACCCTTGGGACCTGCTCCAGCCCCAGGATGAGATGAGCCGACATCGAGGTGCCAAACACTGCCGTCGATATGGACTCTTGGGCAGTATCAGCCTGTTATCCCCGGCGTACCTTTTATCCGTTGAGCGATGGCCCTCCCACTTGGGACCACCGGATCACTATGGCCGTCTTTCGACTCTGCTCGACTTGTCAGTCTCGCAGTCAGGCTGGCTTCTGCCATTGCACTCAACGAGCGATTTCCGACCGCTCTGAGCCAACCTTCGCGCGCCTCCGTTACGCTTTAGGAGGCGACCGCCCCAGTCAAACTACCCGCCACACAGGGTCCCGGATCCGGATAACGGACCGCGGTTAGACATCAAGCAAAGCAAGGGTGGTATCTCAAGGGAGGCTCCACAGAAACTGGCGTTCCTGCTTCAAAGCCCACCACCTATCCTGCACATGCTTGGCCTGATGCCAGTGTGAAGCTGTAGTAAAGGTGCACGGGGTCTTTCCGTCTAACCGCGGGAAACCTGCATCTTGACAGGTAATTCAATTTCGCTGAGTCGATGTTGGAGACAGCGGGGAAGTCGTTACGCCATTCGTGCAGGTCGGAACTTACCCGACAAGGAATTTCGCTACCTTAGGACCGTTATAGTTACGGCCGCCGTTTACCTGGGCTTCAATTCAGAGCTCTCACCCCTCCTTTTAACCTTCAGGCACCGGGCAGGCGTCAGACCCTATACGTCGTCTTGCGACTTCGCAGAGCCCTGTGTTTTTAATAAACAGTCGCCACCCCCTGGTTTGTGCCCCCAGCCAATACTTGCGTAGAAACTGGGCCTCCTTCTCGCGAACTTACGGAGGTATTTTGCCGAGTTCCTTCAACATCGTTCTCTCAAGCGCCTTGGTATGCTCTACCAGTCCACCTGTGTCGGTTTAGGGTACGATCTTATGATGGAGCTATTTCCAGGAACCTCTGAGCGGCCCATCCAATCCGATAAGGATGAACAACCTTCGAGATCCGTCACTTCCATCTGGCCCAGGAATATTAACCTGGTTCCCATCGACTACGCCTTTCGGCCTCGCCTTAGGGGTCGGCTTACCCTGCTCAGATTAGCTTTAAGCAGGAACCCTTGGACTTTCGGCGAGAGTGTCTCTCACACTCTTTGTCGCTACTCATGTCATCATTCTCACTAGTGATCTCTCCACCGGATCGCTCACGCGCCGGCTTCACAGAAAACTCCGCGTCTCCAATACCCCGAAGGGTTAAGGAGACATGGAATTATGTCACACTACGCTCTGCTACCATGCAATAAATGCATCCTAAGCTTCGGCTCATGGCTTGAGCCCCGTTACATCTTCGCCGCAGGACAACTTATTTAGACCAGTGAGCTGTTACGCTATCTTTAAAGGATGGCTGCTTCTAAGCCAACCTCCTGGTTGTTTTGGTCGTCCCACCTGCTTTCCCACTTAGCCATGAATTAGGGGCCTTAGCTGTAGGTCAGGGTTGTTTCCCTCTCCACGACGGACGTTAGCATTCGCCGTGTGTCTGCCATCTAGTACTCCTCGGTATTCGGAGTTTGGTTAGGATCAGTAAGCCTGTGGGGCCCCATTACCCATCCAGTGCTCTACCCCCGAGGGTATTCGGATGACGCTCTACCTAAATAGATTTCGCAGAGAACCAGCTATCTCCGAGTTTGATTGGCCTTTCACCCCTAGGCACAGCTCATCCCGATCCTTTTCAACGGATGTGGGTTCGGTCCTCCAGTAAGTGTTACCTTACCTTCAACCTGGCCATGCCTAGATCACTCGGTTTCGGGTCTGATCCCACGAACTCGACGCCCTATTAAGACTCGCTTTCGCTGCGCCTACACCTAACGGCTTAAGCTTGCTCGTGAGACCAAGTCGATGACCCATTATACAAAAGGTACGCCGTCACAAGACTGGAGATCAATTTGGATTTCTTCAGAAACCGATGGTATAGCGCAACGCCAACGTTTCATTGCCGGGGTTGATATCCTCGATGTCTGCATTTGACCGATGGTCGATGGCCAGTGAAATGCTGCTCGTTTCGGTCAGCCTGTAGCCGACACCGAGAAGCGTCCTGAACTGAACGTTTCCGCCCAGATCACTGCCGTCAGACCCTTCGTCGTAGTAACCGGGCATAAAGCTGCCTTCTACGAACCACGGCCCGGTCCCGATGGACCATTCCGCATGGACACCAATGCCGAGGAAGATGTCACCATCTCCATCAACCTGACCTGCCGCTGCAAATGAGTAATCAGCACGTTCACCATCATAGAACGGATCTGCGTGATACTCGATAACAACCGCTCCGGTTGTAGTGTCTGTTTGGTCAAAGACATCATCTATGCCTAAGCCGATGACATAGTCACCTGCAAAAGCGGTTGATGTTGTCAGTGTGAAAGTCAGTATGGAAGCAAAATATTTCATAGCTTCCAATGACATCCAAATTGAACTCCAGTCAAGCTCCGACTGATTGTAGGCGTTCGGTTTCAGGTACTGTTTCACTCCCCTCGTCGGGGTGCTTTTCACCTTT